>JAZRHA010000039.1:0-29066 GCA_045644515.1 Elusimicrobiaceae bacterium | reverse complement strand
AAAATCAAACAAATAAGTATTAAAGTTAATTAGCCTATTTCAATTTAACAGAATTTTTATTGCTGGAGTGTAGGCTTTTGGCCTATCCTCTATTTTTGCTATAATAAATATATACATTTAACAATAGGGGTAGTATGGGGTGAGACGTCTGTAACTATAAAAGCCAATTAATAATATTTATGCAACGGAAATTTAGCGTATTAATGTCTGTTTATCAAAAAGATAATCCTGCTTGGGTAAAGCAAGCTTTGGATAGTGTTTTAACAAATACTGTCCGCCCTACAGAAGTCGTAATTATGGTGGATGGCCCTGTTGGTAAAGAGATACAAGCGGTCTTAGATGAAGCAACTAAAGATAATACGGTCCGCGTGCTTTCACATCCTGTAAATATTGGACGTGGGGCAGCACTTGGTTATGCTGTTCCAAAATGTACTTATGACTTAATTGCCTTAATGGATGCCGATGATGTTTGTTGTAAAGATCGTTTTGAAAAACAACTTGCTGCTTTTGCTGCTAACCCTGATTTGGCTGTATGTGGTGGGCAAATACGAGAAGTAGATGCAGATTTATTTACCCCTCTTACAGAACGCAAAGTGCCCTTAACCCATGAAGAAATAAAACAATACCTCAAAACCCGTATGCCGTTTAACAATCAAACTATTATGTTTAAAAAAGCAGCAATTTTAGACAGCGGTAATTTTAAAGCATTTAAACTTTTGGAAGATTATTACATGTGGGCACGTGTTATTGCTAAAAGCTATACAACGATTAATTTGCCTGATATTTTAGTAAACATGAGAGTTAATTCTTCTATGTACGGGCGACGTGGCGGATGGAATTATTTTCATATGAATAAAATGTTGTTTGACGAAATGCGAAAAATGGGCCTTTTAAGTTTTAAAGAGTATTATTACACATTATCTGCTAGGTTTATAGTACAGGTTTTAATGCCAAACCGGTTAAGAAGTTTTTTTTACAAACAGGCATTACGTTAGATATGGGATTATTTATACAAAAAATACTTAATTTTTTATATGACTTCCGTCAAAAACCTAACAAGCAAGTACGGCGTATTTTATTTCTGTTTCCAAGTAGTGCTGTAGGAGATACGGTAATAGAAACTTTCTTTATTCACGAGATTAAAAAGTTATATCCGCAGGCACAATTAGAAGTTGCAATTCGCGCACCTTATGCGGTATTGCTGGAAAATAACCCCGATATAAGCCATATCTACAAAATGCCGGTAAAAACAGTCAAAAAACTCTTTTGGTTGGCTTTAATGGCATTTACTTTTCGGTATCGGCACTATGACTTACTCTTGGACTTACCGCATAATGGCTATGCCCCTTTCCGTCAAATCCTGCTGTATTTTATGAGGGCAAATAAAACTTTAAGTTGCAATACGGAAGGGTATAACTTTATTACTTATCCACTGAAATGGACCGAAGAAGTTCCTAAGCATATCACACAAGAGGTATATATAAAAGCACTCAAAATGTTAGGGGCAAAAGGTCCGTTTGAAGTGAAATATAACTTGTATGTTTCTTCAAAAATAAAAAATGAAGTTTTAATTTTCTTAGCGGAACATAATCCCAAAAACAGAAAGATACTTGTTTTTAACCCAGAAGGCTCTAAATTTCCACGCACTTTAACAAATAAAAGAATAGAAGAAATATTAAATCTGCTTACAAAAAATACTGATTATCAAGTCGTAATTTTGGCATATCAAAAATACTATAAAAATACTCCCACTAACACAGCGGTTTTTTATACAACTAATTTAACAGAAACTATGGCTTTGATTGCTCAAGCAGATTATGTTTTGACGGTAGATACAGGTATTTTACATATAGCTGATGCTTTTAATAAACCAATGACTGTATTATTTTCTGAAGCGAATGTTGATGATTCGCCCCGTCCGTATGTAGAATATATTTGGGGCAGTAAAAACCCAGATACACAGTACTTAAAAGCAAGGTATAGCGTAAATGATATTGAACCCTTGAAGATACTAACAACTTTTACAAATAAGGAATATTATGTTTAATCGCGGCACATTTACATTTTTTGCTTTTTTAATTATGTTTGTATTTAGTACATTAGTAATTTCTTTTTATCCGGCATATTCTGTTTTTATTCGTGCACTAAGTTTAATTTTATTTTCAATTAATATTCTACTTTTTATCATCCATTTTCCGGAAATACAAAAGCATAAAACTTTATTATTATTAGCGATGTTCGCTTCTTTATTTCCCTTCGCAACAGTTACATCAGGTTTATATAGCGGACAACGCTTTATAGACAATATGGCCTCCACTATCCATATATATAATTTAATCTTTTTCATTGTTTTGTCTACTTCTCTTTATTTATCTAATAAACAAATTAAATGTCTATTATTAATTCCCGTTTTGGGTTTAATTTTTTTCATAAGTTATTATCATGTAGTTGATTTTATTATGTCCCCTTTTTTATGGCCTCCAAACGATATAGCAAAATCATATTTTTATATGTTAATAAGTTTGATTTTATGGCATTACTTTCGTGGGTCTAATAAATGTTGGATAGTTTTTTTGCTTATAGTTATGTTTGTATTATCTTACAGGATAGAATGTCGTTCTACGCTATTAGCAACTGCCTTTTTCTCTTTATTATGTTGTTTTGATTATTGGATAAAACGCCCTTTGATATATAAAAGTATTATGAATGGATTATTAATTGGCGGTATAGTTTTTGCTGCTATCTATGTCTATTTATATTTAAATTTCTTCCGTGCGGATTTATCGTGGGTATTTCACCAACCGGGGAAGGGTGTATTTTCCGGGCGGGAAACAATTTGGTTAGAATTATTTAAAGGGCTAGGACAACATCCTTTATTAGGGATGGGAAGAGAATCATTGGCATGGAGTGTTATCTGGAATACAGGTGATACACATAATAGTTTTATGTATCTATTATGTTTATTTGGCTGCCCTCTTTTTGTTATTATAATTATTTTAATTAATAAAACACTAACCTATTTCCAATCAATTTTAGAGCAAGATGTCATTTCTCGTAGAGCATTATATGCTTTCTTTTCAATGCTTTTTATGGGATTTTTTGAAAGCAATGTCGTTACAACACCGTTTATTACCTTTACTTTTTTTATGTTTTTTATCATTAATTCTCGCCGATGTAATATGGAGAAAATATGAAAAATCAAATGATTTCCATTATTATTCCTGTTTATAAAGTAGAAGACTATTTAAAACGTTGTATTGATAGCGTAATTAGTCAAACATACCGGAATTTACAAATTATTTTGGTAGATGATGGTTCTCCAGATAATTGTCCGCACATATGTGATGAATATGCCTCCAAAGATAAGCGCATTGAAGTAATACATCAAAATAATGCGGGAGTATCTAATGCACGTAATAATGGCTTAAAAATCGCCAAAGGTGATTATATCTTGTTTATTGATTCAGATGACTATATATCCCAGGATATGTGTGAAAAAATGTTGGCTTTAGCTGAACAAGAACACGCTGATATGGTTGTTTGTAATATTACTTATACTTATCCTAAAAAACCAAATTTTAGCCCCGAACCACTGTTAAAAGTCCCTTATACTTTAGTTTCAAATGAACAGGCGCTTATTTTAGCTATTACCGAACATTCATTTGGTGATACTAGTATGGCTAATAAATTGCTATCTCATAAATTTCTGAATGATTTTCACTTTAAAGAAGGGGTGCGCTCTGAAGATTTTTTAGCCTTATGTATATTATTTCCTAAAGCCAAAAAGATTATTTATACCCCTCAATCATTTTATTTCTATTTTCAAAATCCAAATGGTGTAACTGCTCAACGTAACTTGAAACCGCGCATTGACTCATATAATGCCGTTAAATTTTTTATAGAGGTATGTAAAAAATATCAATATCATAAGGCGTTAAAGGCCATTGAATATCGCTATTTTGATGCGGCAATAATTGCAGTTTTCTTAATTGCTTTATGCGATTTAAAAAATCAATATAAAGAAATTTTTTCCGAAGCATTATTATTACTAAAAAGTCGATCTCCTAAATCTTGTACTCCGCCTCTTTCTTTTGCAAAGCAAAATCTTTGGAAGTTGTTTGCACAGAAAGCGGAATTTATTAAGCGCGTGCTACGTTTACCTGGTTTAAATAGTCTATTGCGCTATTGTTTACGGGCGGAATAAGTGGAGGAAAAATGAAACGTGTTTTTCAGTTAGTAAATTGGCTTAATATGGCAGGAACAGAAAGTGTATTTATGAATTGGTACCGAAACATAGATCATACGAAATTGCAGTTTGATTTTTGTGTGGATCGGGAATATAAAACACCTTTAGTGGAAGAAATACGTCAAAATGGTGGGCGAATTTTTGTGATTTCTGTAAACAAAGGATTAAGCGGAAAATTAAAATTTTATTGGCAACTTTATAAGACTTTAAAAGAGAACGGTCCTTATGTGGCTTTTCAAACTCATAATCATTGGTGGAGTGGAATAGATTGTTTAATAGCTAAACTTGTTGGCATCAAAAAACGGTTTTCTATTTCTCATTATTCAGATGGAAATACCTCTCATCGTTTTCGTTTTTTACGCCCTGTAGTGCGTGGTTTTAATCGTTTATTTGTAACACATCGTTTGGCCGTTTCTATAAATGCAGGGTATACTTTATACGGAAAACATTGCCCGTTTATAGTAGTGCGAAATGGAATTGATTTGGGGAAATTTGCTTATAATCCTATTGTACGGCTTCAAAAAAGAGCTAGTTTACATTTGGAAAATAAATTTGTTATAGGCCATGTAGGACGTTTTTCCAGGGAAAAAAATCATGATTTTTTACTAGATATTTTTGCAGAAATATATAAAGAGAATCCACAGGCTTATCTCGTATTGGTGGGGGTTGGCGATACGGAAGTAGAAATAAGGAAGAAAGCCCAACAAATGGGAATTATTAATTCAATACTTTTTATGGGTGCATGTAGCGATATACAAGATATATATCAAGCTTTTGATGTGTTTGTTTTTCCATCTTTATACGAAGGTTTGGGTATTGCAGCTATTGAAGCACAATGTAGTGGTTTACCTTGTATAATGTCTGATATTATTCCAAAAGAGGCCTTTATATGTAATGCCAAGCCTGTTTCTTTGGAAAAATCCCCTAAAATATGGGCAGACGTTGTTTCGCAGATAACTAAAAATTATGTTCGTAAAGATGAAAGCAATGTGTTGCGTGAAGTCGGATTTGATTCAAAGGTAGTAGGCAAAATGATGGAACAGGAATATCTATGAAAAAAATTGGTATTTTGACGATGTTTTTCCAACAACGAAATATTGGAGGTTTGTTGCAATGTTATGCACTGACTTATTTTTTGCGACAAAATGGGTATCAGGCAGAGCAAATTTTATTTAATTATAAAGTCTATGATACATTAGCTTATCCGGTATATCGGCGGTTTCATCCTCGTAAGGTAACATTATCCTTAATATATCGATATATCCGAAACAAATTATCGCCGTTACGTTTGTGGAATATTAGGCATAAATTACATATTCAAAACCAAGTTGCGGATAAATTCTTACAACAAATTCCACATGGAAGCCAGGTCTATAATAACACTACAATTAAGCAAACAAATAAATTTTATGATATTTTTGTGGTAGGAAGTGACCAAATTTGGCATACTGATTTGCTGCCACATTTTGTTTATTTTGGAGAGTTTGTACACAACGGGAAAAAGGTGGTTTCCTATGCGGCTAGTACCAATATGCGTTATTTTAAAGGAGAGGAAGATACATTCGTAAAAAAGTTATCTTATCTTACCAATATTAGCGTGCGTGAAAAAACACTTAAAGAATATATAGAGCGCATTACGGATAAAAAAGCGACGGTTGTGTTAGACCCTACTCTTTTGTTATCGCCAAAAGAGTGGCTTGAAATTTCCAACCCGAAACCGGTGCCGCAACGGCCGTATATCTTCTGTTATTTTTTGGGAAGTAAATCTGTTTGGCAACGTCAAAAGGCACAGGAATATGCATACAAATATGGTTATGAAATTATCCACTTGCCTTATATTATGTATAATATACGGAGTGCTGATAAATATTTAAAAGGACAGGGGTTATATGATGTCGGTCCTAAGGAATTTATTGCGTTGATAAATGGTGCACAGTGTGTTTTTACTGATTCCTTTCATGGAATGGCATTTTCGATTAATTTCGGTAAGAATTTTTATGTATTTAATCGCGATGATAATGCGGGGCCTGATTCTATGAATACACGCATTACCGATACATTAGAAATATTTGGATTAACTAATCGACACATTACCGATAAAAATACCATATTGGATGATAAAATGGTAGATTTTAGTGAGGCGCGCCGGATTTTGGAAGCCAAAAAACAACAATCTGTAAATTGGTTGTTAGATGTTTTAAGGGACTAATTGATGAATACTACTAGAATTGGGATTATTACTTTTCAACGTGCCAAGAATTACGGCGCTTTATTACAAGCGTATGCGCTTAAAAAAGTGCTGTCAGATTTGGGAAATACTACCCATATCATCAATTATCATTTGCCGAAAAATTTTCGTATGCCTTCGCAGAAGGGTTCTATTCTCAAAACAATATATAGATGGATAGAAAAAAAATCTACGTTGTATTTTAAACGTTTCTTTGAGCAATTTCGGAATCAATATTTAACTGATATGCCACCTGTATATCCGCGCGATTTGGCCGCTTGCGCGCAAGCCTATGATACAATTTTAGCCGGTAGTGACCAAATTTTTAATATCCGGATCACGTTAAATGACACAAATTATTTTTTAAGTTTTGCACCATCTGAAAAATGCGCTTCTTATGCATCTAGCTTTGGGTTGCAATTAAGCAATTTATCTGCTACGGAACGAAATTTTATACAGAAGAACCTAAATCATTTGAGTCATCTTTCGGTACGAGAAAAACAAGGGGCGGACATTGTTAAAGCTCTTACCGGTCGTGAAGCACAAGTTCATTTAGACCCGACTTTACTTCTAACAAAAGATAAGTGGACTACACTTGCGGTAACACCGAAGAAACAAGGGAATTATGTACTTTTATACATGATGTATAAGGACCTGCGTTTGACTCAGTTTGCACGTAGATTAGCACAGGCACAGGGAATGAAATTGCTATATATTTCAAGCAATTTAGATATTCACCATCGTGTGCCTGCTCAACACATTACACCTACGCCGCAAGAATGGCTAGGTTTGTTTTTAAATGCGGCTTACGTGGTGACAAATTCATTCCACGGATTTGCCTTTTGCGTCAATTTTAATAAATCCTTTTTTCTAGGACGATTGCCGGAAGAAATGCCCGTTAATTCTCGCTTGAATAATTTGTTGGAAATTACGGGCTTGCAGGATCGTATTTATACAAATTTTACCACGCAATATGATAAACCTATCGCATGGGATGACGTAAATAAAAAAATAGAACAGCAGCGTCAAAAAGCGTTGACTTATTTACAAGAAATCACTAAATGAAAGGACGAACGGAATTATTTTTACATAACTCGTTTACCATGGCATTACAGCAAATAGTATCCATGGTAGCGGCATTTATTATTCCGCGGATTTTGCTATCGGTTTATGGGTCAGAAATTAACGGATTTATCGTTTCGGTTACGCAATTTATTTCTTACTTTGTATTGGTTGAGGCGGGAATTTCGGGCGCAAGCATTTACGCGCTTTATAAACCACTAGCCGAGCATAATATCCCAGCGATAAATGGGATTTTATCTGCCGCTAAAAAGTTTTATCAAGTTTCGGGATATATTTTTCTGGCACTTATTTGTCTGTTAGCGATGTTATATCCTGTTCTTGCCACAACGTTGCAACTTGCACCCTGGCAGATTGTACTCGTTGTGTTTGCGCTGGGAACTAAAGGAGTGTTGGATTTTTTTACACTGTCCAAATACCGCGTATTACTAACCGCCAGTCAAAAAAGTTATGTAATCGCATCGGCGCAAATCGTGTATTGGCTACTTAATATCGTTTTGGTATGGGGGTTGGCAAAGACGGGTTTTAGCATTGTTACGGTAGAAATTGCGGTGGTACTTTCTGTTTTTGCGCGTTCGTTTATTCTGTATTACTATACAACGCGGTATTTTCCGTTTGTTGATTATTCTGCCGCCCCGGATGAGGATTCTATTAAAGACCGTTGGAATGTGTTGTATTTACAATTATTGGGTGGAGCGCAAAATGCTTTGCCGATTATTTTTGCCACAGTATTTACTTCGCTAAAAGAGGTTAGCGTATTTAGTATTTATAATCTAGTTTTGGCGGGGATTACAAGTATGTTGGGAATTTTCTGCTCGGGGTTAGGTGCCTCTTTCGGGGATGTAATCGTTCGCAAACAAAAAAGAGTTCTTAAAGAATCTACTCAACAATTCGAACAATCATACTATATCATAATTACGATTATATACAGCGCGGCCCTTCTGCTGATTTTACCGTTCATTAAGCTTTATACGGTGAATATTACCGATGCCGATTATATATTGCCTTGGTTTGGTTTTATATGCGTATTAAATGGTTTATTGTACTGCTTAAAAACGCCACAAGGGATGTTGGTAATTTCGGCGGGTATGTATCGTCAAACCCGTTGGCAAAGCACTACGCAGGCCCTAATAGCAGCCATAGGCGGGGGAATCGGCGGATATTTTTGGGGCCTTTATGGTATTATGGGAGGGCTGATTCTGTCCAATATTTACCGGGATATTGATTTATTATTTTTTATTCCTAAATATGTTACAAAACTAAGTTATAAGCGTACATTGCGCCATATTCGGCCGATTTTATTAACTTTTGCAATTGTAAGCGTTTTTTGGTTTTATTTTCCGCTAGCAATCAATACGGTTTTAGAATGGGTGCTCTACGGTATTTGTGTTACGCTCATCTTAACCGTATGGACGGTATTGATTAATTATATCGTCAATTCCAAAAATATGAAACAAATTTACATTCGTCTTAAAAAAGTTTTTTTGAAAAGGATGAAATAAGCTATTAAAAAATGATTACTATAACCGATAAAACAAAATGTTGTGGTTGTTCGGCATGTGCGAATGTTTGCCCGAAAAAATGTATTGCTATGAGGGCTGATGAAGAAGGTTTTTTATATCCTGTAATTGATGAAAGTAAATGTATTAAATGCGGATTATGCCTTAAAACTTGCCCTATAATTAATAGTAAAAAACAAAATTTTATGCCGAAAGTTTATGTGGCAAAAAATAAAAATAGTGAGGTGCAAAAACAAAGTTCTTCCGGCGGTATGTTTAGTATTTTGGCTGAGTATGTTTTAAAACAAAACGGAATAGTATTTGGCGCAGCCTTTAATAAAAATTGGCAAGTAGAACATCATTTTATAGAGAAAAAAGAAGATTTGGATAAACTTCGCCGTTCAAAATATGTGCAAAGTAATACTTTAAATACTTTTAAAGAAACAAAAAAATTTTTAGAAGAAAACCGTCAGGTTTTATATACCGGCACTCCTTGCCAAATTGCCGGGCTTAAAAGTTTTTTAGGTAAGAATTATGAAAATTTAATAACAGCGGATATTATTTGCCACACTACTCCAAGCCCTAAAGTTTGGCAAGAATTTTTAAAGCAAAATTATGATATAACTAAACTTATAAAAATAGATTTCAGGGATAAAAAATACGGTTGGGATAATTCAAAACTCTTCTTTTATTTTAATGACGGAAAAAGAAGGCCTCAAAGTAAAAAAATGTCTTTATTCCGTATAGGTTTTGGCGCAGCGCTTTTTTGCAGACCGTCTTGTCATAATTGCTATTTTAAAGGTAATAACAGGTTTTCCGATTTTACTTTAGGTGATGCTTGGGGTTATAAATATTATGCACCGGAAATGTTTGATAAAAATGGTTTGTCCGTTATATTTATAAATGACACAAAGGCAGAACAAATTTTTAATGAATTAATAAAAGACTTAGTATATAAACAAGTACCTGCTGAAGAAGTGATAAAATATAACCCCTTTTATAATACTTCTGTTAAACCTCATTTAAGACGGTTGGAATTTTTTAATCGTTATCAGAATGAGCCGGTAAATAAATTAATTAAAGAATTAACTTATCATTCGTTATGGAAAAGAATTGTTGGCAAAGTAAAAAAAATATACAAAAGAATTATTACTTGTGGACCGTTTGATTTATAAATATAGAAGGATAAGAAAATATTGAAATTTTTATCTAGTTTATAATTGAAGTTAAAAAACTAAACCCCATATCAAACGGGGTTTAGAATTAATTTTTGGTTTCTGTCGCTTTGAAATATATATTGTATTGTTTAAATAGCTTTACCCATTATTTCATTATCTTTTGATGTGTTGAAATTGAATATATCTAGTCGTATTTACAAAATATTTATATTCTATTTGGTAATATTCCAACCTTTCGCGGTAACAATAGATTCATCATCAGCAGTTAAATCGGCTGTGCCTGTACAACCTACGCAAGATAATGTTTTAGTCATAGAGGCTTGCCCTCTAAACCAATAAATGCCATTTACTTTAACATAAGTGTTATTTAGGTCTATTGAGCCAGTAAACAAATAACCATTATTATTTGGGTTTGGACTATGTCCTATGCCGATTCCTCTGTTTGCTGTGGGATAGAATTTACAGGTACTGACATCTGATGTTGCTATATCTTGCCAAGTTATTCCGTCGGTTGACATTTTTAAGGTAGCGGTTCCGTTTTTTAAAACACCTTTGAGAAAATATGTATTACCTGCAGTTAAAGGTGTTTGATATATTACATATTTGTCAGTATTGGAAATGCTATCTCTGCCAACTAACCAATATGGCCTTCCGTTTGTAAAAAACCCTATTCCGCTTGTAGTTCCGGCTGATGTTTCATAGTTAATAGCGACATTCGCTCCTGTCATACCTGTAGGGCAAACACATTTTACTTGAATTTCCAAATCGGTCAATTCTGTAGAATTATCTAAGAAATATGTATCTGTTTTTAAATAATCACTACTACTAAATCCGCTTACAACACCGTCAGTAATTGTCGGACTGCCAACGATTTCATAACCTACATTATGAGGTAAATCATTAAACAGTTGCACTAAAGCACTTCTATCCATGCCTGTGTAAGATACATCTATTTGCGGTGAGGTGTTATTATTAAAAGGTGCTTCGTTTGATACTCTTAAACTCTTTAAATTATTTATAAAATGAGAGCTGTTGCCATAAGTGCCTATCTTTGTAAGTGTAGTTGAAGTTGCATTAATATTAGTTTTACCTAAATTACTTGCATTTGTGATATAGTTTGTCATATCAGACACATTAGAATAATCTGTCTTTTGGGGTATATATTCTAAACTCTCTGCACCATAGAAACAATAATCACATCCAAGTAAAGTAAGTTTATTTCCTTTACAAGTTAACGCTTCCATTAGGTCATTATAATATTCAGTATAATTAAACCCTTTGCTTAAATCTATGGAGTTAGTTAAGTTTAAATGCGCCCATAATACGCCTTGTTGTTCTGTTTCGCTTGCGGCAACTCTAGCACAATGGAAAGCAGTAATATTTTCACCGGAAGTTTGCGGGTAGATGTCTATAATATGGGCTTTGGTTGCTTCTTCCGGGTAAGTAATATCATAGCCGTCTGTATCGGTATAACTAGACCAGTCCGCCATAGAAAATTGTGTAGCACTGTTATAATTGCCGTAATGCTCCCCGTCTATATCAACGCTGTAACCGCCTGTTACTGTGGCAATAAAGCCAATGGGGTAGCGTGTATCGGCAAGTAATCTAATACTGTTTGGTATAACACTTTTGCGGATATCAGGCCAACTTGAAGGTTTTTTAAAGTCACTTTTTCCACCGATTTTCAAATCAGTTAGAAGGAAGTTTTGCAAATATTTTTGCATAATACCCCCTTATTGGATGGAAACTTTTAAATTGCTTGAGGTAACATCAGTTAAATCTACTTTTAAAAATAGATTAGCAAAATTTAAGAATATTGGTTTACTTACTTCAAGTTCAATTTGTTCTCCGTCACTATTGTAAAGGGGATAGAAATTTGTACCGTCTTGGGAAACAGTTAATTTCGGTGTTCCTGCAGAAATTGTACCTGTTGCAATTATGCTGCAGCAATTTGCTATACCGGTATGTAACGCAGAATCTTTTAAGTTTATGGCTTTGTTTAGAGGTGTGTCTAGGGATAAATCAGTAATTATCATAAAAAAGAGCTCCTGTTTTATGAATTTCAGGCAGCTCTCCCGAACTTAATATAGCAAAATTTTAACTTAAATATCAAGTAGTGAATTTTTGACTAAATCAAAAATTGCCGCAATCGCACTTTGGATACTGTAATATTTATATTCGCCCAAACGGCCGATAAAATAAATATTTTTTTCTTTTTTTGCAAGTTCTAAGTATTTGTTATAAAGTTGTTCGTTTTCTTCTTGGGGTATTGGGTAATATCTTTCATTTTTACCAAGTTCAAAAGCCAAAGGATATTCATAAGCAATAGTTGTTTTTGCGCTTTCTTGACTTAAAAAGTGTTTAAATTCCGTTATTCTGGTATACGGTTCTTGATTTGTGTAGTTTACGACTGCAACACTTTGGAATTGTTTTTGCGGTAGGGTTTTAAATTCAAAATATAAACTGCGGTAAGGTAGTGGGCCAAGTTTATAATCAAAAAATTCGTCAATAGGGCCGCTGTAAAATAATTTTTTGTATTTAATATTTTTTAAGTTTTTTAAATCTGTGTTTAATTTAATTTTAATGTTTGGATGGTTTAAAATATTTTCAAACATTTTTGTATAACCGTCTTTTGGGATAGCCTGATATTTTTCAGTAAAATATCCGTCCAAGTGACTTGTGTAAACAGGCACTCTGGCAAGGGCATCACCGCCTAATTCTTCAGGTTTAAATCCCCACTGTTTTAAAGTGTAGTGGTAAAAAACTTTTTCATAGATAAAAGTGGCAAGTTCTTGTAAATCTTTATCATCAGATTTTTTGAGTTCCAGTATAGGAACTTTTTTATTTTCGCCATATTTAGAAATAAGTTTTTCTTTAAAAATTTTGGCTTTTTGTGCGTCAAATAAAATATCTATACCAGTAAAGTTAAAGGGTATGGGTACTTCTTTACCGTTAATAACGGCACGCACTTTGTGAGTATATTCTTGCCAGGTAGTAAAACGTGACAAAAATTGCCAAATTTCTTCATTATCTGTCCTGAAAATATGCGGGCCGTATTTGTGGATAATAATTCCGTTTTCATCAGTATAATCATAGCAATTGCCGCCGATATGTGCGCGCTTGTCAATAATTAAAACACTTTGCCCCTTTTCCGCCAGTAAACGCGCCAAAACAGCCCCGCTTATCCCGGCACCGACTATAAGCGTATCTACTGTATTATGCTCGTGATTATTCATAAAATTATTATAGCAAATAAAGCATTAATTTAACTGATAAACATCGTGCTTGACGTTTTTTTTTTTTTTTTATAATTTTTGTATAAAAGAAAATAATTTTTTAATTACGGAGGGATTTGGCATGAAGAAATGGCTTGTAGTTTTGTTTGGAATGTTTATGTCAGTTTGTGCTTTTGCCTATGATGATAATAATACGGTTTACATAGGCTTTGAAACCGGTTCTTATAAATATGAAGAACCTCATATGGAACAGACAATGTCACTTAAAGGGCGCAAGGTCTGTGCGTCTTTTGAATGGGTTGGTAGGAAAATTTTAGAATGGACCGGATTAAGCGATTCAAGTGATAATTCTTTTGCCACTTTTGAAGCCAGATATATGACGGGAGATACAGATTATAAGGGTTATTTACAAAGATTAGAAGTAGTAGGTGGAGAAATGCATATAAATTACATCCCATTTCAAATGAATAATGTTCCCGATTATTATGTCGAAGGAAGAATTACCGTAGGGCAGTCTTATAATTTTATGGATGTGGGTGAAATTTGGCCTTATGTAGGTTTTGGTTATCGCCGCCTATCAAATGATACTTCAAAAATTGATTCAGCAACAGGTTATAAAAGAGTTTCCCAATATTGGTATATACCAATCGGTTTTAGGTTGATGAAAGAATCTCACAGTGGTTTTAAAATTTCTTTTATAGGTGAATTTGATTGGTTTATATACGGTGAACAGGCAAGTCGTTTAGGCCCTTTTTTGCCGCCTGAATTGGAAACGAATTATATTTATAATAATCAACGCCGAGGTTGGGGTGCCAGATTCGGTGCAAAAGTTGAAGTTCCTATGAGTAAACATTTCGGTATTTTCGTAGAACCGTATTTCCGTATGTGGAAAATACAGAACTCAGGTGGGGCTTCAACTGAAGTTCACCAAGTAGGTAATGAACTTTATTGGTGGTATAATAGGTATATTGTAGAACCATTTAATGTAACCAAAGAGTTAGGTATAAAAGCCGGTTTTTATTTCTAACAGAATATCACGAAAATATTTTTGGATGTGAAACCATAGCGCGCGATTATGTTATCGTGCGCTATGTGGCAGATTTAAGATAATTTTTTATTTTATCTTTACCAAAAAGATTTAGCCGGCTATAAACGTAAATTGTAAATTTCCTGCTGTACATATAAATGCTATAATATATTTATGAGCGCTATAATATATTTGCCCATACTGTTTTTTTCTATTATTTTACACGAGTATGCCCACGGCTATATTGCCTGCCGTAACGGGGATGATACCGCTTATATTTTGGGGCGCCTTACTTTTAACCCGTTAAAACATATTGATTTTGTGGGTTCTATTATCGTCCCGTTTTTTTGTATTACGTCGGGGTTGCCTCTTTTCGGTTGGGCAAAACCTGTTCCGGTAAACCCTTATAACTTAAATGATAAGAGAAATGACATGGCTAAAGTTGCTTTTGCAGGGCCGGCGGCAAATTTGATTTTGGCTGCAATTTCAGTTTTATTATTAAAGTTGACTGTTATGTTTTTACCTTCGGCTAAACTTTTAATGCAAGTTTTTGTATATGCCATAATGATAAATTTACTTTTGGCTTTATTTAATTTAATGCCTATCCCGCCGCTTGACGGCAGTAAAATAGTTGCACGCTTTTTACCCGTACAAGCAGCCAATAAATATATGCGTTTTGAAAGGTATGGCATGTTGCTGGTAATAGTTTTAATTTTAATCGGTGCATTTGAAAAAATAATAGTGCCGGTGTTTTACTTAATTTTTAATTTGATACTCTCTTTTGTCGGAGGAAGTTTTAATGGACTGTAAAATTATAGTTTCCGGTATGCGCCCTACGGGTAAAATTCATTTAGGCAACTTTTTCGGTGCTTTAAATAATTGGCTTGATTTGCAAAATACCCATAAATGTTATTTTTTTGTAGCAGATTTGCATGCCCTTACTACCGCTAGCGAAAAGACTGAAGATTTAACCCAAAATACCCTTGATATGGTTGTAACATGGTTAGCTTCCGGGCTTGATCCGGAAAAATGTACTATTTTTGTGCAATCACATGTGCCGGAAGTTTCAGAGCTTAATACTTTACTCGGTATGATTACCCCGCTTGGTTGGTTGCTTAGGAACCCAACTTATAAGGAACAACTTGTTGAAATATTTAAGAAGAAATATGCCGGGCAAATCGGTGATGAAAAAACTGCTGCGGAAAAACTTGCCATGTTAACTGAAAAAGAACTTTCAGAAATCGCCTCTTTTGGTTTTTTGGGTTATCCGGTTTTGATGGCAACAGATATTTTAATACACAAAGCCGCTTATGTACCCGTCGGGCAAGACCAAAGCGCACACCTTGAAATTTCCCGCGAAATTGCAAGGCGCTTTAATGAACAGTTTAAAACAGATGTTTTGGTTGAACCTAAAGCATTGTTTACCAAAGTGCCGAAAGTTACAGGTTTAGACGGGCGTAAAATGTCAAAATCCTACGGAAATACTATTGAAGTAGGTGAAGATGTGGAAAGTTTGCGTAAAAAAATTATGACTATGTTTACCGATCCTAACAAAAAGAAAGCCACGGACCCTGCAAACCCGGACGGTTGCACAGTTTTTACTTTCCATAAACTTTACAATAAAGATTTTGAAAAACGTTGCGCGGAATGTAAAGCCGGGGCACTTGGTTGCGTAGCTTGCAAGAAGGAACTTTTTGAATATATGCGCCCTTCTTTTGAAGAATTTCACCGCAAGAAACAAGAGATTTTAAAAGACAAAACTTACTTGGATAAAATATTAGCAGACGGTGCTGCCAAAGCACGTGAAAGCGCTGCTAAAACTTTGAGCGAAGTTAAGAAGGCAATGAAACTTTATTAACGGAAATTTAAATGGAAACAGATACTCTTAAAATACAATTAGATGTTTTTGAAGGCCCGTTGGACCTGCTTTTGCATCTTATCAAAAAAGATAATTTGGATATTTACGAGGTAAATATCTCCGCCATAACTACGCAATATCTTGAGTATCTTGATTTAATGAAACAACTTAATTTGGATGTGGCCGGGGAATTTTTGGTAATGGCAAGCACTTTAATGCAAATTAAAGCGCGCCAACTTTTACCGAGCCAAGTTCCTACGACAGAAGAACAAGGCCCTGATCCGGCCAAAGAACTTATTGCCAAACTTGTTGAATATGAAAAGTTTAAACAGGCATCAAATTTCTTGCAACAAAATTTTGATAAATTTAAAGATAATTTTTATAAGCAGGCACCAGTGTTTAATCAAGAGGAAAAAGTTGTTAACGTTCAATTATTTGATTTGCTTGCAGCTGTTAAACGCGCTTTTGCCCGCCTTGAAGAACGCCAAAATGCAGACCTTTTAAAGATTGAAGAATTCCCGATAGACAAAAAAATTGAGAAGGTTCTTGCTTTGGTTACTTCCCGCCCTTGGGTTTTGATTGACGATATCTTTATGGGTGAAACTAAAAAGCGCGGTGTAATAACCTGTTTTATGGCGGTACTTGAACTTCTGAAAATAAATAAAATTTATGCACGCCAGGATAAACAAAACGGGGAAATAAGAATTTACCTAAACCAAGAACACAAAGATGATGATTATCATAAGCTTTTAGAAGAAGCGGAGGAAAAATAAATGGAAAACACCCCACAAACCGAAGAGTTAAATAAAGAAGAAATAAAAACGGAACAAACTTCTGCCGAACAAAATCAAGAAACAAATAACGAAGAGAAAAAGCAGGAAGAAGTTATTTTATCCCGCAGTGATTTTAAAAATATTATTGAAACTTTACTTTTTATAACGGATAAACCTTTGAGTGCATCAAAAGTAAACCAGGTAGCTGAAATCGGCGATCTTGCTTTAACGCGTGATATTATTCAGGAAATTCAAACTGATTACGCCAATGCCGGCAGCGCCGTGCAGGTACTTGAAATCGGCGGCGGTTTTCAAATGTGCACTAAGCCTGAATATGGAAGATGGGTAAGAAAACTTTACAATGAAAAGATGTCCACCCGTTTATCTCCGGCGGCATTGGAAACACTTGCAATTATTGCTTATAAACAACCTGTTACCAGGGCGGAAATTGAGGTTATTCGCGGTGTTGATATCAGCGGCCCGCTTGAAAAACTTTTGGACCGCGGTCTTATAAAAATAGCCGGTAAAAAAGAAGTTGCCGGCCGCCCCTTGGTTTATGCGACTACGGATCAATTTTTGAGGGTATTTGGGCTTAACCATTTAAGCGAACTTCCAGATATGAAAACTTTTGCTGCAAAAGGCCCAAAGGAAATACAAAGCGATTTACCTTTTGACCAGGCAATGCCGCCTTTTAAAGACAATATTTTGCCTTTGGAAGAAAATAATATTTCTGCCGAACCAGGTACTTATGCAGAAGGGGACACTAATACTCAGGCAGATAGTGTGCAAAGTGAGGGGTTATTAAACCAAGAGGCTAATCAAGAACAAAATGGTGAGGGAGGAACAAAATAATGAATATAGTTTTAGCCGCAAGTGAAGCTTTTCCTTTTTGTAAAACCGGCGGTTTGGCCGACGTTGTAGGGGCAATTACGCAAGAATTTTCCCGCGCGCGCGGTGCAAAAGTCTTATTAATGTTACCCTATTACAGGCGTGTAAAAAATACAGCTTCTTTAAAAGCTGTACCTGGTACTTTTTTGGTACCTGTTGGTAATAATATTGAGCCTGCGCGTTTGTTTTACCTTAAATGGGGAAACACTTTGGTGTTTTTTATACATTCAACCAAATATTTTGACCGCCCAGGTTTTTATAATGAAAACGGCAAAGATTATAGGGATAATGATGACCGTTTTATTTTCTTCTCCCGTGCTGTTTTAGAAGCTTGCAAGTTTATCGGCTTTAAACCGGATATTGTACATGCACATGATTGGCAAACAGGCCTTATTCCCGCATATCTTGAAACTTTATATAAAACCGATGCTTATTTTGCCAGAACAAGAAGTATTTTTACCATACACAATATCGCTTATCAAGGTTATTACCCAAAATCTACTTTTGACAGAGCCGGTTTTTGGGGGCCTGATTTTACGCCGGATAAATTTGAATATTGGGGCGGTATAAGTTTCTTAAAAGCAGGTGTTGTTTTTGCCACACGTGCCACAACTGTCAGCCCTACTTATGCAAAGGAACTTCTAAACGGGCAAAATAGTTTTGGTTTTGAAGGCGTTTTGCGTTCAAAGGGGCCCGCTTTCCGCGGTATTTTGAACGGCCTTGATGTTGATGTTTGGGATCCGCAAAGCGATAATTTAATACCTATGGGGTATGATGAAGAATCTATGAAGGGCAAAATGCTTTGCAAAACATCTTTACAAAAAGAACTTGGCCTTGAAGTTAATGAGAATATACCACTGTTTGTTATGGTGTCCCGTTTGACTTATCAAAAAGGTATTGATTTGGTTTCTTCTGTAGCTTCCGCTTTGGCAGGGAAAGTACAATTTGCCTTCTTAGGTAAAGGTGAACCAAGTGTAGAACAAAGTTTAAAAAATTTGGCTTCTTCAAATCCGCATTACATTGCTTTTTGCGGTGCGGTTGATGAAAACCTTGCCCATAAAGTTTATGCTGCAGGGGATTTTTATTTAATGCCGTCGCGTTTTGAGCCTTGTGGGCTTAGCCAAATGATAGCAATGCGTTACGGTACTTTGCCGATAGTTACAAAGACAGGCGGCCTTGCTGATACAGTTAAAGGTTATACTGATGATGCATCAGTAAATAAAGCCACCGGGGTTTTTATAGATAATTTTGATTCAAATGCTCTTATATACGCAATTAACCGTGCGCTTCAAATATATTCAAACAAAAAAGCATTTGCCAAAATGCGTGAAAATGCTATGATGGAAGATTTTTCCTGGGATAATTCTTCCACTAAGTATTTAAAACTATATGAAGAAGCCTTAAATTTGGGTGCAAGGTGGTAAAATGGAGCAAACAAGAAACAATCAAAAAAGCCAGGTAAAACAAGGTACAAAAGCTATAAAAATATTCTTTTTGGTTTTTGCTTTTAGTTTACTTCTTCAGTTGATTTTGTTTTGCCGTGAGCGTGCAAATTATGCCCTTGATTTGATAAGGGATGATTTTAAGATAGCCGTTGTTTTGAAAAATGCTAATTTAGAACAAGCAAGGAATTTCTCTTCAAAATTATATTTTTTACCGGAAGTCAGTGAAGTTAAAATGTTAAATGAAGATGATATTAAGGGCTATTTAAAGCAAGGTAATTCCGGTTTAAATTTGCAAGCATTTCTTCCTAAAGGTTCCTTACCTTATTTTTATGAAGTTAAATTATCAAAAACAGCCTTTTTAAATCCGAGTGATTGGGCCCAGCAGTATATTTCCCCTATGAGTGAAAATGCCCAGGCATATTTCCAGGAACAGGAAAGTGTTATAGCCTCTTATTTGTTTGGCTTAATTAAAACAATAGATATTATTCTAATAGGCGGGGCATTTGCTTTGTTTGCATTTGGTTTCTTTATAGAAGTGAAATATATGCCGGTTTCTTTAACGGATCGCTTTTACGGTGTCGGTTCTTCAGTATTTGCCTATGGTTTTGCTTTTGGGTTTATATATGTTTTACTCACATTTTTAAAAATGCTGCCTTTAACGCCTTATGATCCTTTTACTTTACCTCAAATAGGGTGCTTTTTATTCTGTCTTTTATTTGGCAGGAGTTTGGCTAAATGGGGAAAATTTTAATAACTGTTTTTTGCTTTTTCTTTTGTTTTGGAAGCACGCTTTTTGCTGCTTCTAAAGATGATTTACGGGGAATAAAAGAGAAGGCCTCTTTAAAGGAAAAACAACTTAGAGAGTACCAAGAAAAACAAAAAAAATTAGAACAAGAACTTAAAAATTTAACACAAAAAGAAAAACAAACCGGCAAAAAAACAGAAGAAGTAAAAAGTAATTTGATAGAAGTAAAAAGTAAAACTTCTTCTTTGCAAAGCCGCCGGGAAATAATGAAAACTACTTTACCGATGTGGCAAACTTTGATGCAGGAAACTTTAACCGCTACAATAGTAGAAAATATCTTGCAATCTGATTTTAATACAGGAAAAACCGTATCTAGGAATCTGCTTTTAAATTCTTTACTTGATGTAAAAGCAGGTTATTATAAAAATTTGCAAAAATCTTTAGAACAAAATGAAAAGGATTTACAGTTAACGGAACGGGAAAAAGAAAAGTTACTATCCCAACAGTCCGCCCTTGAGGCAGAAAAAGAAAAGCTTGAAGCAACCCATAAAGATAAAGAAAAAGATTTAACAACCGCAAAAGAAAAGTTAAAACAAGCCAAAAAGGAACTTGAAGAACTTAAAAACAGTGCAGAACAAATGGAAAAGCTTTTAAAGAAAGCGGAAAAGGAACGCGCCGCAGCCGCAAAGAAGCAGGGTTTAGAGTCAAAACCGGCTTCTGCTAAAGAACTTGCAAATGTTGCAAAAAAATCATTACCATGGCCGCTTAACGGGCAAATTATCAGCCGTTTTGGTAAAGAATATAATCAACAACTTAAAACCTGGATATTTAGAGATGGTATAAAAATTGCCGCCTTTGCTGGAACCCCTGTTAAAGCAGTAGAAGGGGGAAAAGTCATATTTTCCGGTGCTTTTAGATCTTATGGGCAAGTTGTTATCGTTGACCATGGGCAAGGCTTTTTTACGATATATGGCTTCTTGCAGGAAATTAAAACTTATGTTGGTGAAGTTGTAAAAAGTGGTAATGTAATAGGTACTTGTGGGCATGATACACAAGGTGCTGCCATGGGGCAAGGTAAATCTGCATTATATTTTGAAATCCGTTCCGGCACCCAGGCTCTGGATCCGCTAATTTATTTGAAGAGTAATTAGTTGGGTTTTATTCCTAACATACCCTAAATTTGCTAAAATGTATAGAGGTGTAATATGAAAAGAAAAGTTAATAAATATATCATTTTTATTGTGGCTGCATTTTTTGTAGGCAGCTTGTTCCCTTTTGCTTATTCAGGGGTGGATAGTGGGCTTGATCAACTCAAGATTATGGTTGAGGTAATGTCTAAAATTCAGGATAGCTATGTAGAAGAAACCCAGCCCAAAGAACTTATTACCAATGCATTATCCGGTATGGTGAATAATTTGGATGAATTTTCTGAATTTATTAATATTACAAATACAAAGCGTATTAAAGAAGATACCCGTGGGGAGTTCGGCGGTTTGGGCATTCGCTTAATCGGAAAAGAGGGGGAACTTTTTGTGGTCACCCCTTTACCAAATAGCCCGGCTTATGAAGCTGGTCTTGAACCTGGAGATGAAATTATTCAAATTAATGATAAACTCATTAAAGATATTTCTTCAAATGATGCAATAGATATGATGCGCGGTACTGTAGGGGAAAAGGTTACCCTTGTTATTAAACGTAAAGATAAAAAAGGTAAGGAAATAACCAAAAAATTTATATTAAAGAAAGCAAAAATTATTCCGCAAATAGTATATCCTAAAATGCTTGAAAATAAAATCGGTTATATTTATGTGGAAGATTTTTCCGGTCATACAGTTGCTGATGTAAGAACTGCTTTGGAAGATTTGCAAAAACAAGGTATGGAAAGCCTTATTTTGGACCTTCGTTTTAATCCGGGTGGTACCTTGGACAGTGCTATTGATTTAGTCAAGATGTTCATCGGGGAAAATAAACTCATAGTATATACAAAAGGTAGAAATGAAATTTACTTTAAAGAATATAAAAGCGGTAAAAAGGCTTTATATCCTGACTTGCCTATTATATTGCTTGTAAATGAAGGTTCAGCTTCCGGGAGTGAGATTGTTGCCGGTGCTTTACAGGATCATAAACGCGCACTTTTAATAGGTGCAAGAACCTTTGGTAAGGGTAGTGTCCAGCAAGTGAGCACGCTTGAGGACGGTTCTGCTTTAAAACTGACAGTGGCCAAATATTATACTCCTTTAGGGCGTATGATTCACAGAAATTTTAAGAAAAAAGGCCCTAATACAACCGGCGGTATACTTCCGGATATTGTGGTAAATGTTGATTTGTCTACTACAAAATCCTCTATTTTACAAAGAACAACAATGATTTATTCGCCTTCTAAAAAAACAGCCACGACCGAAGGTAAAGAAATTAAAGATGAGCAATTAAACCGTGCCGTTGAACTTTTAAAAGCACGTAAAGTTTTGGGTGCTTTAAATATTGAAGAAATTAAGGCACAAGATTCTACGACTGAAAAAAGTAAAGAGGCATAAGTGCGAAGTAGTTATATTTTGGCGATTGAAACAACTTGTGATGAAACATCAGCCGCCGTTTTAAAAGATGGCAGAGAGTTGCTTTCAAATGTCATTTATACGCAAATAGATTTACATAAAAAATATGCCGGTGTTGTTCCTGAACTTGCAAGCCGCGCGCATGCAGCAAAAGTGGCAAGTGTTGTAAGCACCGCTTTAAAAGATAAACAAATTACGCCGACAACTATTGCTTTTGCAAATGGCCCGGGTTTACCCGGCGGCCTTTTGGTTGGGCGTGTTGCTGCGGAAACTTTAGGTGCTTTATATGATGTTCCGGTTATAGGTGTAAATCACTTAGAAGGCCATTTATATGCGGCGGAATTTGATGGCAATTTAGCAAATAAACCTTTAAAATTCCCTTTAATTTCTTTAATTGTTTCAGGTGGTCATACCGAACTTTGGAAGGTTACGGGTTACGGTAAATATAAACTTCTTGGAAAGACGCGTGATGATGCAGCTGGCGAGGCTTTTGATAAAGTCGCCAAATTGCTTAAATTACCCTATCCGGGCGGGCCGCAAGTTTCGGCTTTGGCTTTAAAAGGAAAATTGGGTGCAATTAAATTCCCTAGGCCCTTTATGAAAGGCAATTTTGAATTTTCTTTTAGCGGAATTAAGACGGCAGTAAGTTATTATTTACGCGACCATAAAGATTATAATCCGGCTGATGTCTGCCTTGCTTTTGAAGAAGCAGTTACAGATACTTTGGTTTATAAAACTTTGAGTGCCGCCCAAAAATATGGTATAAAGAATATTGTTATCGGCGGCGGTGTATGTGCAAATAGAAAATTACAAAATAAAATGCTTGAAGAGGGTAAAAAACTCGGTTATGATGTGCGTTTTGCAGGGCGCGGTTTGACTTCGGATAATGCTGCCATGCTTGCATTGTGTGCTTATTATAAACTAAATTATGCTAAAATAAATAAAAGTATCAAAATAAACCCAAATATGCCTTTAAGGAGTTGGATAAGTAAATGATTTTTTGGATGTTACCCGATAGTGGGATAGAAACCTCAGAGGTTATGGAGGAATTTTTACAAGAATTCCGCCACCAAAACCCTGATATAAATTTAGAAGTACAGGTAATCAACAGGCGTGCTTTATGGAATAAAATATTTACTTTAAAGCATGATATAGGTAAGGAAGGTTGCCCGGATTTGATTGCTTTTCCGCATTATTGGACTTCTATTTTAGCGACGGCAAAACTCCTTGAACCTTTACAAAAATTTGATAAGGATATTAATGTTTCGCATGTGCTTGATCCTTTGCGCCCGCATTGTTTTTTAAATGATAGTGAAGAAATTTATTCCTTCCCTTGGTGGCTTGATATTACGGCCTTGCATTATAGGGAAGACCACTTAAAAGCAGTTACGGATAAACCTGAAGAAGCATTATCTACATGGGCAGGTTTGCTGGATGTTTGCAAGAAATTAAGAAACTATTTTAATGACGTAGATGATTATTATCCTGTACAAAACAGTGACTGGCGCGGTTCACTTTCACACAGATGTGTTTTGCCTTGTTTATGGAGTAAAGGTGCTTGTTTGTTTTCCGCAGATTTGGAACATTCTGGTTTAAATTCTACCGCTTTCCAAGAAGGTATGCAAAATTTTATTGATTTAGCTTTGCAAGGTTATATGCCGATTTTAAGGGAACGTAGTTCAATAGGTAATATTTCTGCAGGTAAATCCAGTTTAATTATTACGCGCAGGCAAAACATTTCAATGTTCGAAGGTGCTAAGTTTAAAGTAAAAACTTTACCTATACCTAAAACTGGTGCGCATAGTGTTAACTATCTTGGCGGTATAAATATTGGTATATTAAGGCAGAGTAAAGAAAGTGAACATGCATATACACTTTTAAAATGGCTTACTAAGCCGGAAACACAAATTACTTATGCTTCCAGAATTGAGGCATTTCCGTCTTATGACGGTGCTTTTGAAAATTTCCTTTTGGCCTCCCCTGAAAGGGTACAGAAATACACAAATATTATAGCTTCCGCACGTACTTTGCCAAACCATATAGTTACAGGTGCGGTGATGGAAATTATGGCAAATGTTATGGGTGCGGTTTCAAGCGCAATTTTGATGCGGAAATATACACCCGAACTTTTAAAACAGGAATTAAAAAAGGCGGATAGGGATGTACAGGAAATACTCCGCCTCTATAAGGATTAATATGGAAACTAATAAAAGAACAACTTTGCTTTATTCTTTTTATCAAGCACTTTCAGAGCATTTTGGCGATATATATTCGCTGTTATCACATGCCATGCCTTTGATAGAAAATTATATCGGTGCAGACAGGGTTTTCTATTATGATTGGGAGGATAAAAAATCTGTATTATCACTTAAAATAATGAGCGAGGGCCAAAAATCTTACAGTTTGCAAGAAGATATTTTTGTTGATAAAGATTCACCTGAAATTATAAAACTTTTGCAAGACGGTGTTATGGATAGCCCTACTTTGGACTATCCTGCCGTATACGTTTTACTCAAATGGCGTGGGCCGGAAAATAGTATTAAAACTATGAAGAGCGGTAAAACAATGTCCAATTCCTTAGGTGTTTTGCGTGTTGAAAGAATCAAAAAAAATGCCCCTTTTACGCAAGATGAAAAGCAGGTTTTAATTGAACTTGCACGTGAACTTTCCTCCCGCATAAACTTAACTGAAGTTGA
Source organism: Elusimicrobiaceae bacterium (assembly GCA_045644515.1). Lineage (GTDB taxonomy): Bacteria > Elusimicrobiota > Elusimicrobia > Elusimicrobiales > Elusimicrobiaceae > Proelusimicrobium. The sequence continues at coordinate 3,616 of JAZRHA010000039.1, read as the reverse complement.
TATGTACCACAGCGCGCAGCTTAAACGTGCTGAAGCTATGAATAAGTTAACCACGGTTTTTGCAACTTCACTGCGTTTAAGTGACAGTTTAAAAGAAATACTTTTAAATATACAAGATACTTTTAGGTTTGACAGAACTTCTTTATACCTTTCAGACACTAAAACTAATGAGATTGCAGAAGGTTATTCCGTAGATTTATCGGGTGAATTTAAGACTTTGGAAATCAGTACAAATATTACAAAAGAATTGGCTGATGAAGCATCAAATTCCGATATCCGCTTAATAATACCTTTGTCGGTACAAGGCAAAAATTTGGGCTTTATGTGCTTTGATAATGTGCTTTCCAGAACGCCGATAAAGAAGGAAGAAGTTTTATCCTTAAAACAATTTTCCCAGCAAATTGCTTTGGCTATTGATAATGCAAGGTTATTTGAAAAGGTGCAGGAACTTTCAAATTATGACGACTTAACCGGCCTTGCCTTGCGCCGTTTCTTTAAAGAAAATTTGGCGCAAGAAGTTTACCGCTCAAAGCGTTTTAATTTGATGTTTTCGTTGATTCTTTTAGATATTGACCACTTTAAAAAAATCAATGATACCTATGGGCATCTTTTCGGGGATGCTGCTTTAAAAGCTGTAAGTAATGTTATAAAAAGCAGTTTGCGCCAAACTGATATTCCTTGCCGTTACGGAGGGGATGAAATGGTTATACTTCTTCCGCGCACTTCCGGGGAAGAGGCTAAGCATATTGCTGCCCGTCTTCTCAAGAGGGTTAAAGAAATTGAAATTCCTTCAGATTTGAGCGGTGGTAAAGTTGTAAAGTTAACAATCAGCCAAGGTATTGCGGTTTTCCCGACGGATAGTGATGATGTTAATGAGTTGTTTAAGTGTGCTGATGATGCCCTGTATCATGTTAAGCAGGGCGGCCGCGGCTTTTATACCCTCTATGAGGAAATAAAAAAGAAATAATTACCACTCTTTGGAAAGTTGTTCTATTTCTTGTAAGGCTTTATCTTTTGCAACTTTGGGTAAATTGTCAATAAAAGTTTTGCCGTTTAAGTGGTCAATTTCATGTTGTAAAATGATGGCTAAAAAGCCTTTGGCGGTAAGTTCAACCGGCAGGCCGCGCTCGTCTAAATACTTAACTTTAATTTCAGCTGCGCGCTCTATTTCAACACCAAGGCCTGGGAAAGATAAACAACCTTCCTTACTCAAAACTTTGCCTTTTTTAATAGTAATTTCCGGGTTAATTAAGATGTAGCGTTTATATTTGCCTTCTTCTTTTTGCGGAAGCATTACAACGACAAGTGCAATATCAAGCCCCACTTGGGGTGCTGCAAGGCCGACGCCTTCCATCATCAGGCAGGTTTGTGTCATATCATCAATAATTTTAGGCAGTTTCTTTTCCATCAAATTAAAATTAATTCTTTTGGTTTTTTGGGTTAAGATGTCTTCCCCGTATTTATAGATTTTTAAAATTGCCATAATAACTCCTAAAATTTAAATGAAACTTCACGCCCGGGCCATAAAATTTCAGCCGTAATTTTATATTTTTCCGGCATTGCAGCCCAAGCCATAACCATATATTCCAACTGCTCATTTGCTCCGTAAGTGCCTGAAACCCCCATAACAATTTTTTGCGCTTTTGCGGTATATGCAACTTGCACTGCGGCAGCAAAGAAATCATTACTGTTAACCATTATCGGGTGTACAGGGCGGCCAAAATTTTCCGCCTTCAAAATTACTTGAGTAAAAAGCTCCTTATAGTCCACACTAATTCTTTCCCTATCTTTACCGGTACTCCAATTATCAAGCGGGCGTACATACAAGACGATAATATTTATTTCTGTATCCTTTAAATCTTTTAAAACTTTTTCCAAGTGATACAAATTATCTGCATTTTTAACCGCTACTATTACATTTTCTTTATAAGGCAGATTTTCAAATGCCTTGCTTAGTTCCGGCATTTGTGTTTCATTTAATTTTTCACGAGGGCCTTCCTCAAACATAATATTTGCTTTTTTGGCATTTAGGCGGCTTGAAATATGGAATATACAAAATAATATTAACCCAAAAGATACACCGGAAATTGTTGCAATTTTTTTGGTAAGCAAGTTAATACCTGCCAAAGCAACCACGATAAAACCAACCAAAGTTGCGCCTATGGGGATATAAAAATGGTCAAATTTAATATTAAAAGGCATCATAAATTCGCGTTTTTGTTCGCGGTTTTTAAAGCGTAGTACGACAATTGAAACCATCTCAAACACGAAACTCCAAAGCACACCGAATGCGTATGCTTGGCCGATTAAATACACTTTACCGCGTGATAAAAATATAACCAAAAGTTGTGTTAAACAAATAGTGTTTATCATATGGTAAGTTGTGCCGTACTTTTTATGGATTTTGCGGAACCAATCTGTTAAAATACCCGATTCAGCAATACGGTTCATTGTTCCGTTTGCACCGATTATTGAGGTATTAACCGCACCGCAAAGCATTAAACCGCCTGCAAAAACCACCGCTGCTTGCAAGATAAGTTTCAAAAATGTCGGCCCTTTTAAAGACATTGCAAGGCCGGATATTAAATTATCACTATATTTTGCCATATCTTGCGGTGCAATAATCAAAGAAGCAAGGAAAGTTAAACCGCCTGTAAATACTACAGCAAATACGAAGATTATCATTGAAGTCTTTTTTAAGTTTTGGATTTTTGGGTACTCAAGTTCCCTAAAAACCTGGGCTAAAGTTTCAAGCCCGCTGAGTGCCAAAACTGAGTGCCCTAAAGCAATAAGCACACCGATATAACCTACCTTCTGCATAAAAGGAATATTGGCGGCCCAACCCATAGCCTCTTTGTTAAGCTGCGGTTTAAGGGGGGGTAAAGTTACCGTTCCGCGTAAAGCCAAGGTTATGGCGGACCATAAAAATAAAATAGCGCAAATAATTAAGGAAAGTTTAATAATTTTTGCACTTTTTTCGCTTGAATCTTCTATACCTTTAACATTTTGGTACCAGAAGTAAATTACGACCGCTGCCGCAAAAATCATTGAAAACATTTCCGGGTTAATAACAATATTTATTTTAAAAGTAGCAAAAGTGGAATTAATTAAACCTATTAAATAATTCCCGGCACTGAGTCCGCTGATAGGCCCTGTTAAAGCCATATCAAATAAAAGGGCTGATGCGGCAAGCTGGGCGGCCTTTTCCCCAAGCCCGGCACTCACAACCGGGAATACACCGCTTCTGGTAAACATAGAGCAAGATTCCAAGTACATCATCAGCAGTAAGCCGGAGAAAAATGATACCCCCAAAATATACCAAGGGAAAGCCGGCCCGAAAGCATTATAAGCGATACCGCCGGCATAAAAAGCACTTGAGCCAAAATCGCATAAAACAATTGCGGCTGCTTTCCAAAATGTAATAAATGTAAGCATGGCGGTAGATATAACCACCACGCTTTTTAAGTTAGAATTTGGTTGGGCGTTTGTTGTTTCGTCGTTCATAATTAAAAGGGTAATTTAGCGGCAATTTCTTCAATGGTTGTGAGCGAACACAATTCTTCAATGAAAGCCGGGGTAAAAGTTTCTGCAAGTTTGGCAACCAATTTTAAATGTT
>JAZRHA010000038.1:0-23142 GCA_045644515.1 Elusimicrobiaceae bacterium | reverse complement strand
TGGAACTCGATAAAGACACCATGCTTGCGTCGGACCATCTTGTTGAACTTGGCCCTGCTGCCGGTTTAATTGGCGGTCAAATTGTTGCCGAAGGAAGTCTTAAAGAATTTATTAAAAATAAAAACTCAATTACTGCTGCTTATTTAAACGGCACAAAACAAATTTTGCCGAATTTAAACCCCAAAAAACCGTCAAAAAAATGGCTTGAAATTTGCGGTGCCAAACAATTTAATTTAAAAAATATCAATGTAAAAATTCCGCTTGGGCTTTTTGTTTGTGTGACGGGTGTTTCCGGTTCCGGCAAATCAACTTTGGTGCATAATGTTTTATATAATGCACTTGCCAAAAAGTTTTACGGCTCAAAAGAACAACCCGGCGCGCACCGCGATATTAAAGGTCTTGAAAATATAAATAAGGTAATTATTGTGGACCAAACCCCGATAGGTAAAACGCCGCGCTCTAACCCGGCAACTTATACCGGTGTTTTTACTGCGATACGCGAACTTTTTGCACAAATGCCGGAGGCTAAAAGGCGCGGTTATAAAGCCGGGCGCTTTAGTTTTAATATCAAAGGCGGCCGCTGTGAAAAGTGCGAAGGTGATGGTATTATAAAAATCCAAATGCAATTTTTGCCTGACATTTATGTTAAATGCGAAGAATGCGGCGGTAAAAGATTTAATGAGGATACACTTTCCGTTAAATTTAAAGGCAAAAATATATCTGATGTTTTGGAAATGACTGTTGACCAGGCAGTTGATTTTTTTGCTGATATTCCCAAAATCAAAAAGACTTTAAAAACTTTGCAAGATGTCGGGCTTGGTTATATTAAACTGGGCCAAAGTGCCACCACTTTATCTGGCGGTGAGGCCCAAAGGGTTAAACTTGCCGATGAACTTTCCCGCCGCGCAACCGGAGATACGCTTTATATCTTAGACGAGCCCACAACCGGTTTGCATTTTGCCGATATTGATAAACTTCTAAAAGTTTTGCACCGCTTGAGCGACCAGGGCAATACCGTTTTGGTAATTGAACATAACATGGATATTATTAAGACGGCAGATTGGATAATTGACCTTGGCCCCGAAGGGGGGGACAAGGGCGGTTATATTGTGGCTGAAGGCTCTGTTCCAAAGGTAGCGCAAAGCCCCAGTTATACGGGGAAATATCTTAAAGCAGAGTTGGAAAGTTGTAATTAACTTTGTGTGTTCTCGTTTTGTAATAGGAAAATCTGCAGTTTTAGTTTTGTGCTAGCGGCGTCTTTTGGGCTAATTTAAATTTTTCTTTTCCTAGAATACCGAAAATCGCTTCGCTCTTATACTTCTGGGTATTCTTCGTCAAAGATAAAATTTAAATTATCTCCAAAATACTTGCTAGATTCGCGAGTTCGGTTTGGCTTTATTTATATTATTACTCTCACTCACGTATTTTGAAGGCAAAGCGGATATAGGTCTTTTGGGTACTTTTATTTGGGCCTAAATGAGATACATTTATAGGTCTAAATTCTCTTGTTAATAAACCGTTTTTCTGGAATAATATAAGTAGAAGTAGGAGGAAAGTATGAAAAAATTATTATTAGCATTAGCAGTTTTAGTAGGCCTTGCGTTGCCGGGTATGGCACAAAATAATACTGAAAATACTATAAGCTTGGCTGTTAAAGAAGGAATAACAAATTTTATGGTTTACAGAGATTTTGAAAGTGAAGATATGATAGCCCTCAAGACTGTGCTTGACAATGCTAATGAAGGCGATTGGGGGACGATTAGTGATTCTGTAGTTAAGACTGTGATAAACTTAAGTATGACATATATGCGTGATACTTCCTTTATTAATTTTTTAATTGATAATGGTATGCCAATAAGGGAATATAACAGATATATTAAATTTACTAGGGAAAAAATCAAAGAATCTAATGATTTTGGTGAACCCCTTGTTTCTGATTTTGCACAGTATTATATGGAAGACATTAAAGCAGGTAAAGCAATATTATCGTTATTCATAAGTAAAGTTGTTGAAAAAGCTTCCTTGGATTTTTTTCGCAATGAAGATTATCATGCAGAGTCCATGACTATTATTAAAAATCTGTTAAAAAATAATGACAATTGGAAATTAATTAGTGATTCTACAATTAGCAAACTCCTAACATTGAGTGTGCCTTTTGTTGAATTTCTAATTGATGATTTAGGTATGCCAGAAAGTGAATTTAATAGATATATTAATATTGCCCAAGAGAAAATGGATGAATTCAATAGAATATTTAAAAAACTAAGTTCGGGAGAAACTGATGAAAGCTTTTCTATAAGGGAGTACGAAACATGTGGAGCCGTTTTGGAGTTATTTGATCAAGCTAAAAAAGAAAAAATGTATAAAAAAATACCCAAAATACATGAACAAATTGATCAAATACTTCGTGAAAATACACAAAAAAAGCTGGAACGACATGAGCAACAACCTAGTCAGCAAGATAATAGTTTATACAATTATTAATTTTAAATAAATTCTGAAAGGGCTGTTCTAAACAGCCCTTTTTCATTGCCTTTTTTCTATAAATCTAAATAAATGCTCACTTTCTCACGCACGCGCGCTATTTTTTGTATAATATGTATTATGAAGAAATTTTGCCACTACCTTGAGTATCTGGGCCTCAGGTTTTTAATTTTCATTTTAAGCCTGATGCCGGAAAGCGCCCTCATCAAATTTGGGGAATTTATGGGCCTTGTTCTCACTAAAGTTATGCCCAACAGATACAAAAGAAGTATAGCAGATATTCAAAAAGTGTTCCCAAATAAAACCCCCGAAGAATGCCGGAAAATTGCAAAAAAATCTTGGATAAATATCGGCCGCATAGTAACGGAATTTGCCCACGCAATAAAATTACCTAAAGAAGAAATAGTCAAAAAAATACGTTTTGTAAATTGTGAAAATTTTTTTAAAGATAATGCTGAAGGAAAGGGCGGGATTTTGCTCTTGGGGCATTTCGCAAATTGGGAACTCTTGGGCCTTGCAACTGCAATAAAAACTAAAAAAATGGCCTTTGTTGCTTACCCGCAAAATAATAAATATGTAGACGAATATATAACAAAACTCAGGAGTCTCTTCGGTAGTACTTTGATAAGTTCACACAATCCGTTTTTTGCATCTTTTAGGGCTTTAAAAAAGGGTGCTTTGCTCGCAATTTTGGCGGACCAAAGTGTCATATCATCAAAATTTTATATGAAGTTCTTAAACAGGCCGGCAGAAGTTTCCCCAATGCCGGCCGTGCTTTCTTTAAAAACTGGGGTTCCAGTGCATTGTTTGGAATTTTACCGGGATAAAAATCAGTTAGTTGCGCATTGTACTGAAAGTATTTATCCGCCTAAAGTAGAATATTCTACACAAGCGGTTTCCGATTTTACAAAAGTTTTGCAAACCAAATTAGAAAAAAATATTCTAGATCATCCAGCGGATTGGCTTTGGGCGCATAACAGATGGAAACGCGAGGCAGAGGCCCGCAAAGCAATTGAGGAGGGTAAAGTCCGTGCCGATTAAAAATTCGCCCAACAAGGCAGTTTTTTTGGATAGAGATGGCACCGTTATTTTCGAAAAACCCGGCGTGTATTTGGCCGATCCTAAAAAAGTACGGCTTTACAAAAACACTTTGCCGGGGCTTAAAAAACTTTACAAAGCTGGGTATAAACTCTTTATAGTTTCAAATCAATCTGGTATAGGGCGCGGTTATTTTGATGAAGATACTATGCTTTCCGTTATGGCGGCAATGTTAAAAAAATTGAAAGGTATTAAAATTGAAGGTATAAGTTATTGCCCTCATGCCCCGAACGAAAATTGTAATTGCCGCAAACCTTTACCGAAAATGGGCAAACAAATTATTAGGGGCTATAAATTGAACCCTAAAGAGTGTTTTATGATAGGCGATAAAAAAAGTGATATGGAATTTGCTAAAAATATTGGAGTAAAAGGTATTTTGGTTTTAACCGGTAACGGCAGGAAACAAGCAGTAAAATATAAAACGGAACTTAAAAATTTTAAACATTGTGCCGATTTAAAAGGTGCCGCAAATTATATTTTAGAGGGGGAAAAATGAGAAAGTTTTTATTTGTAATTCTTTGTTTTGTTTTTATTTCTGCCTGCAAAACGGCGCAAAAGGAAATGCCGAACCAAGATGCCAAGGTGCAAGAACAACAAGTTGCAGCACAAGAATTTATGGCACAAGAATTTGTGGCGGAAGTTCCGGAAGTAAAGACAGAAGTTAAACAAGGAAAACAAGAACTTAAACAAGAAATAAAACCGAAACAAACCGCTAAAACTGAAACGAAACAAGAAGTTAAACAAGAAACAAAGCCAACTGTTAAAGAGGAAACGAAACAAGAAAGTGCCACAGTAAAACCGACGGAAATAACAACTACCGAAGTTAAACTTGATACTGCAAACCCACCCAAAGAAATTTTAAAAACAGATGACGGGCGTTTAACGCACCCTTGGTATTTTATGCAAGTTTCTACTTTTACGCCGGAGGGCAAAGCACCGCTTTGGTTCGGCGAAGAATTAAATTATAAAATATCCTGGGCTTTTATTACCGCAGGGGAAGCTACAATCAAGGCCGATAAAATTTTATATAACGGCAAAGAATATGCCTATCAAATTGAGACAATTGCCAAGTCTTACCCTGTAATAGATAAAATGTTCAAAGTGCGGGATATAAATATGTCCTGGATAAAAACAGATTTATCAAAATCTCTGGGTTACTGGCAAAGCGTGCGCGAGGGCTCTTATAAACGCGATGAGTGGCTGAATTTTGATTATCAAAATAATTTTTATAACATGTACAAACAAAATAATAAAGGCGAACTTTACAAATTCACTACACCCTTTACAGGCGCGGAGATTTTTGACGTCTTAAGTGCTTTATATTATGTCAGAAATCCAAAAATATCTTTGCAAGGTACCATTTATTTTGATATAGTTAATGTAAACAAACAATATCCCCTGAAAGTAATTGTTCATGGTAAAGAAAAAGTTAAAACTAAAGCAGGCACTTTTAATTGTATCGTAGTTGAGCCGATGATAAGCGGGGAAAGCATTTTTGTTGTAAAAGGCAAAAGTTTAAAAGTTTGGTTAACCGACGATGAATACCGCCTACCAGTAAAAATGGCGGTGGAAGTTTTTATAGGCTCGGTTAAAGCAGAATTATACTCTTATAAAAAAGGTAGGAATTTATGAAAACCTCAGAACTAAAAAAATATAATGCTTTGATAGATAAATTTAAAGACAAAGAAATTATAGTTATCGGTGACGTTATGCTTGACCATTTTGTTAAAGGCAGTGTAAGCCGCATTTCGCCTGAGGCACCGGTGCCTGTTGTAAATGTCGAGCAGGAAGATTTTGTTGCCGGCGGTGCAGGAAACGTCGCCGTAAATTTAGCGGTTTTAGGTGCAAAACCGATGGTAATTTCCGTTTTAGGGGATGATGCAAACGGTATAATTTTAAAACAGTTTTTGGATGGTAAGGGTGCAGACGTCAGCAAAGTGGTTATTGACGGAACACGCCCCACAACACAAAAAGTGCGTGTTATCGCTGAGCGCCAACAGGTTGTAAGAGTTGATAGAGAATCAAAAGCGCGTATTAATGAAGAAATTTCCGCCGAGTGCCTTGCCAATTTTAAAGAAGCTTTAAAGACGGCAAAAGGTGTAATAATGTCCGATTACGGCAAGGGTATGCTTTCTGACCATAATATTCAAGATATTATTAAAGCTTGCCGCGCAAAAAATATTCCGGTTTGCGTGGACCCTAAAATTGATAATTTCCTAAAATACAAAAATATTACCTGTATGACGCCAAACACCAAAGAAGCTTGGGAAGGCATGGGCCTGCCGCCTAAAAAAGATGAAAAATCAATTTTAGATTTAGGTAAAAAAATCTTAAAAACTTTAAAAGCTGATTCAATTTTAATTACACGCAGCGCGCAAGGTATGAGTTTGTTTGAAAAAGGCAAAAACCCAAAAATTACCACTATTAAAGCGACGGCAAAAGAAGTTTTTGATGTCACCGGCGCAGGGGATACAGTTATATCTGTTTTAACTCTTGCTTTGGCTTGCAAAGCAAGTTTGAAAGATGCAGCTTTTATAGCTAATGAGGCAGCTGGGTTGGTAGTTGGCAAACTTGGTACCGCAACAGTTACTGCAGAAGAAATAAAAGGAGTTTTAAATAAATGAAAGATACTTTAATTGTTATTCCGGCACGTTACAGTTCTACGCGTTTGCCTGCTAAAGTTTTGGCGGAAATTGATGGTAAGACCATTATTGAGTGGGTTTACACCGCTTGCAAAAATGCAAAAGTGGGCGATGTAATAATTGCTACCGAAAATGAAAAAATCGTTGAAGCAGCCAAAAAATTTAATGCTAAAGCCGTTTTAACAAGCCCGAAATGCCAAAGCGGCACGGACAGGGTTTTTGAAGCCTATAAAAAAACAAAACATAATTACAAATATATTGTAAATGTACAAGGGGATGAGCCTTTTGTTCAAGCAGCAACAATCAAAAATGTTGTTAAACTTTTAAAGAAAGATAAACAAGCGGATATTTCAACAGCCTGTTACCCGTCTTTAGACGAAAAAACAGTCCTTGAACCAAGCCATGTAAAAGCGGTTTTAACGGGTAAAAAACAGGCATTATATTTTTCCCGTTCCGTTATCCCGTTTAAGAGGGAAATAAATAAAGATACTGAAAAAGTTCCCTTCTATATTCATTGCGGTATTTATGGCTACAAAGAAGCCGCTTTAAAGAAATTTGTTAAACTTCCAAAAAGCACTTTGGAGAATCTTGAAAAATTAGAGCAACTTAGAGCTTTGGAAAACGGTTTAATAATAAAATCAATTTTAATTGAAAAGGCAGGCCCTGCCATTGATACTCCGGCGGACTTAGTTAAAGCCAGGGCTTATGCTAAAAAAATTACAAAAAAATAAGGTGAAATTATGTCAAAATTTATTTTTATTACAGGCGGTGTTGTTAGTTCTCTCGGGAAAGGTATTTCCGGCTCAAGTATTGCAAAACTTTTGCAACTCAGGGGCTTAAAAGTTAATATGGTTAAATGCGACCCTTATATTAACGTTGACCCCGGCACTTTAAGCCCTTATCAGCACGGTGAAGTTTATGTAACTAAAGACGGTGCGGAAGCAGATTTGGACCTTGGTACCTATGAGCGTTTTTTGGGTGTTGAAATGACGCGCCATAACACAAATACCGCCGGCTCAATTTACCAAACTGTAATTAATAGGGAAAGGAAAGGTGATTATAACGGTACTACGGTGCAAGTTATTCCGCATGTTACAAATGAAATAAAATCGCGCTTTATTCCTTTTGAAAAAGATTTTGATGTAACTGTTATAGAAATCGGCGGAACGGTGGGTGATATGGAAAGTTTGCCTTTTATTGAAGCGGCGCGCCAATTTAAACTTGAACGCGGCTGGAATAATGTAATGTGCGTGCATGCAACTTTAATTCCGTATATTGCAAGTGCTGGCGAACTTAAAACAAAACCTACTCAGCATTCCGTCACGAAACTGCGTGAAATCGGGCTTGAACCGGATGTCTTAATTTGCCGCTCAGAACGCCCGATACCGCAAAGTATGAAAAAGAAAATTTCGCTTTTCTGCAGTGTTCCCGAAGAAGCGGTAATTGAAGCAAAGGACGTTCCCTCAATTTATTTACTTCCGGAAAATTTTGAACAGCAAAATTTAACTGACCTTATTATAAAGCGTTTGGGTTTAAAACCTAAAACTAAAAACGACGGTAAATGGTTTAACTTCGTTAAAAAAGCAGCAAAGGTAAATAAAGAAATAACTATTGCTATTGCAGGTAAATATGCGGAATTGCATGATGCATATAAATCAGTAGCGGAATCTTTAAATTTGGCAGGTATGTCAAATGGCGTTAAGGTAAAAATTAAATATGTCAATACTGAAAAAGACAGTATCCCTGCTGTTTTAAAAGGTGTGCAAGGTATTATTGTTCCTGGCGGATTTGGTAAACGCGGCGTGGAGGGGAAAATTAAAACCATAAAATATGCACGTGAAAATAAAATTCCTTTCCTTGGCATTTGCCTTGGTATGCAATGCACTGTTATTGAGGCAGCACGCAATTTGGCAGGCATGAGTGATGCCGATTCCACCGAACTTAACCCCAAAACAAAACACCCTGTTATTGCGATGATGGAAGAGCAAAAAAAGATTAAAATGCTTGGCGGCACTATGCGGCTTGGCAATTATCCTTGTGCTTTGGAAAAGGGTTCTTTAGCGCAAAAATTGTATAAGAAAAATAATATTGAAGAACGCCACCGCCACCGCTATGAATATAATACGGAATTTGTTGATAAATTAGAGGCAGTAGGTTTACATATTACCGGTTGGCATAAAAATACTTTGCCGGAAATTGTGGAATATAAGAACCATCCGTTTTTTATTGCGGTGCAATTCCACCCGGAATTTAAGAGCAGCCCGATGAACCCTCATCCGTTATTTGATGGTTTGGTTAAAGCGGCTTTAAAAGCAAAAAAGTAAAACTTTTTTTGCTATAATATTTATGGTTGATAGTTAGGAGAGTTTATGAAAAAATTAATTTTTCCTTTGATTGCAGTAATTTTGTTAGGTGCTTGCGTCGGTAGAGAGAAACCCTATAAATATGGTCAAGAAGAGTTACTCACTAACAGTGCATTATGCCCCACAAAGAAAAATGAGAAAAAGTGGGCAAAACAAACCCCAAGAGAGATGCTTGAGAGTAATAATATTCCAAGTATTGAATTTGAGTTTGACAGTACTGTTATAAAGCATAAATCTTATGAGATTTTAGACAAAGTAGCGGAAGTTTTAAATTCCGATAGCAGAATAAAACTTGTTATAGAAGGGTATTCCGATCAGGTTGGAAGTGATGAATATAATGACTGGTTATCCGGCGCAAGAACTTCGGCCGTAAAGAATTATTTAGTATCCAGGGGGGTTGCGTCGGAATCTATAAAGACTTTCGGGCATGGTAGCAGAAAGCCGGTAACTGAGGTGGATACGCCCGTCGGCCGTGCTTGTAACAGGCGTATAACCATGCGTTTTACAACACGCGCATGGAAATCAGTTTTTTAGGAGGTTTTATGATACCTACAATAGTAGAAAAAAATAATATTTATGATATTTATTCCCGTCTTTTACAAGACAGAATTATCTTCGTCGGCGGGCCGCAAGGGGAAATCGGCACGGAAATTGCAAATATTATTATTGCGCAACTTTTATATTTGGATGCACAAGATTCTTCCCGTTCAATAAATTTGTACATTAATTCCCCCGGCGGTGTAGTAACAGCAGGGCTTGCAATTTATGATACTATGCAATATATAAAAGCCCCGATAACCACAATTTGTATGGGCCAGGCCATGAGTTTCGGCGCTGTTTTGCTTGCCGCAGGTTCTAAAGGCAAACGCTATGCCCTTCCGCACGCAAGAATTATGATACACCAACCTTTAATTTGGGGCGGTTTATCCGGCCAAGTTACCGATATCGAAATTGAGGCAAAAGAACTTCGCGAAAATAAAGAACATTTGCTTGAAATTTTGGCACATCACACCGGGCAACCTAAAGATAAAATAAGGCAAGACAGTGAACGTAATTATTATATGTCCGCAGAAGAAGCTAAAGCCTACGGAATAATTGACGAAATCTTGCAGCTTAAAAAATAGAATGCGCCGTTTAATTTTAACCCTGCTTTTAAGTTGTTTATGCGTTAACGCGTTTTCCAAACAAGAAAGCGGGGTTAATTTTTTGCGTGATTTAAATTCCCCTGCCCTAAATAATGCTGTATACAGCGTCTATGCAAAATATGTGGGGGGAAAAGACATTATTAAAAAAGATGCAAACCTGCTGCTTGTTCCCGCAAGCGTTTTAAAACTATTCACAACTGCTTCCGCTTTGGAAATTTTGGGTCCGGATACGACATTTGAAACAGATGTTTATTTAGACGGTAAAATGGAAGGGAAAACTCTGGAAGGCGATATTTATTTGCTTGGTGCGGGGGACCCGTCTTTTGGAAGTAAAGATTTTAAAGATAATCAGTTTTATCAAGACTTATTTTCTTCTTGGGCAAAAGTACTTAAAGATAAAGGAATAAAACAAATAAAAGGCAATATTTACGCCGATAATTCTTTGTTTAGCGGTATGCAGTTGCCTTGGCGCGCAAGTTTTAAAAATATAGGCAATTATTTTGCCCCTAAAGCGGATGCTTTAAGTATTGCAAATAATAAATATAAAATTGTTTTTCCGCCGGTAAAAGAAGGGGAAAAAAATATTATGCCCATATTTACCGAACCGCAAATAAAGGGCCTTGAGTTTAAAAGCGAAGTTTACGTTTCCCCGGAAGTTAACAGGGAAGATGTTTACGCTACTTTTGAGCCTGCCAGCAATATTATAAATTTAAACGGTGTTTTGCCTGTATCTAAAAAACAAAATAAAATTTACGGTGCTTTGCCAAACCCGGCACAATTTGCGGCCGAAAGTTTTTTGGAATCTTTGCAGAAGGCCGGTATTAAAGTTGCCGGTAAAGCGGCAGTAAAGAAGGGGGAAAATTATTCCGGCAAAGTTTTGCTTTTTACATATATTTCCCCGACGGTTAAAGAACTTGTAAAGCATACAAATAAAAAGAGTGATAATTTGTATGCCGAGGTTTTACTTAGGGATATTAGTGCTTATACCGATGGGGACGGCAGTGCAAAAGATGGGCTTGCAAAAATGAAAGATGCTTTAAAAAATATTGCTGTTTCGGAAGAAGATTTTGATATTTATGATGGCAGCGGTTTATCTTATTCAAGTAATGTTTCTTGCCGTGCAACAGTTACTTTGCTTGAAAATATTTTAACAAAACCTTACGCAAAAGATTTTAAAGACAGTTTGGTTATAGCAGGTAATAATGATGAAAAAGGCTTCTTTGGTAGTAGGGTTGCCAAAAAATCTTTTGCCGGTAAAACACTTTTAAAGACAGGTCTTTTAGATAGGGCACGTGCCGTTGCCGGTTATACTAAAGATAAAAACGGAAAAGATATTGTGTTTTGTTTCTTCATAAATAATTCCAAGGCCAAAGGGAAAGACCTTACTGCCCTGCAAGATAAATTTTTAACTTTTTTATCTGGTTACGAAAAGTAACAATTTGTTTTCTTTATTATCGCCACCCGTATGCCTTGTCATACGGGCGGGAGACGACTGAGCAAACGCAGTTTGCTCGTCAAGAGGGGGGCATAAAATAAGAATAATAAAAAAAGGAAACCTTATCCCCCATTCGCCTCGCTAACGCTCGGCACCTTCCGCCCGCCACGCGGGTGAGGGCAATAAGGAATTTTGCTTAATAAAACTTTTTATTGAAGTGATTTTTCAATGTTTTTTAGGGCGCGTTTTTCCACTCTTTCTTGTAACCATTTTCCATAACCCGGAATTTTAAAACCGTTTATAATGCTATTCATTATTTTTTCTAAACTGTCTTGCATTTGCGGTGTTCTTTCCACTAAACGCGGCATAGTTTCAATTTCTATGGTTTTGCCGTAATCACCTTCAAAAGTTACGGTTCCGCGGTTTTGTAAAAGCGTGGTTAAATCAAGCAAGGCCCATAAATATTTTTCAGGTTTCTCACCATAAGTTAAGTAAGTATTAACATAATCTAGGGCATAAATTTTTATTATGGCTTCTTTGTATCTTGTGTCAATGCGTTTGCGTTTTTGCGTTGGGTTTAAATCTTGATTCTCATTGATTTCTTTTATTTGTTCGGCCAAATCAAAATCATGTTTTAAAGCAATTTGCAAATCTTTTTGCGCACCTAATGAAGTTTGGCTTTGTTCCGGTACGCCGCGAAGATAATTTATAAAAGAATGAAAACGATCTAATACTGCCATAGACTCCCCAAAACCTATACTCACACCTCCGATACGAGCGATAGCGTTTGTTCCTTGCAAAGGTGCGGGGGTACTGAATAAAGGCCCAAAATCCCAAGCCAAACCGGATATAGCACTATATCTCGTAACTGTTGTTACGGCAGGAAGTTCAGGGAGTGCCGCAAGGGCAATTTCTTGAAGTGCCAAAAAAGCGGCAAAATCAGTTGCAATTAGACCGGCTTGCCCGCAATTTGCACCAAAGCGATTAGATTTATAAATGGGGTTTTGTTTTAATGCTTTGCGGGCTTTTTGGAAATTATCATTTATAATATTGCTTATTTCTTCCGCGCTTATCTTGGCATAGGGGGAACTTTTCCAGTTTTGACCATAACGAATATCATTATAAGCTTTATATTTTTCCATAAGTGCTGTTCTTAATTCCGGGTTATCGGTAAATATGGTAGTTGCCCAATAGTCATCATAATTTTTAGGTTTAACTGTTTGTACTTCAGGAGGAAGCCCCGCTTTTTGTGCAAAATTTTCAGCCAAAATATTTTGTATATTTTTATTTATTTCTTCAATTTCTTTTTGGGATAAGGGTGTACATTTATCTGCATGCGGAACCATATCAGCGACCATAGAACTCTGCCTTATATTTTGCGCCCATATAGAGGTTGCTGATATCAAGACTAAAATAATGAAAAGTTTAACTGTCTTCATAATATAATTTTACGGGGGTTAATAATATTTTTCAAGGGCAAAAAGACCTAAATGATAGATAGGTCTTTTTACCCTTGTGTACATCACTTCCTTTTTTGTACAATTTTAATATACAAATATTAACGTCGGGAGATAAAAATGAAAAAGTGCATATTAGCAGTTTTAAGTGTAATTTTGCTTTACAATTTAGTACAGGCGGCAGATTTTTTTGAGGATATAAATTTTGATAAAGAAAGTATTAAACAAATTGTCAATCAAGATTTAAAAGATCTTCCTAGTGTTCTTGAAAGAGAGATTATTACTGAAAAAACACCTTTTATAAATGACAGAGTTAAGCAAATGTGCAGCCAATGGCCTACCTGTACAGAATGGGCAGAAAA
This sequence comes from Elusimicrobiaceae bacterium, assembly GCA_045644515.1. Classification (GTDB taxonomy): domain Bacteria; phylum Elusimicrobiota; class Elusimicrobia; order Elusimicrobiales; family Elusimicrobiaceae; genus Proelusimicrobium. Next base: position 10,156 of record JAZRHA010000038.1, on the reverse strand, counting down.
CAAATTTTTAAAAGATCCGGCTTTTAAAGTAATTGATGCGGAAGTAGAACGGTGGATTAGCAAATGGGAAGGCAAAAAAGCAGTTTGGGAATACAAATTTTATGTTCAAACCAAAGAAGAGGGGGGAACTAATGCCTATTTATTCACACGCGGAGTTGATGGATTTCCCTATAATGAACCTGTTTTAATTAAAAAGTTCCCCGGGCACCCTGTTTTAGGAAAGCCATCAGAGCACATGACATATTTGGATACAAGTTGTAAAAGCTGGCCTGGGTGTTCGCAATGGAAATATTCTAGCCAAGTATATAGTTTAGCAAACAGTCAACATATCTATAAGTATGACAATCAGGGGAATGCCCTTTGGGAGAGGCGTTTGTACGTGTCCCTTCTTAGATTTCTCCATAGTAATAAATATTTTTATTTTCGGGCATATCAAACAAAGGCTGGCGGTGCTTATAATTATGAAGCCCCTGTTGAGATAAATGCTTTTCCTTCACCTAAGTTTTAAAATAAAGCCAAACTGAGTATGCACATCTAGCACAAAACTCAAACTGCAAGACATTCCGCTTACCATTTGACAAGCACTGTATATCATTATATAATTATATATATGGAAAATGAAGCCCAAAATAACAAGAAATTTACCGTAAATCCGATTAAATTGTGGCGTGATGTTAAAGATGCCTCTTTGATGTTTTTTAATGTTTGTTGCGGAAAATATCCTCTTCCAAAAAGAAGCCTTATTTGGGTTATAATATTTTTGGTATACGCCTTTATTCCGTTTGATTTGATACCTGATCCCTTGATTGCAATGTTCGGTTTGGGGGCAGCTGATGATTTGTTGGTTTTAGTCTTTATATTAAACAAAATGTCCCCTGACTTGGAAAAATTCAGATTTTTTAAAAATGCAAAGTTTAAAGCTAAACAATCCCCTATAGAAGCTGAAGTCATAAGTGAAAGCAATGAAAAAACTAATTAAGTTTATAAAAATATCAATTATTGCCTTGCTGGGATTAATAATTATCGGCGGGGGGGCATTGTATTTTTTCTTTCCTTCTAATAAGATTAAAATAGCAGCAAAAAATTTCATAAAAGAAAATTATAATCGCGAAATGGATTTTGAAGATGCCTCTTTTGCTTTAATAGGCATGAAAGTAACCGAATTTAGAATTTCCGAAGAAGGTACCTTTGAAAACGGTACTTTTGCTGCGGCTGCCGAAGCCACTTTGAAAGTTGATGTCTTGCCTTTATTAAGCGGTAAAATCCGTGTAAAAAAGTTGCTTTTAAACGGCGTAAAAATCAATATTATAAAAGACACAGACGGTGAATTTAATTTCGATAATTTTATTTCAGGCGGTGCAAAAAATACAGAAGTAGAACAGAAAGCATCTTCATCTTCAAATATTTCAGTTTTTGCCGAAAGTGTGGATTTAAAAGATTCTTCTTTCCATTATGAAGATAAACAAACCAAAATGAAATTTGATATTGATAATCTAAATTTCGGTGTGCAAAACTTTTCTTTGGATGATTTCTTTTCTTTTTACTTAAACCTCCAAACTTCTTTGGATATGGATAATATAAAACTTACCCCTGTTACTGTCAGTTTACAAGGTAAGGCTGATTTGGAAAATTTAGATTTGTCTAAGGCCTATATTGATATCAATCCGTTTGTAATTGCATACCAAAACGCCAAGATGACGTTTAAAGGTCAAGTGAAAGATTTTACGAAACCGTTACTTAATTTAGAAGGTAAAATTGAAGGGATAAATGATAAGCTTATTAAATCTATAACCCCTGTAGATTTGCCGACATTTGCCTTACCACCTGCTGATTTATCCGTTAAAGCTGATGTAGATTTGGAACACGCTAAAGCAGATATATCTAAAGCAGATATATTGCTTGCCAATTCTTATATAAAAAATGTTGCTAATGTGGATTTTTCTACTGAAGATTTATCTTATAAAGCAAATACGGATTTTCACATATCTTTAACTGATATCTACAATAGTGCAAAAGAAATGCTTAAAGAAATAGCCCCAGAAGGTGTTATTTCTGGTAGTTTAAAAACTGCTTCTGCAAAACCAGATCCGAAGATTGAAGGTAAAATTTCTTTAAAAAATATAGGTGCTATAGTAGCAGATAAACAATTGAAAAATTTTAACGGTGAAGTTACAATAAAATCAATTAAAGATATAAAAACAAACCGCATGAGCGGCATGTATAATAATTCTAAATTTACAACTTCTATCGCTTATAATCAACCGAAGAAGCCCATTAATATTGATTTTATGCTGGATTTAGATAAATTTACTTTAGACGATATAAATTTTGATGAGCTTTTAAATTCTTCTTCAAAAGAATCACAACAGGAACAAAAAACACAGGAGAAGCAACAAGAACAAAAGGCTGATTTCGGAACATATAATATCAAAGCCGATATCAAAGTTAAAGAAATTGCTAATAATGTTTTGACGGCAAATAATCTTGTTTTAAAAGCAGATCTTAGAAATTTTGCAAATGATTTAAGTAATTTACAAGGTAATTTAACTTTTAGTTCCGAAAACGGGGAAATTAGAGATATTAATAAATTGATGAATTCTTCCAAAATTATGAAGGCAGCATTTTCAGTGGTAAAAATTGTGCAACAAGTGTTTTCAGTAGCGAAACTTGAAAAATTAAGCCTTGGAAATAACAATACGATAACTTACAGCCAAATTGAAGGTATGTATACAATACAAAATGGTTTAATAAATTTGGATAAATCAACCATAGTGAGCAATTTACTTACAGTTAAAGCAGGTGGAACAATAGATTTAGTTTCAGAAAAACTAAATATGCAAGTTAACACTCATTTCGGGAAAGTTACTGAAGGATCGGGATTCAAGCCCGTAGTATTAAAAATAAAAGGTACTATGGACGATCCTAAATATTCCGTTGATGTTCTTTCTTCCGTTACCTCTATAGTAAATGTTCCTGGGAATATTTTGAAAGGTGGTGTTAATGTATCCACAAATACAGCTTCAGGTGTAGCAAGTGGTTTGAAAGGTGTAGCTTCAACCATAAAAAAATTATTTTAGATAAGGAGAATATTATATGCCAAATACGACATTTGAAATTTTACAAATTATAGGAGTGTTACCTATTGACGAGGGATCGGAAATAAAAATTTCCGTAGATTCATTTAAAGGTCACAAGTATATTTCTGTCAGAAAATATTTGAAATCAGAGACTTATACAGGTCCAACTAAAGCTGGTATAACACTTTCACCTGAAATGATTAATAAAATTTCCCAAACAATAAATGAATTACCCGATGATATAACTAAAATTGAGGATAAAGAACTTGGGCGTTTTGCTAAAAGAAAAGGCCTAAATATCGTTTTGAGGATAAGTTCTTATATGAATTCCAAAGGGCTTGATTTAAGGCAATACCAGGAAGACAGTGCCTATACCGGCTGGACCAAAAAAGGTATACGTCTTCCTTTAGAAAAACTAAAGGAAATAAAAGAACTTTTTGCAAAGACAGCGGCGTATTTTGCCGAAAATAAATAATTTTAATGATTATAGTGGGGTTTTGATATGGAAAAAAGTCAAGATACAAATAAACCTTCTAGTAATTCACCGTCTGGAAAAACAGAATTAAATCTTATAGGACATGAAATTTCCGGTTGTGTAATATTGGAAAAAATAAGTCGTGGCGGTATGGGAACGGTTTTTAAAGCTAAGCATAAAGCTTTGAATCGTATTGTGTGTATAAAAATTTTAAGTCCTAATTTAGCCAAAGATAAAAAAGCAGTTGGCTTATTTCTTACTGAGGCAAGGGCTGTCGCCGAACTAGATCATCAAAACATTGTTCAGGTTTATAATGTCGGTAAGGAAAAAGGATTATATTTTATAGTCATGTCTTTTATAGATGGCGAACCTCTTTCAAATATAGTAAGGAAAAGGCCTAATTTGCCGATAGGTTTTGTCGTTGATACATTTATCGGGGTTTTGGCAGGTTTGCAGGCGGCACATCAAAAAGGTATAGTACATAGAGATATCAAACCTTCAAATATTTTAATAACAAAAAATTTACAACCAAAAATTGTTGATTTCGGTATAGCTAAGAAAGTTGATCAGGAAAAAGGTTTTACCAAGACAACAGAGCTTGCCGGTACTGCTTATTTCTTATCCCCAGAACAAGCCTCAGGTAAAGAAATTGATATAAGGGCAGATTTATATTCCCTTGGTGCAAGTATGTTTTATGTTTTAACAGGTAAATATCCTTTTACCGGCAAAAATTCGATGGAAATTATACAAAAACATATAAGTGAGCCCGTACCAGATATGAACGTATATCGTAAAGGTATACCGGGCTGGATTGTACAAGCAATTAAAAAATTGATGGAAAAAAATCCAGATGATCGTTTCCAAAGTGCAGCTGATGCTTTGGCGTTTTTTCAAAAAGGCCGTGCAGATGAAATTAGCAGTACAACAAAAAATATAAATATTGATGAAGAAGTAGGTTTCACATTAGGAATAGAAGATATAAAAGAGTCTCCCAGAAATAATGCTAGGGTATCTCAAGCAAAAAATGTTGTTTTACCTAAACTTGGTGATGTTAAAAATGAAACAAAAAAGATAGATTCAAAAAATGTGCAACCTAAAAATAATAATATCAGTATGAAATCTGTGGAATCTGTTCCCACCAATAATAAAACGGATAATTATATTAGTGAAAGAAAAGATGAGCTTAAGAAACTTTCGTCTATAACTAATAAATCAATAGATCCTTCCGGTATATTTAGTTTAAAAAAGAATAGATTTCTATTAAAAGCGTTTTTTAATACGATACTTGCTACTATAATATTAATAGCAGGTGTAATATGCTTTTTAAAATTAGGTATGATTTGTTCATCATCCATAAGTAAGGATGCGGAATTCTTTTCGTATTTTATACAGCCATGGTCTTCATCTATGGCTCCCGGTCAATTAACATGGGGAATAGTTTGCATCATATATATTATTGTCTTGCTTATTATCAGTAAATTTGAATTATTAAGTAAGATTTCTATATATGCTTTCATACTTTCCGTCGTTGCTTATTTATTTGGGGTTACTGGTCTTGCTGCTTTAGGTTCACCGGTGGGGGATTTAACAACATACTCTTACTTATTGGTACTTTCATTTACATTTATCTTCATGGCTATATCCATAGATGATTGTGATATTTTACCATTCTTCTATCGTATTCTTACCGTAGTATTATTCCTAGTTTCTATCATAATGTTATATCAATTTTTTGCCCCGTCGGAATTTATATCGGGTGAAATGATAACACCTCTGCTTTATGCACTCATTTTTACTTTAATTGCATTATTACTAATGCCTTTTATGAGGGAGAGTATATTAATTAGGATGTCTACAATGATCATACTTGCTTTTTCGGTTATTTCTGTTTGGCTCTATCAGGGCTCCGGTAATGCATATGCAATATTAGACAAAATGCCTAAACAAACACTAACTGAATATGCGGTTGATACAACAGGTTTATCCGAACAGGCATTGAAATTATTGGAAAATCCCCAGTTAAATGAATATCGACTATTACAATCTTACGAAGATCTTATAAATTTAGAACCTTCGGAAAGGAGAAAAGTTTTTATAGAACGTTTGAAAAAAAATTATTCTATAGAAAATAAAGATAGAATAGAATCCCTTATATGGAATTTTGCTTTAACAGAATCATTTATAAAACTTAAGTATTATCATAAAATTCAAAATATGTGCTTCTTCATATTAATAATGGGAGTAATGTACGGTATATTTATGTTCATACTTAAGATGTTAATGTACAGAGAGGAACAATGGAATTTGATATAGAATTTGCATCTTATACCGATATAGGTAAGATAAGAGAAAAAAATGAAGATTCAGTTTTAATTTCTCCTGATCTTTGTTTGGGTGCGGTTGCTGATGGTATGGGTGGACATAATGCGGGAGAGATTGCCAGCAATTTAGCAGTAAGTATTTTAGAACAAACTTTGACAGATTTAAAAGAAAATAAAATTGTGCTTCCCAAAGATTATGAAACAACTTATACACCGACTGGGCGTAAGTTGTTGTATGCCTCATCTTTAGCTAATTATAGAGTATATACATTAGCTACAGAAAATATAAAGCGTACTGGCATGGGTACTACTTTAAGTGCTATATATATAGAAGATGAAAATAATGCCGCGGTTGTCCATATCGGAGATAGCAGAGTGTATCTTTATCGTAATAATATACTTTCCCAAATAACTACGGATCATTCTTTTGTTCAGCAACAAGTAGCATTAGGAAATATGACTAAAGAAGATGCTGAAAAATCGCGTATACAAAATATATTGGTTAAGGCACTAGGTTTAAAACAGGATGTTAAATGTGACATTATTAATATAAAGCCTCAAATTGATGATGTGTATGTTTTATGTTCCGATGGCGTAAATAAAGGAATAACGGATAATGAGATTGCAAATATCTTAAAATCCAAATTAAAACCTACCGAACTATGCAAAAAAATAGTTCAGGTTTCTGCTTCTAATGATGGGAAAGATAATACTTCATGTGTTATTGTTAAGGTTTCCCAGAAACAAGAAAAATCCTTAATAGATCATATCAAAAGTTGGTTTAAATAGTTTAAAAATATTTATTAAATTCCCTTGTTTGAGTCGTAAAAATAATTAGCACTCAAACAAGGGGATTGACAATTATCAAAAATAATGCTTTAATTAGCAGTGTAAGGTTTTGGCTGCCAAAAATAAAACAGCCGTAGACCAAAAAATTAAAACATATATTAACAGGAGGCAGTATGGCAATTAAACTTAAACCTTTAGGTGACAGGGTCCTAATAAAGCCGGCCGAACCTAAAGAAGTTGTTAAAGGCGGGATTATTATCCCGGATAGTGCAAAAGAAAAACCTATGCAAGGGGAAGTTATTGCAGTAGGTAAAGGCGCTTTAAATAAGAAGGGCGAACGTTTACCGATGGATGTTAAAGTCGGTGATACTGTCCTTTACGGCAAATATGCCGGCAGCGAAATCAAAATTGATGATGAAAAATATATTATTATGCATCAAGATGATATTTATGGTATTTTAGGTTAGGAGATTAAATATATGCCAAAACAAATTGTATTTTCCGAAACAGCCCGTGCAAAAATGAAAGCGGGTATTACAAAAGTAGCCGATGCAGTCAAAGTTACACTTGGGCCGCGCGGCAGAAGCGTAGTCCTTGAAAAAAAATTCGGTTCACCTCTCATTATTGACGACGGTGTAACTATCGCAAAAGATATTGAACTTGAAGATAAATTTGAAAATATGGGCGCACAGCTCATCCGCGAAGTAGCCTCAAAAACAAATGATGTTGCAGGCGACGGTACAACAACTGCCACCGTTCTTGCAAATGCTTTGCTTAGCGAAGGTATCAAAAATATTACTTCCGGCGCAAACCCGACTTTAGTTAAAAAGGGTATTGAAAAGGCCGTTGAAGCAGTTAAAGACGAACTTAAAAAAATGCAGCATCCTGTTAAAACCAAACAGGAAAAGGCACAAATTGCAACAATTTCCGCCAATGATAAAGTTATCGGCGATTTGATTGCAGAGGCTATGGAAAAGGTCGGTTACGAAGGCGTTATTACCGTTGAAGAAGGTAAAACCGCAAATACTACTTTAGAAGTTGTTGAAGGTATGCAATTTGACCGCGGTTATATTTCACCTTATTTCGTAACAGATTCAGAACGTATGGAATGCGTTTTGGAAGATTGCGCAGTTATTATTACAGATAAAAAGATTTCTTCCATGAATGAACTCTTACCGATTTTGGAAAAGATCGTACAAGGTGGCCGCCAATTCTTAATTATTGCTGAAGATGTTGACGGTGAAGCCCTTGCTACATTAGTAGTAAACCGCTTGCGCGGTACCTTAAAAGGTTGTGCAGTTAAAGCCCCCGGCTTTGGCGATAGACGCAAAGAAATGCTTGCCGATATCGCCGTTTTAACAGGGGGGGAAGTAATCAGCGAAGAACGTGGCTTAAAGCTTGAAAATGCAACACTTGAAATGCTCGGTAAAGCAAAACGCGTTATTATTGATAAAGAAAGCACAACTATCGTTCATGGCGGCGGTACCAAAAAAGCAGTAGAAGAACGTGCTGCACAAATCAGGAAACAAATTGAACTTTCCACTTCTGAATATGATAAAGAAAAACTTCAGGAACGCTTGGCAAAACTTTCCGGCGGTGTAGCAGTAATTAATGTTGGTGCAGCAACGGAAACCGAACTTAAAGCTAAAAAAGCCAAAGTAGAAGATGCCAAAAATGCCACAAAAGCAGGTGTTGAGGAAGGTTTAGTTCCCGGCGGCGGTGTTGCATTAGTCCGCTGTGAAAAGGCCTTGGAAGGTTTAAAAGGTGAAAGTGAAGATGAGCAAACCGGTATCAATATCGTCAAGAAAGCCTTAACCGCACCTTTACGCCAAATTGCCGAAAACTCCGGCTTAGACGGCAGCGTAGTTGTGGAAAGAGTGCGCAACTTAAAAGGTAATGAAGGTTTTAATGCAGATACCGATACTTATGAAGACTTGTTAAAAGCAGGTGTTGTTGACCCGGCAAAAGTGGTAAGAACCGCTTTGGAAAATGCCGCTTCAATTGCATCAACAGTGCTTTTGACTGAGGCTTTAATTGCAGATAAACCTGAAAAGAAAGAAGCACCCGCAATGCCACCGATGGGCGGTATGGGTGGAATGGGAATGATGTAATTCCTAATTTCTGCTATTAATTTAAGCCCCTGTTTTTTCGGCAGGGGTTTTTTATAGGTCTTTTGGTCCTTTTTTATAGGTCTAATTACCCTTGCAAACAGGTGAAATAAGTCTTATAATTTGATTATACTTAATATAAGGAGGTTGTATGAAAAAATATTTAGTACTTTTGTTAGGAGGTTTGGTTTCTATATCGGTACTTTCCGGTAATGTGTTTTCTTTCGATCTTAAGGAAAATAGCAAAAAATATTCAGGCCTTATCTCAAAAGAAATTGGTAATAAAAAGGATAATGTTTCAATTTTTAAAGAAACTCACTTTAATAAAAATTATGTTACTAAGCAATATTTGCCTTATGAAAATGAAATGGACCAAGATTATGGAATGGAAAAGGCAATCCCAGAAAAAAAGACAACTAAAGGCTATAACGAAGTGACATTAACTATTCCTACCGGATACAAGGTTAGTGAATATATGTTTGTAAATGATAGGGGGGAAATCTTGTTTCCGAGTTCTAAGTGTATTACATTAAAAATCAATGGTAAAGAAGTAAAATTTGAATTGGATTACGATATAACATCAAAAGATTCAGATATCCAAGAGATTTCAGATTTTGAACGTGATGAAAACGGTTTTACAATTATTTCGCAACCGGTTACAATAAAAATAAGATATGCAACTAAATATTTTGCTTTTAAACAATATGAAAATTTATACCATGGTATGGAAATACCTAATATATTAGAAGTTTCCGATATTATGGGCAAACCCAGTTATTTTGTGTTGGAACCGGATTATAAAAAGATTTATAATGATTTTAAATTCGTGCGTGAGGTAAAATAACTCTTTAACCCTTGAAATTTTTTGAAATAACTATTATAATAGGAGTATAAATTAAAATGCAAGGAGATAGTATGAAAAAATTATTTACATTTGTTCTTATGGTTTCTGTTTTAGGTCCGGCTTTATTTGCGGAAAATATTATTGCCGGTAAAGAAATGAGAGAGGCAATAACTAAAACTGTCAAAACTGAAATTTCAGATAACTATAATCCCAAATATGCTGCCATCGGTTTTGATGACGGCGCCGGGGTAGTTAATGTAATTAAGTTCCGCCAGGACATTTATAACGCACCTAGCAAATATTCGGAAGGTAATGAGTATGTGGATAGTAAAAAAGAAGGGGAATGTATCGCTATAGTAATTGATGATGCCTGGGCAGTCGCTTCAAAAAAATGCCTCCTTTCCAAAGGGGACAAGATGAAACCTATACCGGGAACAGTAGGCAGTTCATCTGCTAAAAACTTTAAGGTTATTGTTTTGGGTGTGGAATATAATGCTGACAGTTACAAAGTAGGTAATGTTTTTCTTTTAAGAGTTGCTAAT
>JAZRHA010000037.1:0-1721 GCA_045644515.1 Elusimicrobiaceae bacterium | reverse complement strand
TTTTTTTTACTATTTTTGTACCATTTTTTTACACGGCAGGGGGGTGAACCCGCCTTTCCGTTTGTTTGTTTACCCTTTCTTTTGGGTTATTATGTTTTTTGACTTATTACTCTTTTTAGTTGTTGCAGTTATAAACCCTTTTTAGTTATTACTTTTTTTGGGGTATTAAATTTTAGGTTATTACTTCTTTTTGAATGCTAAATTTTATTACAGCTTTTTAACGTAAACCTTTTGATAAATTTCTTCGTATTTATCTTTATAGAAAAATCGGTTTATATTATTAAAAATTAAACTAGTAAACTAGGTTGACTTAGTTTTATGTAGTTAAAAAACAAAAAGCTACCCCCACGGCATTTGCCGTGGGGGTGCATTATTTAATTTTAAAATTTGAATAAACTTAATTTTCCAAACTATTTTTTGAGAACAAAGTTAGCCCAACCGTTAGGTTCGCCATTACTCTTGTCTGCCCAAACGTTATCCTCAGTCTTAAACTTAGTTGCTGCCGTTGCGTTGCTAACCGTTACAGCCTCTGCGTTTACAGAACTGCCAATAGCAAGGTAGCCCCAACCGGTAGTAGATTCAAACGTTACAGTTTGAAGACCATCGCAATAGAAAGCGTATTGGTGAATTTCTTTAACTGCTGCGGGAATGGTAACAGAAGTAATTGCAGAGCCATTAAATGCGTATGCGCCGATAAACTCAATAGAAGCGGGCAAGGTAACAGATGTGATTGCTATACCAATTTCATCTGCATTGAAAGCATTTTCATCAATGCCTTTAACAGGCTTGTTATTGTAAGTTGCAGGAATAACAATGTCGGTAGAGGTTTCCTCTGCGTCAATACCGGTTACGTAGTAGCAAGAGTTGCCAAACTTAGCTGCATAAGTAAGCTTAGATGCACTAGCGCTACCACCGCCACCACCGTTGCCGGGGTCGTCAGGTGCGGAGCAAGCCATAAATGCACCGCAAGTAATTGCTAAAAGTGCGGAAATTAATAAAGCTAAAAACTTTTTCATTTCAAATTTCTCCTATAAAATATTTAGTATTGTTATTATAGCACTAATAAATAGTTGCTGTCAAGTATTGAATAAAAGCAATATCGACTGGGCAAAAAGTTTATTCGTGTGTTAAAATCAACCAGTATCGCCCAATATCACCTATTGCATAAAGCCTTAAAAATTAATCTTCTAAAACGTAACGTGCCTCAATATTGAGCAAAAAGTTGCCAAAACCCGCAGGATAGCCACTATCAACAACAGTAGTCCAGCCGGGGTGAGAGGTTATAAGCTGTTTCGCTGCAATCCCCTTGTCGCTAATATTAATTGCCGTAGGAAGTCCAAGTCTGCGAGAGCCTGCTTGGTCTAATCTATATTGCCAGTGCGCTGTTCTCTTAAATTCAGCCGACGTTAACGGATTGCCCAAAAAAGCACCGGGCTTAATAATATACACTGACGCCGGTATCACTATGGACGAAAGGTTTGCACCGAAAAAAGCATTTCTGCCAATTTGTGTTATTGAGTTTGGCAAAGAGATTGACGTAATTCTAATGCCTTTATTTGCAGGGTTATCTACACTAAACGCATTGTCTTCAATATGTTTAACAAACTTGCCGTTATGCGTCGCGGGAATAACTATATCGGTAGAGGTTTCGTTACCAAGGCTTTTAACTACGTAAAAAGCTGATTCGCCAATACCTGATAAAAGGTATTCTACGTTAGAGC
>JAZRHA010000036.1:0-41179 GCA_045644515.1 Elusimicrobiaceae bacterium | reverse complement strand
TATTGCTTTGATTAGTATATCCACAATATGAGTCTTTCCAAATATCATTCCCGAGTGTTGCTGCATATAAATCGTTACATCTCGATTCGTAATCAGGATAACAAGTGCTGTTTGTTTTTGCCCACACCAGGCCGGCATTATTACATGGTTCTTCTGAAAATGTTTCAAAATCAGCGCATATATAATGAGAACTGGGCATACACATTATTTGTGAACCTGCATATTTCCTATATAAATAATATTCGTCATTGTTCCTAGAAACTAAGACGCCGTTATCTAATAATTCATATTGATAAGAAGTAGTTTCCAAAAGATCGCCGTCAGCTTTATTGCCGTCTTTGTCTAAGAAACTGACATCAAGGTCAGAAAAGTCTTTAGTATAACTACGTTTTGCAACGTAGAAATCACGTTGAGTGTTAGCAATAGTAGATATATTACTTAAAGCCTCAGTGACTTTACTTTTTTCCACTGCTTTTCTATACTTGGGTAAAGCAATACTTGAAAGTATACCTATGATAAGGACAACCATTAAAAGTTCAATTAATGTGAAGCCCGATTTGTTAATTGCATTTTTATTTTTCATAATATCTCCTAAAATGTTTTTTTGTTATTTATAATCAGTACAATAAAATAATGCTTTAAATTGTTGTAATTTCACTAGCAAAAGGTGGCATACCCCGGGCACTTACACTTTGGTGAATTTTCAGGGCAATAATCGCCATGGCAACATGCCCCTTTTTCATAGGTGCCATTACAGGTTTTCGGAACATTTGCAATACATTTACCGCCTTTCTTTACGGTAATATCTTGGCAGGCATTAACTGCATTAGCCTCGCAAATACCGCCTGAAAGTACTGTAGCTGAATTGCAAGATTTATTTGCATATCCCCTGCAAACACCGCTATTATTTATGATAGCTTTATTGCAAGCCAAGGTATTTGGCCCTTTAGCATAGCAAAGGCCGTCTTTATTTATTGTTACATTTTGGCAACCGTAGCTGCCGGAATAATCTTCATCTACCAAACAAGCGGAGTCTTTATTTATTTGTACGGAATGGCAAGCAGTTTCAGTATGTGCTGCACAATTACCCCCTTGCAAAATACTTTTCATACAAGCAAAAGAGCTTTTGCCTTCACAAGAAGCACCATTATAAATTATAGAATTTTGGCAACCGCCCGGTTTTGTTGCAATGCAGGAAGCACCTTCCAAAACTTTTACATTTTCAGTATTTTCATAACCGCAGAAAATATTTTTATCTTTTGTATTCCAGGGCATATTATGTGCAAGGCACATATCCTTTTCACTCATATAACAAGAATTATTTATACTGGACCAAAGCATGCCGGCTTCTTCACAAACACTTTTTGAAATCGGATTTATATTCTTACATATATAGTGTTCGCGCGGTGCACAACTAAATGAAGAATTATCATAATCATAATATACGATATATTCTGATCCGTTTCGTATACCCAAAACACCTGATTTCTCAAGAATTAGTGTAAAATGATCTGTTCGTGCGGAATCATATTCAAAATCTTTGCCATACTTATCTTTTAAATTTAGCCCCAAATCCCTAAAGTCATTACTATAATCATTATTTGAAATTGCATAATGTTTCTGTTCTTGTGCTATCCTTTTCATAGTATCATACGTGGAAGACATCCTCATCCTTTCCAAAACCCTCACAAAATGCGGATGAAGAAGGAGTAAAGCAATTATTATAATTGCAGTAACTATTACTGATTTATCTGTTAGAAAAACTAATAAACGTATTAATAGCTCTTTATATTTCATAATATTTACCTAATGATACATTACAAACTCAAATACATTATATAAAATTGATTCAAAATAATCAAAATAAATTTTACTTTATTTTGTTTATATAGTTTATAATTTCAATTGCCGCTTTTGCGCCGCTGCCTGCTGCCACAATGGCTTGACGGTAAACAGGATCCTGGCAATCACCTGCGGCAAAAAGGCCTTCAATGTTTGTGCGGTATTTATTATCGACGGCGATATGGCCCGTTTCGGTTAATTTAACGCCGCTGTCTGCTAAAAATTTTGTTTGCGGTATTGAACCTATTGCCACAAAAACTCCTTGAACTTCCAAAGTTTTTGTTTCTTTAGTTTCCGGGTTTTGAAGTTCTATGCCGGTTAATTTGTCATCACCCAAAAGTTTTGTGGTAACTGCAGGTATTACAAATTCAATTTTGGGGTTGCTTTGCGCTTTTTTTATTGTAATTTCATCAGCCCTAAAACCTGCACGGCGGTGGATTAAATAAACTTTTTGGCAAAAATTAGTTAAAAATAAAGCATCTTCAAAAGCAGTATTGCCGCCGCCTATAATTGCAACTGTTTTGCCTTTATAAAAAAAACCGTCGCAAGTTGCGCAAGCGGACAGGCCGTGATTTTTAAATTTATTTTCCCCTTCCACATTTAACCATCTGGCCGTTGCACCTGTTGCGGCGAGTACTGCATAAGAGGAAATAACTTCCCCCCCTTCAAGTTCTGTAATCATTTTTTTGCCGTCTTTTTTAATGGAGACAGCGGTTTTTTGCAAAATTTCTGCGCCAAGGCGTTTGCATTGTTTGTGCATTTTATCCATTAATTCAAAACCGTTTACCGGGTCAATAAAACCGGCATAATTTTCCACTTCACTTGTTTGTACAAGCTGCCCGCCGAAATTTTTACCGCCAAGCATTAGCGTTTTAAAACCTGCTCGTGTTGTATATAAAGCTGCACTGCAAGCTGCAGGGCCCGAACCTATAATTAAAACATCTGTTTCCGTCATAAAAACTCCTTTATCATTTTTTGAAATAATTCTGATGGAAACCCCACCACATTATCATAACTGCCTTTTATTTCTTTAATAAAACAATCATCTTTATCTTGCATTGCATATGCACCTGCTTTATCTAAATTTTTGCTAGCAAGATTTTTTAAAGTTTTTAAATCTAAGTTACGTGCTTTGCAAAGGGTTTTGTCATAACCGAGCATTAATTTGTTTTTATTTTTACAGATTATTGCAAGCCCGCTATAAACTGTTTGCCAGGAATTGTTTTCAATTTTTAAAAGTTTTAAAGCATCTTTTTCGTTTTTTGGTTTACCCAGTATTTTGCCTTTACAATATACTAAAGTATCCCCGCCTATTATAATAGCGTCCGGATATAATACCGCAACGGAAAAAGCTTTTTTTAATGCAAGTTCCTGCACTATTTTATGGGGTAATTTTTTTGAAGTTGTTTCTTTTACCGTCGGATTAATAATATCAAATTTATACCCTAGTTTTTTTAAAATAGCTTTTCTTCGCGGTGAGCCGGACGCTAAAATTATACGCATTTATCTGTTAAGAAAAGGCTTGATTATTACAAAAGATACCACAAGCCCGATAATGCCGCAAATGCTTGCATGAATACCAAGTGGGCGGATACCTATTGAATATGATTCTATAAAGAAAGATGCAGTATTCTTTGGTAATATAGAGAATAATGCATCAAACCCATAACCGATGCCGGCTGCAATAAGTAATAATATTACGAAGTAAATGAAGCTTTTCATATTTCACCTCTAACAATGAATATTTAACATTTCTTTTACACTATTAAATACTTCTTCTACAGAAATATCTTTCATGCATTTAAAATGTCCCAAAGGACATTTCTTTCCCCCATGTAAAGCACAAGGGCGGCAAGGTAAATTTTTTACTTCTATCACCCTGTGCCCTTCGCCATAAGGGAAAAATCCTAATTCTTTGGTTGTTGGCCCAAAGATTGCCAAAGTATGAACCCCAAAAGCCGTTGCAATATGCATAGGGCCGGAGTCATTTGTTATAAAAAGTTTTAAGTGTTTCATTAATGCCATAAGTTCTGTAAGTGAAGTTTTTGTCGCAAGGTTTATTGGGTGGCCTTCAGATAAACGGGCAACTTGTTCGCTTACTTCTAAATCTTTTGGCCCTCCGATTAAAACTGATATTAAACCAAGTTCTTTTTCCATACGTGTGATAAGCTTTGCATAATTTTCAGCCGGCCAGCATTTTGTGGGCCATACTGAACTTGGATGTACCCCGACTAAAATTTTATCTTCCGCACCGGAATCTTTTAAAAGTTTTTTAATAGTTTCCTCAGCATCTGTATTTCCGTTATCAAGGTTTAATTCCACTTTAAAATTATCTTGCACAATACCTTGGAGCAGATACAAATTGCGTTCCGCATCGTGAATCATCCAGGAAAACGGTACTGTTTTTGTATAAAAGAATCTGCCTTCGCTGTTACTGAAACCGATACGTACTTTTACGCCGCTTAACCAAGCAATTAAAGCACTTCTAAAACTGCGGTGGGGTACAAGCAAAACATCAACTTTTGCCCTGCGTATTCTGTTTGCTGTTCTAAATATACCAAGTATTTGATTTAATCCTCTTTTGTCATCAATAATAATTTTATTTACTTCATCAAGATGCCTAAAAATTTCCACAGTTTGGGGGCGTGTTACGACGGTAATTTTTGCTTTTGGGAACATTTTTGCAGTTTTTTTAACAAGCGGTGTTGTTAAAACAGAATCCCCTAAAAATGAAGTTTGGAAAATGCAAATATTTTCAATTTCTTTTTTTAAATCAACAGTTTTAAATTTCCAATCGCTTAAATTAGGTGTATGGTGTTTTACCGGGATATTCCAGTCTTGCAGTACGGCCAAATATTTTTCAAGCGTATGTTTTTCAAGTACAGGGCTTGCAAATTTAAATTTAACATATATGCGCCTTGCAAGGAAATTTTTATTATATCTTTTTTTATTTTCAATACCGCTAAATGCACTTAGTAAAATAGTGCGTAAAGTGGCATGCATATCAAGTAAATGAGTAAATCTTTGAGCCCTAATATCTCTAAGTGTACTAATGAAATCTTTAAAAACCATTATTTCGTCTATATCAGGGTGCCCGCTTAAGGCTTGTGCAAATTGTTCTTTAACAAGTAAAGTTATTTTTGCATTCGGCCAATGCTCTTTAATATTTTTAAATACCGGTGAAAGCAAAACTATATCCCCAAGCGAAGATAAACGCATAACTAAGATGTTTTGTTTTATCTGATTTTTATTTTCGTTCATAATTTTATAACCTCTAAAGTTTTTGCTGTTGCACCTTTAAAAGAAAGGGCAGTATTTAATGCTGCTTGTGCTGTTTTACTTAGTAATTCATCATTATTTAAATATTTTCTTAATTCCTTGCTGAAATTTGTTTTGCTGACTAAAACTCCCCCTTCGGATTTTAATAATGCTTTTGCTACATCTGGGGCATTATAATAATATTTACCGAAGAACACCGGCTTTTTAAGTATGGCTGCTTCCAAGAAATTATGCCCCCCTTTTTTAACTATGGATCCGCCTACAAAAGCCAAAGTTCCTACTTTATATAATGCGCTTAAAAGGCCCATAGTGTCTGCTACTAAGATTTGTGTTTCTACCGGCGGATAATCTAAGTTGCTTAAAAAAACAAATTGGAATTGTGTTTTTTTCAAATTTTCGCGTATTTGTTTTGATCTTTCTAAATGACGCGGTGCTATGATAAATTTTACATCCTTTAAGGTCCTAGCGGAAGAAAATATTATTTGTTCTTCTAACTCATGAGTGCTTCCGCACACTACTATTTTTGATTTTTTCCAGCCGAGTTTATTTATAATTTCTTGGGCTTCGTCCAGGTGGTTAGGGGTTTCAGTTAAAGCATCATATTTTATGTTGCCGCAAGCAAATACTTTTTTCCTTGAAGCACCTAAAGAAACATAGCGTTTTTTAATTTCTTCCGTTTGTGCGCAAATAAAAGATACTTTTGGAATTATTAATTTTATAAGGGGTTTAAGAAGTTTATATCTTTTAGCACTCCTTTCTGATATCCGGCCATTTATTATGCCCACTTTTACCCTTGATTTTATGCTTGCATACATCATATTTGGCCAAAGGTCTGCTTCTACGATAAGTAACATTTTAGGTTTATAAAATTTCAAAAAACGTTTAATTGCAAGATAAAAATCTATCGGTGCAAGCAAGGCTAAATCAAAAGTATCAATTTTTTGTGCGGCACGTTGCCCTGCTTTTGTTAAAGTGGTTACCAAAATCGGTAAATTATATTTTGCTTTTAAATCTGCTGCAATACCGGCAACACTTTTAACTTCCCCAACGCTTGCGGCATGAAGCCAAATGCAAGGGCCTTTAAAAGGTTGTTTTTTTATAACAAATCTTTCTTTTAATTCGCTGAGTAAAGTTTTAAGCACACTGCGCCTTGAAGAAATTAAAAAGCATAATACTATTATTAAAGCCACAAAAGGGCAAACAATATTTATCAAAATTAAAATTAGAATACCCATTATTTTACCCCGCATAATTTTGCTGCCTGAGAAGTTGCATCTTGTATACGTAAAGTTAAATTTTTGGAAAGCTCTCTTAAATTATCTTCCTTAGTTACTTTTAAGGGCTTACCTAAAACTATAGAACATTTACCGAACGGTAAAATGACCTGGAATTTGTCCCAAGAATTAACCGAAAATTTATTTGTTGCATAAACACCGACGGGAATAATCGGGAAACCTGTTTTACGCGCTAAAGCTAAAACACCCTGGCTTGCTTGATATACCGGGCCACGCGGACCGTCAGGAGTTAAAGCTAAAGAATAACCCAGTTTAGCTTTTGAAATTAAACCGCGGTAAGCGGCAGCCCCACCTCTTGTGGTAGAACCACGCGAAGCAACCATATTAAATTTGGGTAACGCACGTGCTATATATTCACCGTCTTTGCTAAGACTAACAAGCACACACATCTTTTTATGTTTCCTGTAAGGGTAAAGTAAAAAACCTTGCCTATTATGCCAAAAAGCAAAAATTACAGGCGTTTCCGCAGATTTACCGATGGTACCGTCCAAACCTTCTATTTTATACTTGGTAAGTATTCCGCACAAATGAAGGTAACCGCTTATTAAGCAGGCAGCAATATTGTATTTAACGTTTTCAAACCCCTCGGTATAAGCCATTATTTTTTACCTTTCTTTTTAAGCCACGGTATAACAAATGCTACAGTGGCCTTAGGTGTTAAAACCCCTTCTTCAAAACTTACATTTATTTTTTGCGCTTCAAGGCGCTTAAGTAAATCCGGCAAAACTTTTTTTACTAAAGTAATATCAAGGTGTTTTGCTTCCCTTATAAATTTTGGTTCCACGCCGTAAGAAAAAACAGGTGCACTTAATAATTCTATATTTTGTGAAACTAAATTATCTTTATCCGCTTCTTCTTTTAATAAATCTACTACAAAATTTAAAGCTGTTCTTAAAAATTCATAAACCGCAATATTTGCAACGGTCATTTGGCTCATATTTGTAAGGCAGGCAAGTTGTTCTTCAAGTTTTTTCCCCAAAGTTATTAAACATAAACTGGAAGGCCCTTTATGCTCAAAACCGGCTCCAGTTAATTCCAAACAAGAACCTTCATTAAATTCGTAAACTACACCGGTATCTGCTGCCTGGTGCAAAGAGGAAATAAAAACAGCCAAAGCACTTTCAGAGGTAAACCCCGCCGCGTTTAAATCTACTTCTGCAGATTTTATGCGGCGGAGTATCTCTTTATAGTGTAAGGATATTTTAAATTTCCTTATTTTCCTCATTAGTTGTTATAGCGCCTTTTGTTATGGTTTTTCTTGTGCGTTTCTGCAGCAGCTGTGTTTGCTGCACCGGTTGCCATAGCATCAAAGTTGCTGCCTTTGGACCATTGGTATACAAGGCCCGGGACAAGCATAACCGTTGAATAAGTACCGGAAGTTAAACCGATAAGCAAAGCAAGGGAGAAGTTCTTTAACACTTCACCGCCCATTACATATAAAATCGCAGTTGCTGCGATAACAGTTATAGATGTTATTATTGTTCTTGATAAAGTATCGTTTACGCTTACATTTAACAAAGTAGGTAAATCATATTTCGGGTTTAAGCGTATATTTTCACGTGCTCTATCAAATATAACAATAGTATCGTTTACAGAGAAACCTGCTATCGTTAGCAAGGCTGCCACAATAACCAAGTCCACTTCAATTTGGAAGAAGGAAAATACACCGACCGTAAGCAAAATATCGTGGAACAAAGCTGCAACTGCCATACCACCCCAAATAATATTTTGGAAACGGAAGGCAACGTAAAAAATCATTGCACCCAAAGCCAAAGCAAAAGCCAAAAGTGCTTTTTTAGCAAGGTCTTGCCCGACGGTAGGCCCAATAAATGAAGTTTGTTCAATTTCAAATTTATTGCCGGTTTTTGTTAAAGCGTTTTCAATATTCTTGGAAACTTCATTAACATTTTCCTGTTTGCCTTTAACTTTTATGGCAAAAGCATTTTTACCGACGTAAGTTTGAATATCAGCATTAATACCTGCATTTTGCAAAGCAGTTCTTAATTGGCCGATATCTGTTGTTTGTTCAAACTGCACTTGCACCATTGTACCGCCGGTAAAATCAATACCGAGGTTCAAGCCTTTTGTGCATAATGAAATAATACAGCCAAGCAAGATTAAACCGGAGATAAGGAAAAACTTTTTCCTTGCGCCGATAAAATCAAAATGCGTTTTGGGTAGAAGTTGAAAATATCTCATAGACTAATATCCTTTGGATTTGAAGTAAGTACAAATTCATAAATGGCGCGTGTTACGAAAACTGAAGTGAACACACCCACAAATAAACCTAAAGTCAAAGTTAAAGCAAAACCTTTGACCGGGCCTGTACCGAATTGGAATAATAAGATAGAGGCAATCCAGGTTGTCAAGTTAGAGTCAAAAATCGCACTCCATGCTTTATCATAACCTTCTTTTATTACTGAAGGTAAAGGCTGGCCTTTATCTTTTTCTTCGCGCATACGTTCCAAAATAAGAACGTTTGCATCAACAGCCATGGCAAGCGAAAGTATGATACCTGCGATACCGGGTAATGTTAATGTCGCGGAAAAATATGCCATTAATGCAACTAAGAAAACCAAGTTTAAACATAAAGCAATGCTTGCAATAAAACCGCCTGCACGATAGTAAATAGTCATAAAAAGTACGATAAAGATAAAACCTATCGCAGATGCAGTTAAACCGCTTTTAATGGAGTCTTCACCAAGGCCCGGGCCGATAACGCGCTTTTCAATAATTGAGACCGGGGCCGGTAAAGCACCTGCTCTTAACACGATGGCAAGTTGCCTTGCTTCTTCCATTTTAAACTGGCCGGTAATTTGGCCTTGTGAAGAAATGCGGCTGTTAATGCGCGGTGCAGATTGTACTGTATTATCAAGAACAATAGCAAGTTGTTTGCCGATATTTGCACCTGTTAAGTTGCCGAATTTTTTGGCACCGTCACTATTAAATTGGAAGGAAACAGCCGGGTAGCCGTATTCGCCTGCGGTAACGCGGGCATCTTCAAGGTCAGCACCGGAAACTGCGACTGTATCGGTTAAAGGTAAATAACCGCCTTCTTTGCTTTTCATAACTACTGTACCTTCCGGCATAAGTTTTTGAGCTTCTTCGGTTAAAGTACCGTCACTATTGAAAGCATTTTCAAGTTCATATATTTTTGAGGCGGCTTCTTGTGAAGCGGCATCAGTTTTAACCAAACGGAATTCAAGCATTGCGGTTTTACCGATTAAGGCCTCTGCTTGTTCCGGGTTTGCAATACCGGGGAGTTGAACTGAAATCCATTTTTCCCCCTGCCTTGTTATTGGGATTTCCCCTACGCCGTATTGGTCAATTCTGTTTCTTACAATTTCAATTGCGCGTTGCATTGATTCTGTTAAAGTTTCTTTACCGGAAAGTTTGCTTACATCAAGTTCCAAGAGCAAAGAAGAACCGCCGCGCAAGTCAAGCCCTAGATTTAAAATATGTTTCGGGCGTGAATTAGAGGCCTCAAGTTTTTCCCTTTCGGCCGGTGTTTTGGAATACCACTCATAGCTTGGGTATAACAAAGCAATAGAGCCTATAAATATTAAAGCTATTAGGCCCCATTTAAAAGCAAGTTTGTTCATTATTTTTTATCTCCTTGTTGCAAAGTATTACCTTTAAGCACGCTAACTATACCTGAAGGTAAAACTGAAATTTTTGTATTTTCGGAAATTTTAACTTCCAAAATCTCTTGGTTGAAGCCGACGATAGTTCCGATTATCCCTCCAAGCAGGATAACACTGTCGCCTTTTTGTAAGGCTTTTACTTGTTTATTGTGTTCGGCATCTCTTTTCTTTTGACTTCTGCTTGAAAGCATAATCATTACTATAAAAAATACCATTATGGCAAGCATAAAGCCGCCGGAAGATAATCCTCCGCTTGCAGCTGTTGTTGCCGCTGTTGTTGGTTCCATAGACCCTCCTAATATAAATACATCTAATATATTTTAACATATTTTACACGGGGATAGGAAGTTTGCAGTTTTCATTAAATATTTACAAGTAGCCACATTATTTAATAAAATTTATATATGAGGAAATTTATATATAAGTACCGCTTTCTAACAGTAATATATGAAACTTGCCGTTGGACACACGCGCAAATAAATAAAATTTTAGGTGAAAGGGAAGTTTGCCCCGTATGGTATTCTTTTGAAGATAATCCTGAAAATACAAATACGGAAAATGTGGAAATAAATAAAAATTGGTATTCAATCAAACGCCCTTTGTATATCCACGAACATATTTACTACAATTTGGATAATGCTTTGGCAGTTAACCAAAAAATAAAAGGTTTTGCTTTAGTGTTTTTTATGGGGCTTGGTGACTATTTATATACCACGCCTTTGATTGAAGCACTTGCAAAAAAATATCCACAAATGGAATTGTGGGCTTATGTTTCAGATAAAATGGACAGGAATAATTCCCCCCTCGTTGCTGCGCTTTTAAAAACTAACCCAAACATCAAAAAAGTAAAAACTTTTAAGGGTTTTAGAAACCCCTTTATTTGGAAAAATTATGATTACAGTGAAGTTGTGGAAAAAGCACCGAAAGATTTTTTAATTTTGCCTGTTTATTACGAATATAAAAAAATATCCTTACATAGAACAGCAAGTTTATTTGATACTTTCGGTTTGCCCTCTAACGAGAGGAAAAATTTTCCAAAACCTATATTTTATTTTCCCAAAGAAATACCGGCTAAAATTTCAGACACTTTAGAAAATATTAAAAAAAGTGCCAAGGGTACAAAGGGCATAATACTTTTAAAACTTGATGACGGCAAATATATTTACCCGGAAATTGATGAACTTGCGCGCAAACTTATTTGGGATAATTATTTCATTTTAAGTGCTACAAAATGTGGCGTTGTAGATCCGCATTTTAAAATGTTAGATAAAAGGAAATTTTCATTTAATGAAATTTGCCAAATACTCAGTTTGCTTAAAAAGGAAATGCCGCTACACATTATTTCTTTTGCATCCGAATTTTGGGCTGTTTCTGCTGGGCTTAATATACCTAATTTAGGTTTGCAATATCAGCAAGATTTTAAACTCCATAATTTGTATTACCCGAATATTTTGCTTTTAACGGAAATTAAGTACGCAAAGATACCGTCGAAACAACAAATAGTTGTGAATGACGGTGTTGATTTTATACGTCATGATAAAAATATCACTGATTTAAAAGTTGATACGGTTTTGAAATATTTACCTTTGATACAATCTAAATAAAATTTTTTATTATAAAAATCCCCGCACTAGTGTGTTGTGCGGGGAACCTGCTCTTAAACAGCTAGGTAAATTTTTTATTTCTTTGCTTTTTTATCAGTTGTTTCAGCGGCTGGGGCAAGTTTAGCGGCTGCAATTGCTGCATAATAAGTTTGAGGGTAATCTTCCCCTAAACTTTTATAAACTTCTTTTGCTTCTGTTACTTTACCTGCAAGTTCAAGCCCTAATGCTTTGTAGAGTTTGAGTTGCGGAACAGAAAAGCCCGTTGGGTTCTTAGAGATGAATTCATCAGCTAAAGTGGCGGCTCTTTCATAATCACCCTGCTCAAGCACATTTGCAATTAAGGCATTTGTTATCATTTCGGCAAAATCATTATTAGCATGTTCCAACGCTTGTTTATAAAAAATTTCTGCTTTTAGATATTCCTTTTGTTGGGCTAATGCCGTCCCTAAAATGAAGTTAGCATAAACACCTGCAGGTTTTGTTTTATATTTGTTGGCGATATTTTCAAGCGGAGCATATTCGGAAGGATCACCGCCGTTTGCAACGGCCATTTCCGCCATAAAGACTTCTGTCCATTGATTTTGATAGTCCCTTTCCTTTAAATTAATAACTATAGCAAAAATACCGGCCATAACCAAAATTGTAACAGCGACTGCTATAACTGTTTTCATGTTGGCTATAAGCCATTTAGAAAGATTATAGCCTGCACCGTCTTGCGGTGTTTGATTTTGTGTTCTATTTATCATTTAATACCTCGTCTATTTTACGGCAAATTATGCCGATTTTATTTAGGAAGTTTACCCCCTCTGTAGAGCGGTCGTAAAGTTCCTTAAAAATCACTTCTTTTATGCCGGAAGCGGCGATAATTTTGGCACAATGTATGCATGGCGATAAAGTTATATACAAAGTTGTGTCTTCTGTGGTAATACCGCTTTTTGCGGCAAAGAGCAAAGCATTTTGTTCGGCATGTAATTCATTATCATTTGAAAATTTGCCATGCAAATCATAAAATCCCTTGCTTTTAATAAATTCTTCAAAACTTGGAAATTGCCCGGCATACTCTTTTAAATACACTTCTTTAAAGTAATCTTCACAATGTTTTTGACCGGAGGCAACACCGTTATAACCGATGCTTACAATGCGTTTGTCTTTAACAAGCACCGCACCTACATGCAAGCGTGTACAGGTGGATTGCCCGGCTACTAATGTGGCAATATCGGTAAAAAGTTGATGGCGGTTTTTCATAAATTATTAAAGCCTCCTGGCGGCGGCATTTTCAAGCAAATCATAAATATCCATATTGCCCATTTCCGCTGCTGCTATTGCCGGGGTGCGCCCATTTTTATCCATAACCTTTGGATTAGCACCTTTAGAAAGTAAGTAGGAAACTAACGCCGGGTTATTTTGTGCAGCGATGAAAAGAGGTGTTTCACCTTGATTATTAACTGGGTTTAAATCTTGTCTATAATTAATAGTAAGAAGTTCAATAAGAGGTTTATTATTGCTGCGTACGGCATAAAAAACAATATTTTCGCCATCAGAATCTTTGGCGGTGATATCAGCACCTTTATCAAGGAAATATTTTACGGTTTCTGTTATTTGTTTTTCTTGCCCCTTTGGCAAATTCCTTTCAATTTGAGCGATATAAACTTCTTGCATATAAGCTAAAATAGGAGTGCGAAGATTGTGATCTTTTAATTCTATATTCGCACCGTTTGCAAGCAGATTGTCTATAAATTTAAAATTATTTGAAAGAGCAGCATGAACTAAAGGCAAAACCCCAAAGTTATTTGGTAAATTTACAACACCATCCGTTAAAGGCAGAACAGCATTTGCCATATCAGTATTATTTTCAGCCATTGCTATATTAAAATAGTTGGCAGGAAATTTAAAAGGTATTTGTTTTTCTTTGGCATAGTTGGAAAGAATGGATAAAGCTTTATATTTTTGTAAATTTAAAGTTCGTACAAGAATATTATTTTCCCCTTCAAAATTAACTTTAGCACCGGCTTTAAGAAGCATTTGAAGCTTTTCCGTTTGATCTGCAGTGATAGCAATTTCAATCGGAGATAAACCCGAAAAGGATTCTAAATTAGGATCAGCGCCGTTATTTAATAGCATATTAAATGCAGGGTTAAATTTATCTAAGGGTGCAAGCAAAGAAATTAAAGTTAAATTATCTTTTTGATAATCTATGCGGTTAGAAATATCAACATTATTTGCATAAATTTTCTTAAGAGATGCTAAATCTGGTATGAGATCTAAATTAAATTTACTATTAGGATCTATGTTTGCAATTAAATTTGTAAACAATTGTTCATTTCCCTGGGCCAGTGCTAACAGAATCTCTTTTTGTTGAACTTCTGTAGCTGGCAATTTCTTGGTGACATAACAGGTACAATCCCCTTTTAATTCCTGACCGGGAGGGCAAGTGTTTTTACAATTATTTGGCCAATTAAAATTAATATCACAGGCCGTAAGAAAGAGTATTACGAAAAAAACTAAAACTGAAAAAATATGTTTCATCGTTTCCCTCAAAAAAATTAAATATCCAACAAAAATATTGTATCAAAAAATGAGTAAAATCGCCAATATTTGATTTTTTGCTCTTAATTAAGTAATATCTTTCCGGGGCCGTTTGAAATAGGAGATTTTATGTCACAAGAAAAAATCCTTACATGGCGGCTCTCCACACACTTTACTTTTGCGGAACTTACAAGAACCTCTGTAACTGCATATAAATTGCTTAACCCTTTGCTTGCTAAAGAGTATATAAATAATTTAACTTTGCTTGCCAATTATTTGCTTGAACCGGCAAGGGCGATTTTAAATACTCCGCTAATTATTACGAGCGGATACCGTTGTCCTGCTCTAAATAAAGAGGTGGGTGGCAGTAAAAATTCCCAGCATTTAAATGCTACTGCTGCTGATTTCGTAGTTGATAGTAAAAAATTGTCTTTAGATGAGGCTTTTTTAAAAATAAGAGATTGCCGTCTTATTCATTACGGACAATTAATACTGGAAAGAAGTTGGATTCATCTATCACTAGGTGTTCCGTTTCGAGATTTACACAAATGTTACGAGAGTTTTAAGATTATATGAAAAATTATCTTTTAATTTTAGATTTATTAATTAAATTTATCTATGGTTTTAAATTCAAATCTAAAAAGAAATACAAAAATAAAAAATAATATTTTTATTAATCACTAGTTATAACCATATCCGGTTCACGTTGTTTCTGCAAAGGCAATATGTTGGGCATATCTTTATAAATAGGTACTGCTATTGAATCCCCTTGAATTATTATTGCATTTGGATCCCTTGTAACTTTCTTTTTAGTACTAGTTTTTTTATTGGTGGAATAAGGTAACCAAATAGAATCAGGTGCTGTAAATGTGCTGGCAAAGTTTGGTAATGCATTTATCTCATTTTGTTTCTTTTTAAGGTCGATTAAATGAAGGCAGACTTGGCAAACATTTATTGAACATATATCGGTAATATCTTCATTATTTCCGTCGGTAATTGTTAAATTTGCTCCCATATCTAACAAATAAGCAAAAGCTTTTTTATTGTCTAAAGCAGCAGCCATCATTATCGGTGTTTGTTTTAATGTAGTATCCTGTCTGTTAATTTCATTTGGATTATTCTCTAAAATTAAATCAAAAATAGCCTTCATTTGGTATACTTGTGGTCTATTTGATGAGTTTTCGACTACCCAATGTATCGGGAAAAATCCCTTTTCGTCAGGTGTATTAACTTTTGCACCTTTTTGAAGTAATAAGTCAACTATTTCTACATTACCGTTACTAATGGCCCAAAATATGGGTGCATAAGATGTATTTCCATCCGGGGAATTTAGTCTTGCACCTCGGTTAATTAAATTTTTTACTCTTTGTATATCATTATCTTCTACGGCTTGCATAAGAGATACATAAAGGCCATTAGCATCTAATCTGGTAGGTGATTCCATGCGGATTCTATCTTCATAGTTAGCGTAACTAAGCTTTTTATTAATTTCTTTTTTAAGAGCTTTAGGATCTGGGGTTAATATAGGCTTATTATAATCGAAAGCATCAGGCAAAGGATTATGGGCCGGAACTTCTTCCGTATCTGTTTGAGTATTTGTTTTTTCGGAATTATCCTCAGCAGTTATATTGTTATTATCGTTATTATATTCCTCCTGATAGTCACTATAACCTGCATAAGAAAAATTCCCATTGGTAGTATAAAAATATTTTACAGTAAATACTACCATCGTAAAAACAACAGCTAAGAATGTTATCAATTTTAATTTATTTTGCATATTCATTATAAACCTACAATTCCATTTTAGAAATTGTGGAGAAAAATTTCAAGTAGAATTTTATTTTGTAAATAATATTATTGAACTCCCAATAAATCTCCTAAAATATATAGGGTTAAATTTAGTTGTTCTATAAATGCATTTTCTTCAATAAATTCATCAGCTTGATGCGGGCCTCCCATATTATCTTCTTCCCCTTGTGCTATAAAAAAACGTGGCCCAATACCGTAAGTTACAATACCTTTGCGTCTTAATATTTCACTTTCGCTTGAAGCAGGACTTATACCAAGTAGAATTTTTGTATCTTGACCATACGCCTTTTTTGCACCATTTTCCAAAGCTAAATAAAGCTCATCATTAAAATTATCTTTGGGTTGAGGAAAAGGTAAAATGGGTTGCTCTTTTATTGTCAACATAATATCTTCGTCATTATCAAATAATTGTGTTAATTTATCAAAAAAATTCTGAGGATTAGAAGATGGAAGCAATCTGCAATTAAGTAACGCAGAGGCCTGTGATAAAACAGTATTTGATTCTTCCGAAGAAGTCAAAATAGTCGGGGTAATACTGTCTTGAATTTGGGTTTGTAAAAAAGAATCCTCACTAACTATTGCGGCTGCTTGTTTAAAATATTTTTCTTCCGGCGGATTTAAAAGCATATTGATGGTTGTTTGGGCATCTTGGTCTTGTATTGTTGAAATATCTTCAAAAAATTTTCTTGTAAATGGTGTTAATTTATAAGGCAATTCATATTCCTTTATTTTTCCTAATGCTTGGGAGAGTTTGTATATTGCATTATCCTGTTGTACCTGGGAGGAATTACCGCTACCTGCATTTGCTGTAAGTAAAATATCAAGATACATTTTGCTAGCCACTTCCGCAAACAGTAAATTTCGTTTTTGATTTGAAATCACCCCCCCACCTTCGTTTATAGCAAACATTACACCGTTAAATATTTTCGGGTATTTTTCAATGAGATATTTTAATCCCATTTTGCTACCAGATTCTTCATCAGCAGTAAAAAGAAAAATTAAATCCCTGTTTAATAATTCTTTACTTTTTGCAAAATAGTTAAGCAAAGTTAAATTTATTGCGACATAATTTTTTGCATCTCTTGAGCCGCGTCCGTAAATTTTACCATCTTTTATTGTCGCTTTTACAGGGGGCACGGTCCAATCCCCTTGAATTGCAGCGGTATCAAGATGGGAAATCAGGATAATCGCAGGCTTTTTTTCTTTATTAGGTAGAGGAGATTTCAATTTCACTACCAAATTAGCCCGGTTTTTTTGAGGTTGGTAAATTTCCCAGTCAATTTTATTTTTATTCAATATAGTATAAATATACCTAGCTGCATGTATTTCTTGAGGATTTGGTTGCGTAGTATCAAAAGAAATTAAATTTATCAAATGATGTTTTGCTTCCTCATGAAGTTTTTCCAAAGGGAATTCAGCAAAGAGAGGTAGCGCTAAAAAACAAAAGGTAAAAAATAAATTTATAATCTTCATTTTTCCACCAAAGAATAATCTATATTATCTTCGTTAAAGTCAATTTTTGAGCCGGTTTTAATTTGATGTTTTGTTATGCTTTTTGCAGGCAGTTCAAGCACATATTTTGCCATACCGCCACGGATTGCGACTTGATTATCAGGCGTATAAACATAACTTTTAGGTACATTTTCCCAAGCTTGATTTACTGTTTTATCTGCACCTATAAAAAGCATATCTAAATTAACAAAAGTATTTTTCATCCAAAAATAGTGGAGTGTTTCATCATTGAAAACAAAGAGCATGCCTGTTCCTTCCGGCAGGACTTCACGGTTCATTAACCCTTTTTCCGCTTCCGCTTTTGTTAGGGCAAGTTCCGCTTTTACTTTAAAACTGTCGGGTAAAGTTACGGTTATGGTTTTAGATTTGCAACCGATAAATCCAAAACATAACACCGAAAGTGCAAGATATAAAAAATATTTTTTAAACACTTTTTCCCCTTATTTTTTACGGTAATTTTTTACGATGTTTAAAGTTAAATCTGCCGTTTTGTTAAAGGTTTTTATATCAAGCCATTCTTTAACGGTGTGATTGTCATGATAACCTATACCGATAATCGGCATCAATAATCCTTTAGATGACAAAATATTTGAGTCAAAACCACCGCCGCAAGATTTTGTTTCCATTTTGATTTTACTTGCTTTTGCACAAGATAAAATATACTTAATCAACGGAAGTTTCGGGGAAATATCAAGCAAAGGATATTTAAGTTCCTGTTTAAATTCAATAATCGGCTTAATGGTTTTGCCGTCAACTTTTTTGGTAAACAACTTTTCTGCTTTCTTAAAACATTCCTTCATGTGTTTGACTTGTTTTTCCAAAGCAGGCAAATTGCGGCTTCTGGCTTCACCCTTTAAATATATTTCCGGCATAACGATATTGGTGCCGGTTCCGCCTTTTACTATACCGAGATTTGCAACAGTCAATTTATCTATTCTGCCAAGTTTCATCATAGAAATTGCTTTTGCGGCAACTTCCAAAGCAGATATACCCTTTTCCGGGCAAACACCGGCATGTGCTGCTCTGCCGATAATTTTTATCTCAAAAACATAGGCTTTCGGTGCATTTATAATAAGTTCTTCCGGATATTCATCATCCAAAATTAGGCCTTCTTTACCTTGCAGAAAAGAAGCATCAAAATATTTTGCGCCGTACATGCCGTCTTCTTCACACAAAGTACAGGCAACTTCTATCGGCGGATAATCTTCTTTTGATTCTTTTAAAGTTCTTATAACTTCCAAAATTATTGCAAGGCCGGCGCGGTCATCGGCACCTAAAACCGTTTTACCGTCTGTTACAACTTTACCGTTTTTAATGCTTGCTTTTACATTACTGCAAGGTGCAACCGTATCAAGGTGTGCGCCCAAAATGAAAGGTTTACTTTTTACTGTTCCCGGGAATCTTGCCATTACATTACCTTTTGCGGTAGTATTAAATTTTTTGCCTGCATCGTCTACAAAAACTTTCCCCCCGAGTTTTTTGAGTTCACGTTCCATATATTTTTGCATAGGTAATTCTTTGTTTGATGTAGCATCAATTTTTGTCATTTCTATAAATTGCTTCATCATCCTATAATAATTTATTTTCATAACTCATCTCCTGATATTTCAGTTAATATACCTTGCTTGACCAACACTATATTTTGACATAAATATTTGCATAATGCAAGATTATGAGAGACAAACAGCAAAGCAAAACTATATTTTTTCTGCATTTTTGTAAGCAAATTAACTATTTGTGCCTGAACAGATACATCCAAAGCGCTTGTAGGTTCATCGGCGATAATAAGTTTTGGTTTTAAAATTAAAGCCCTTGCTATATTTATACGTTGACGCTGCCCGCCCGAAAATTGGTGCGGATATTTTTTAAGGTCAAATTCACTTAAGGAAACTTCTTTTAAAGCTTTAATTAAAGTTTGTTTTGTGTACGGAATTTTATTTATTATAAACGGTTCGCTTAAAATTTGTTCAATGGTTTGGCGCGGATCTAATGCGCTATATGGATCTTGGAAAATTACGCCCATATTTGAAAGAATTTTCCTAAATTCCTTTTTTGTAGTTTTGAAAATATCTTTACCAAGCATTTTTACTGTTCCCGAATCTTGATTTTCAAGCCCGAGTATAATTTTTAGTAAAGTCGTTTTCCCACAACCCGAGGGGCCAACTAGTGCTAAAGTTTGTCCTTCTTGTAAAGTTAAGTTCGCGCCTTTTAAAACTTCTGTTGTTTGCTTTCTTAAAAAGGAGTTTTTGACATAGGTTTTTTTAATATCTTTAAGTTCCAGTATGGTGTTATATGTCATTTTGTCTCCTCGGAAATTGTGTGCTCTTTGCCCAAAAACAAGCGCAATAATGTTGGGGGCGCAATTGTTCTAAAGGTGGTAAAAATTTATAGCATACTCTAGAAGATTTTTTGCATCTGTCTTTAAAAGGGCAGCCGTAAAAACGTCCGCCTTTTCTAATGGAACCGTAAATTTCAAAAAGCGGTATACCTTTAGGCGTATCTTTTGTTATTATTGACTTAAATAAACCGTAAGTGTATGGATGTAAAGGGTTTGAAAACAATTCCTTTGAAGCAGATTCTTCAATTTTAGTACCATAATACAAAACAAAAATTCTGTCGGCAATTTCTTTTGCAAGTATTAAATCATGCGTTATAAAAATTACGGCCATTTTGTAAGCCTTTTGAAGTTTTTTTATAAGGTTTAAAATTTGTTCTTGAGTTTTTTCATCAAGGGCAGTTGTCGGTTCATCTGCAATTAAAAGTTTTGGGTTTAAAGCAAGTGCAAGGGCAAGCATTACGCGCTGGCGCTGCCCACCGGAAATTTGATGAGGGTAAGAACTTAAAATACTTTGCGGGAGTTCCACCTGTTTGAGAAGTTCTTTTATTTTATTTTCCGCTTCATTTAAGGTCAAATTTGTTCTGGCTTTAAAAACTTCAAGCAAATGTTGATGGATAGTTATGACGGGGTTTAAAGCAGTTAAAGCATCTTGGAAAACAAGGGCAATTTCTTTGCCGTTAATTTCGCGCCTTTCTTTTGGGGAAAGTTTTAAAATATCTTTACCCTGAAATAAAATCTGCCCCTGTGTTACGTTGATATTTGGCGGTAACAAACCCATTATGGCCATGGCTTGCATGGTTTTACCGCAGCCGGATTCCCCAACAATAGCAAGTGTTTGCCCCTCTTGTAATTTATAAGATAAATTTCTTACAATAGGGTAAACTTTACCGTTTTTATTGCGGATGGAAACCGTTAAATTTTTAACTTCCAGCATAATTATTTCACTTTTTCTTTTATAAAATTGCGTATTACTTTACAAACTTTTTCCAAGTCACTTTCATCTAAACCTTGGAAGGTGCCTATCCAAAAAGTATTATTCATTATAAAATCGGTATTAGGCAATTTTTTGTAATCTTCTTCATTTAGATTTTTGGAAATTTGTAAAGCACCGTTGCCGATACGCAAAGGTATTTCATCATCTGTAAATGCAGGTTGCCTGAGTAAATTGCCGGCAAAAAGTTGGCGTGTGCCGACACCATTATTTTCCAAATATTCCACAAGTTCTTGTTTAGTAAAAGGGGCATCCGGTTTAACCGAAATTAAAAAGCCGAACCATGAAGGTTCAATATCTTTTCCGACAGATGGTAAAATCAAATAACTTTCCAAATCTTTTAAATGTTCAAGTAAATACGCAGCATTTTTTTTGCGCCTTTCTAAAAAGGTCGGTAATTTCTTTAATTGGCTTAAGCCGACGGCAGCTTGCCAGTCCGTAATCTTTAAATTAAAGCCGATATGTGAATAAGTATATTTGTGATCATACCCGAAAGGCAAATTACCAAGCTGCATTTTAAAACGGTTTTTGCAGGTATTATCCACGCCGGGTTTGCACCAACAATCACGGCCCCAATCGCGGAAAGATAAAATTATACGGTAAAGTTTTGGGTCATTAGTTACCACAGCACCACCCTCACCCATCGTCATGTGATGGGCCGGGTAAAAACTGTATGTGCCGATATGCCCGATAGTTCCTGCTTTTTTGTCTTTCCAAGTTGCGCCTAAAGCATCACAAGAATCTTCGATAAGCCACAAATTATGTTTTTGGCAAATTTCCAAAATACGATCCATATCAAACATATTTCCAAGCGTATGCGCGATAAAAATTGCTTTGGTTTTTGGTGTTAAAGTGGCCTCAATTTTGTTGGCATCAATATTATAAGTTTTCAATTCGCTGTCCACAAAAACAGGTATTAAACCTTGTTGGATAATCGGGTTTACAGTCGTAGGGAAACCTGCGGCAACGGTTATAACTTCATCCCCTTTTTTAAGGCGTTTTTCCCCAAGTTTATGGGAAGTTAATGCTGACAGCGCCAGCAAATTTGCCGATGAACCTGAATTGGTTGATAAAGCAAATTTTACCCCAAGCCAAGCGGCAAATTGTTTTTCAAATTCTTCATTAAAGCGGCCTGTTGTAAGCCACATATCCAAGGTGGCATCAATCATATTTGTTAAATCATTTTCATCTAAAACTTTGCCGGAAACAGGGATATATTTGCGCAGTTTTTTTGTGCCGTAAATTTCTTTATAATATTCTTTTGCTGCTTCTTTTACTTTATTTCTTAGATCTTGTTCCATAATAAATTGGCCTCATATTCTTTGATTTGTGCAAGTGAAAAACTTTCCATATCAGCATTTTGATAGAAATTTTTATACCAAGCAACTGTTAATTTTATTGCTTGCTCGGCGGTTAAACTGGGTACCCAATTTAAAACTTCGCGTGCTTTTGTTATATCAAGGGTTAAGAGATTAGCCTCATGTAAATTATCTTTTTTATGAACTTTTATTTCCCCTGTTCCATAAGCATTAATAACTTGCTTTGCAACTTCTGCGACGGTTAAAATGCTATTACTGTCCGGTCCGAAGTTAAAACCCTCTGCATACTTTTTACCTTCGGTTAAAAGCAAATGCCCTAAAAGCAAATATCCGGATAGAGGTTCCAATACATGCTGCCAAGGGCGTGTGGCATGCGGATTTCTGATTTCAATTATTTGATTTGATTCTATTGCGCGAACACAATCAGGAACAAGCCTATCCAAAGCCCAATCCCCCCCTCCGATAACATTTCCGGCGCGGACTGTTGCTAAAGCATAACCGCCTTCTTGCAAAAATGACCTACGGTAAGAAGAAGATAAAATTTCCACACATCCTTTTGAAGATGAGTACATATCATATCCGCCAAAGGGATCATCTTCTTTATAAGGGCGAGTAACTTCTTTATTTTCATAACATTTGTCAGTAGTAATATTGACAAAAGCACGGACTGTCTCTGTTTTGCGTGCGGCCTCAAGTACTTTTAAAGTACCTATAACATTTGTTTCATAAGTTTTTACGGGCTCGCTATAAGATAAACGCACGAGAGGTTGTGCTGCAAGATGGAAAACAATCTCCGGTTTAAAATCTTGGAAAGTTTTTTCTAAAGTGTTTTGGTCTAAAATATTACCGATAACACTTTTTATATTTTTTGATACTTGTGCCGATATAAATAAATTAGGATTAGTGTTTGGTTTAAGTGCATAACCGCAAACTTCTGCACCCCAATGTTTAAGCCATAAAACAAGCCATCCGCCCTTAAAACCGGTATGCCCGGTAACTAAAACGCGTCTGCCTTTAAATGTTTTTTGTAAATCTTGTAAAGTTACCATATTATTTATCCTTCCAAATTTTCCAAGGTGCTTGATTCTTTTCCCAAAGTTCGTTTAAATCAAGTTTATCTTTTAAAGTATCCATAGGGCGCCAAAAACCGTGATGTTTATAAGCATTCAGTTGGCCTTCTTTGGCAAGATTTCTTAAAGGTGCTTGTTCCCAAATAGCATTTGGGGCGTTAGAGATATACTTCAGGGCTTCCGGTTCACATACGAAATAACCGCCGTTTACCCAAGAACCGTCGCCGGCAGGTTTCTCTTGGAAGCTTGTAATTTGCCCGTCATTTTCAATTTCAACTGCACCGAAACGGCCGGTTGGTTGTACTGCCGTTAAAGTAACAAGCTTCTTACTTTTTTTGTGGCAGGCAATTAATTTGTTTATATCTATATTCGCGACACCGTCGCCATAGGTCAACATAAAAGGTTCATTATTTATATAAGGTGCGGCTTGTTTAATACGGGAGCCTGTCATATTATTCCTGCCGGTAAAAAGCAAAGTTACTTTCCAGGGTTCGCAATGGTTTCGGTGTATTTGAATATCATTATTTTCAAAATTTATTGTTATATCGGAATTATTTGTGTAGTAGTTTAAAAAATATTCTTTAATAAATTCACTTTTATATCCGCACAAAATTATAAACTCAGTAAAATTGAAATGCGTGTAAATTTTCATTATGTGCCAAAGTATTGGGTATCCGCCTATTTCTACCATCGGTTTAGGACGAAGTATAGTTTCTTCCCCGAGTCTTGAGCCAAGGCCGCCTGCCAAAATTAAAACTTTCATAAAACCTCCTTTTGCGATAAATATATTATAGCACATATTTATTTATGGTATAATTTACTATATAACACTATGTATGGTGCTTTATGGGGAAAAGAAAACATAAACTTAAAAAAGCCTTTAATGCTAATTTATTTGTTTTGAACTGCAAAAGGATGTGGCCTTTTGTTAAACCGTTTTGGGTAAGGGCTTTAATTGGGGTATTACTAACAATTCCGGTCGGTGGTTTGGATGCCGTTGTGGCAATGGCACTAAAACCGTTTATGGACCAAGTAATGGTTGATAAACAACAATCATTTTCAAACCTTATACCTTTATTGATTGTAGGCTTTACTGTGGTGCAGGGTATACTTACTTATGCTTCAGATTACCTTAATACTTGGGTTGCTCAAAAAATAACAATAGGTATTAAGAGAAGGCTTTATGAAAAACTTCTTACCATGGATACCGCTTATTTTGATAGTCGTAATTCCGGGGAGGTTTTATTTAGGTATTCAACTGATGCCGAGACCGCTTCAACCGGTTTAATAAACAGCGTAAAACAATTTTTAAGCAGAACATTTTCATCCATTGCACTTGTGGGTGTTTTAATATATAACTCCTGGCAAATGGCGGCTATTGCTGTTGCCGTACTTGGGTTTTTTATATACCCGATGTATATAGTGCGCAAAAAAATGAAAGTTATTTTGGCAAAAACAGTTGTCAATTTATCATCCGTAATAACTGCTTATAATGAAACTTTTGCCGGTAATAGAACAATACGTTCTTTTACTTTAGAAGAAGAATTTAAAAAGCGTTTTTATCAAATTACCGATACAACTTTTGCTTTGGCTATGAAAATGGTTAAAAGTACAAATTGGCTTTCCCCCCTTATGCACATTATAATGTCCTTCGGTATAGCTTTTGTTATTTGGTGCGGTAGTTATTTAATTGTTACGGGTAAAATTACCAGCGGTAACTTTGTTGCTTTTACTGCAGCTTTGATAATGCTTTATAAACCTTTAAGATCACTTGGAAATTATTATATTTCAATACAAAATTCTTTCCTTGCTATTGACCGTATTTTTGAAATCTTAGGTCTTGAGCCGCAAATTAAAGATAAAGAAAATGCTTTAGAGTTAGGTGAAATTAGGAAAGGTATTACATTTAAAGATGTTGATTTTTCGTATGTTTCCGGCCGTGAAGTTTTGCACGATATTAATTTGGAAATACCTAAAGGAACGACTTTGGCTTTGGTTGGTAATTCTGGCGGTGGTAAAACAACAATTTCCGCTTTAATACCGCGCTTGTATGATATTCAAAGCGGGGAAATTAAAATTGACGGTGTAAATATTCAAGATTTCAGCCAAAAATCTTTAAGAAAACAAATTGCAATGGTTTTCCAGGATAATTTCTTATTTTCCGGAACAATTAGGGATAATATTTTGCTCGGTAACCCTGAAGTTAGCGAAGATGTTATTTGGTCCGCTTTGAAAAATGCCTGTTTGGAAGATTTCGTTAAAGGGTTACCTAACGGCCTAGATACAGATATAGGCGAGCGCGGCACATTACTTTCCGGCGGCCAAAAACAAAGGCTTGCCATCGCGCGTGCTTTTGTGAAAAATGCACCTATCGTAATTTTGGATGAAGCAACCAGTGCACTTGATACAAAGTCGGAAAAAGTTGTCCAAGAGGCTTTGGATAATTTGATGAAGAATAGGACCGTTATTGTTATCGCACACCGTTTAAGCACGGTGCAAAATGCCGATAATATTGTAGTTGTAAACGACGGGCAAATTGTAGAAAGCGGCAACCATGAAAACTTACTTGCAAAAGACGGCGCTTATGCTTCTTTATACAAAATGCAATTTAAAAAGTGAGGGAATATGAATAAATTGGAAAAACAAATGGTGGAAACACTAAAAGATTTAAAAGCGAATCATCATGTTCTTGCTATTAAAGCGGAATTTGAAGCGGAAGGGACCCGCCTTGAAGAAGCAATGCGTTTAAAAGAAGTTGTTACAAAAGCGGGGCTTGATATGACAATTAAAATCGGCGGTTGCGAGGCAATGAAAGATATGTATGATGCAAAGGTTATAGGTGTTAATGCTATTGTCGCCCCAATGATTGAAAGTGCATATGCTATGAAAAAATATGTCCATGCCACTAAATTAGTCTTTAGTGAGGATGAGAGAACAGATGTCGAGTTTTATATTAATGTAGAAACTAAAACTGGCCTGGATAATTTAGATGATATGATGAAACAAAAAGAATTTAATGATATTGCCGGTGTCGTTTTGGGTCGTGTTGATATGACGGGTTCTTTGGGCTTAACAAGAGAAGATATAAATTCCGAAGAAATTTTTAAAATTGCTGAAATTATTGCAACTAAGATGAAAAAGGTGGGTAAAAAAATGACAATAGGTGGAGGGGTTTCTGCCCACTCTTTACCGTTTTTTAAGAGGTTGCCTGCTAATTCTTTAACTAAATTTGAAACTAGAAAACTTATTTTCAGTGCACCTGAATCTTTAAGTGATCCTAATACCGATAAAGGTATTTTAAAAGCAGTCGGTTTTGAATTAATGTGGCTCAAAAATAAACGTGATTTTTATGGCACAATATTTCAAGAAGATGCCAAGAGAATTGTTATGTTAGAAGAACGCTATAAAAAATTAATTGAGGAAGCTGGCGGGAAGTATTAATCTTTTATGATTAAGTTATCTGATTTTATTGCCAAGTATTTATATCAGTATGGTCTTAAGGAAATGTTTGTGATTTCCGGTGGCGGTGCTATGCATTTAAATGATAGTTTTGGGGCGAGTAAAATCAAATATTTTTGTAATCATAATGAGCAGGCCAGTGCTATTTGCGGTGAAGGTTATGCAAGGGTGAATCAACAACTTGCTTTAGTTAACGTTACAACAGGTCCCGGCGGTCTTAATTGTTTAAATGGTGTTTTTGGCGCATGGACGGATAGTGCCCCCGTACTTTTTATTTCCGGGCAAGTTAAATTTTCTACTACTATGGCGAGTTGCCCTAGTATTCCTTTAAGACAGCTTGGGGATCAGGAAGTTGATATCGTTTCCGTAGTTAAACCTTTAACGAAATATGCCGTTATGGTTACAAAGGCAGAAGATATAAAGTATCATTTAGAGCGTGCAATTTATGAGGCCACAACAGGACGCAAAGGTCCTGTTTGGCTTGATATACCAATAAATATTCAGGCCGCTTTGATTGATGAGAAAAAGTTAAAAGGTTTTACCCCCCCTGCTAGACCAAAATATGATTTGAAAATTAATAAAATTGTTGCTACATTGAAAAGAGCAAAAAGGCCTTTGATTGTAGCCGGGCATGGTATTCGTTTATCCGGGCAAATTGATAATTTTAAAAAACTTATAAAAAAATTAAATATTCCGGTAGTCAGCACTTTAAACGGTTTTGATTTGATTGAGACGGACCACCCTAATTTTATTGGGCGTATCGGTACAATTGGGCAAAGAGCTGGGAATTTTGCTTTGCAGCAGGCAGATGTAATTTTATTTTTAGGTACACGAAATAATATTCGCCAAGCTAGTTATAATTATGAAAATTTTGCCAAAAACGCAAAAAAAATTATAGTTGATATTGACGCAGCCGAACTTAAAAAACCGACGGTAAAACCTGATATTTTTGTGTTAGCGGATTTGGCAGATTTTATGCCGGCTTTACTTAAAAATGTTGTTAAGTTAAATACAAATATTTGGCTTAAACATTGCCAAAAATTAAAAGCAAAATATCCGATTTCAAGGGAATTTAAAATAAAACCAAGTAATCCTGTAAATGCATATTTTTTTGTTGAAAAATTAACCGAAAAATTACCTAAAGGTGCTAATGTCGTGGCAAGTAATGGTACTGCTTGCGTTGCTTTATTTCAAGCAGCTAAGGTTAAACAAAACCAGCGTATGATTGTAAATTCCGGTGATGCCTCTATGGGTTATGGCTTGCCGGCAGCAATTGGCGCGGCGATATCTACAAAAAAGGAAATTATTTGCCTTGAAGGCGACGGTTCCATAATGATGAATTTACAGGAACTTCAGACGGTAAAAAATTATAATTTACCGATAAAAATTTTTATTTTAAATAACAGCGGTTATATTTCAATTATTCAAACACAGCGTAATTTCTTCGGCCGTTTTACGGCGTGTAATAAACAAACCGGTGTCGGATTACCTGATTTTAAGAAAATTGCTTATGGCTTTGATTTGCCTTATATCCGTTTAAATAAAAATGCGGATTTGGGTGCGAAATTAAAACAAGTGCTTTCTAAAAAAGGGCCTTTGGTTTGCGAAGTAATGCTTGAAAAAGATTATATTTTTGCACCAAAACTCTCCGCTAAAAAATTGCCGGACGGAACTATGATAAGTCCAAGTTTAGAAGACATGTACCCGTTTTTAACCCGTGAAGAAATGGAGGAAAATGCTAAGATATGAAAAAGAAAATTTCAATCATTTCAAGTGCTTTTAATGAAGAAGAAAATGTAGAAGTTCTTTATAATAAAGTTAAAGAACAAATGGCGAAATTTGCAGGCAAATATGATTATGAGCAAATTGTTTTAGACAATGCCTCTACGGATGGTACAGCAAATAAATTACGCGAAATTGCTGCCAAAGATAAAAATTTTAAAGTAATTTTAAATGCAAGAAATTTCGGGCATATACGTTCCCCCTATTACGGTATTTTGCAATGCACGGG
Source organism: Elusimicrobiaceae bacterium (assembly GCA_045644515.1). Lineage (GTDB taxonomy): Bacteria > Elusimicrobiota > Elusimicrobia > Elusimicrobiales > Elusimicrobiaceae > Proelusimicrobium. The sequence continues at coordinate 12,480 of JAZRHA010000036.1, read as the reverse complement.
CGAAGCAGTAATTTATATGGCATCGGACTTGCAAGATCCACCAGAATTAATACCGGAATTTATAAAAAAATGGGAAGAGGGTAATAAAGTTGTACTTGCACAAAAAGAAAAATCGCAGGAAAGTTTTGTATTTTTTACGGTTCGTAAATTTTATTATTGGCTTTTAAATAAGGCAAATGACAGCGGTGCGGACCTCTTACAGAATTGTACCGGTTTTGGTTTGTACGACAAAGAAGTTGTGGATGAATTCCGTAAAATTAATGACCCATATCCTTATTTGCGGGGGCTTGTGTGTGAACTCGGTTATCAAAAAACCACAGTTCCTTTTGTTCAGCCAAAACGTAAACGCGGTATAACAAAAAATAATTTTTATACGCTTTATGATAATGCTATGATAGGTTTTACAAATCACAGCAAAATGCCACTTCGTTTAGCGGCATTTTTGGGGTTTGTTTTATCTGCATTGAGTTTGTCGCTTGCTTTTATTTATTTAATTTTAAAGTTATTGTTTTGGAACAGTTTCCCGATGGGTACTGCCCCGATACTTATTGCAGTATTTTTCTTTTCCTCGATGCAACTGTTTTTTATCGGTGTTATCGGGGAATATTTAGGTGCGGTTTTGACGCAAATTTTGCGCCGCCCGGTAGTAATTGAAAAAGAAAGAATAAATTTTTGAGAGGTTATTGATGAAATTAAATGAACAGGTAGATTTATCCTTTATAACTAAAAAAACTTGGACGCAAGACCGGTTTTTTAAAATATTTTGCGGCATAATGTTTGGCGGCATTTGTTTATTTTTGCTATCCCTAATAGTATTTGGTTTTGAAAGGTGGCGGTATTTGTTTTTTATACTTGTGGATCCTTGGGACTCTTTTATGGATTTTTTTAATCCGATTTCTTGGGCGGGTGCTGCCAGTTTAAAAACAGCTTATTATAATTTTTTTAATTTGTATCCGCCGATTATTATATTTGTAACTTGTATTATCGGCTCAGGTTTCAGTGAAGTATTTTCACATAATATGAGGGGCGGGCAATTTTTAAACTACCATATCGCTATAATATGTTTGTTGATATTTTTGTTTATTTCTGTAACTTCATTATATTCAATGTTATGGGTTAAAAAGACAGGAAATAAACAAACTAAATTTTTATTTTGTTTTTTTATTACGTTTTCCGCACCGTTTTTATATTGGTTGGAACGCGGCAATTATATAATTTTTGCGGTTATCTTTAGTTTGTTATTTGTAATGTATTATGATAGTAGCAAAAAGTATATTAGGTATTTGGCTTTGCTTTCGCTTGCTTTTGCAATAAATATTAAAATTTACCCGGCAGTTTTAGGTTTATTGCTTTTGAAAGATAAAAAATTTAAAGAAGTATTGTTTTTAGGTATCTATACTGCATTATTATTTTTTGTCCCTTTAATTTGGTTAGGTGGAATTGACGGTATGTTGTTGTTGTTTCGCAACTTAAAATTAAATTCTCAAAACGCAGCAAATGGCGGTTATGGATACTTATTGTCATTATCTCCTACTTTAAAGATGTTTGTGTATGCGATTTGTAGGCAGGAATATCCGGTATTAAATAAAATATTTTTTGTTTTATCGGTTCTAATTTTGCCTATAGGGGCATTTTCTGCATATTTTATTAAAAGCAGATGGAAAACTTTGGCAATATTATGTTTACTGATGATTATGATTCCGCAAATAAGTTATACTTATGTTCTACTATTTATGATAATTCCTTTGCTTTATTTTTTAAACGAAACAGAATATAATTTTAATGATTTAATTTACTTATTTTTGTTCTCTCTAATATTTATGTTGAATATTCCAGCGGAGACACCTATTTTTTCCCCTAGAGGTTATCCTGTTTTAATGGATAATTTTTGCGCTCGGTTGGCGTGTTTAATGATGTTTGTTATGTTATGTACGGACGGAATAAAAGATTTTATATTACAAGTGAATTTATGGAAGAAAAAATAACAAATCATACCTTCGTTATAATGGCTTATAAAAAATCTTCTTTCCTAGAGGATTGTATAAAATCTGTGATAAATCAAAATATAAAGTCAAATGTTATTATCTCTACTTCTACCCCAAACAGATATATAACAGATTTAGCTGATAAATATAATTTGCCTTTAGCGGTTAACAACGGTAAGGGTGATATGGCAGATAATTGGAATTTTGCTTTATCTGTATCAAAAACCCGGTTTACTACTTTATGCCATCAGGATGATGTATATGATAATAATTACCTGAAAGAAATTTCCGAATATTTTGATGATGATGTTTTGCTTATACATACTAACTGGGAAACTATCAAAGGCAATAAAAAAAGCGGTAATCTAAATTCTGTTATACATAAATTATTAAACTTACCTGTTTTATTATTACCGGGCAATAAAATAGCAAGGTTATTTGCGTTATCTTTAGGAATGTCAATAAAAACACCTTCTGTTTGCTATAATAAAAATAAAATATCTTCTCCGTTATGGGAGAGTAAATACAAAATAGTTTTGGATTGGCAAGCAGCCGTTAAAATAGCCAAATTAAAAGGTAAATTTATTTATATTAATAAACCGTTATTTTATTATAGAGTTTCTAATGAGGCTGCCAGCAGCAATTATACCAGAAATGGTATAAGACACAAAGAAGATTTTGAAATGTTTTGTAAATTTTGGCCTAAATGTATAGCAAAATTAATTTTGCTGGTATACCAAAAATCATATAATGTTTACAAGGAGAAATAAATGGCAAAAATATTATATTTAGTTGTACCTTGTTATAATGAGGAAGAAGCCCTGCCTAAAAGCGCGCCGGTGTTTTTTGCTAAGGTTGAAGAATTGATAAAAAAAGGCAAGATTTCAGATAAAAGTAAAATTCTTTTTATAGATGACGGCTCAAAAGATAAAACTTGGAATATTATAGAAAATTTACATAAGCAGAACTCTATTTTTACCGGATTAAAGCTTTCCAGAAATTGTGGGCATGAAAAGGCACTATACGGCGGTTTAATTTTCGTAAAAGATAAATGTGATTTTGCAATTTCTTTGGATGCTGATTTGCAAGATGATGTTTCAGTTTTGCCGGATTTTATTGAGGAATATAATCAAGGGGCTCAAGTTGTATTTGGCTGTCGAAAAGATAGATCAAAAGACAGTATATTCAAAAAATTGCCGGCTTTGTCATTTTATAAGTTAATTCGTCTTATGGGCTTAAATGTAGTTTATAATCATGCAGATTATCGCTTGATTTCTAAACAAGGACTTAATATTTTAGAACAGTACAAGGAAGTTAATTTATTTTTAAGGGCGGTTATTGCTGACCTCGGTTTTAAAACTTCTTGTGTTTATTATAATAGAAATACTAGGATAGCAGGGGAAACAAAATATTCATTTCTAAAATTATTTGCTTTAGCTTGCGAAGCTATTACTTCTTTTAGTATTTCTCCAATCCGTTTTATTAGTTTACTTGGTTTGTTTATTGCCGGTTTAAGTTCTTTAATGTTTGTTTATGTTTTTATAGCGAAAATTTTGGGTAATGTGCCTGTGCCCGGATATGCAAGTTTGATCTGTTCAATTTGGCTGCTTGGCGGTTTACAATTATTATCTATTGGAGTTATTGGGGAATATATAGGCAAAACTTACTTGGAAACAAAACAACGCCCAAGATATATTATTGAAAAAACTTTGGAGTAAAATGCAAACTATATTATTAACCGGTTCAGGCGGGTTTATAGGAAAGAATTTAAAACCTTTTTTGGAAAATAAAGGGTTTAAAGTTATTGCTCCTAGAAGTAGCCAATATGATTTTTCCGACGCTAAAACCGTGCAGCAATTAAATGCCGAATATAGCCCAGATATTTTTATTTTAGCTGGATTTTACGGCATAAATACACCTATTCCGCCCAAAGACATATTTGAAAAAAACTTGCAAATTTTAAATAATTTTATTTCTGTTTCGGATGGCAAACCTGTTTTTACCTTCGGTTCAGGTGCTGAATTTGATAAAAGTTCGCCCATCGTGCTTGCAAAAGACGAAGCCTGGGAAAATACCCCCCCCGCCGATTTATACGGACGTGCAAAATATTTAATCAGCCAAGAGATAAAAAAGCACACTAATGTTTGGAATTTACGTTTATTTGGGGTTTACGGCCCAAATGAAATGGACAGGCGTTTTATCACGCACGCCATACATTGCGTGCTGAAAAATGAACCGATAACTATACGTCAAAATGTAGTATTTTCTTATTTGGAAGTGGGCGATTTATGCCGTCTGGTTTACCGTTTTATAACAAATTTACCGAAACATAAATTTATAAATATGGTGCCGCCTGCGACGGCGGACCTTAAAACTTTGGCAAGTATTGTAAATAAAATTGCAGGCACAAATCAACCGATAATTATTGTCAAAGAAGGGCTTGCCAACCCATACACCGGCGCACCGGAAAATTTGTTAAAAGAAGTTTCCGATTTTGATTTTACGTCTTTAGAAGCCGGCATCAAAAAACTTTACGAATTTATAAAAAATAATTAACGGGCATTAGATTTTGGATCTAAAATATCACGTAAACCGTCGCCAAGTAAATTCCAAGATAATACAAATAATACCAATGCACCGCCGGGGAAAATCAGCGTATACCAATAAGCAAAAGGGTTACCGTAAGTGCCAAGTATCCAATTCCTTGAAAGTGCAACAAGTTGCCCCCAGTCCGCCGTCCCGGCCGGAACGCCAAGCCCGAGAAAGCTTAAAGAAGAAGCAGTCAAAACAATATAGCCCATATCAAGCCCGGCCATAATAATTAATGGGCTTAAAGCATTTGGAAAAATGTGTCTGAAAAATATATGCAAGCCGCCTGCACCCATTGCGCGCGCGGAAGCCACATAATCAAGTTCCTTGATTTTTAAGACTTCCCCCCTTATCAAACGCGCATAAGAAGGCCATGCTACTACCGTTAAAGCAAGCAGCATATTTAGCATACCGCGCCCAAGCAAAGCGGCAATAACCATAGCAAGCACCATAGAAGGAACTGCAAAAATAATATCTGTAAAACGCATTAAAACTTCGTCAATAATTCCGCCTTTATATCCGGCGAAGCCGCCTATTAAAACACCTATAACAACCGCAAAAAATACAACAATAATTGATATTTTAAAAGCAAGCCGTGCGCCCCAAATTACGCCGTAATAAAGGTCATACTGATTTTCGGTAGTACCGAATAAATGAGTTTGGCTTGGGTGCATGGGCTCAATTTCATAACTTGCCTGTGGCATTTTATAACTGTCACGCGGGTTTTGCGGTTTTGCCAAAAACGGTGCAAGCGAGGCCGTTATACCAAATAAGGTAATAAATATGAGCCCCGTAAGCGAAGTTTTATTTTTTAATAATTGTTTTACAATTTTCATTTTAACCTAATTCTTGGGTCACAAACCCTATATAAAATATCTGCTACTAAATTTCCGAATACAAATAAAAATGCTACTACTAAAGAAAACCCTAAAATGCCTGCAATATCAAGTTGCCTTGCACATTCCACCCCAAAGCGGCCAAGGCCGTTATAATCAAAAACAGTTTCAACAATAACCGTTCCGCCCAGCAAACGTATAAATTGTATGCTTGCCAAAGTTAAGGCCGGTATTAAGGCATTTTTTACGGCGTGGTTTAAAATTACACGCGTTTCGCTTAGACCTCGCGCGCGTGCTGCAGTAATATAATCTTTGGAAAGTTCTTCAATAAGGCTTGAGCGCATAACCTGCATTTGCAAAGCAAAAGAACCGAAGCACAAAGTCAAAGCCGGCAAAACTAAATGGTTTAATACATCAAAAAATACATAGAAATTTAAGTTAAGCAAAGCATCAATTAAGGAAAAGCCCGTATAATTTTTAAACCCGGGGCCGTTTATAATAAGGTCTGCGGAAAGCGAATATTCCCCCGGCGAAAATAAATGATATTTGCCGTAAAAAATCATTAAAAGTATCAGCCCCAAAACAAATAGCGGCAGGGAAAACCCGGAAAGCGATATAAACCGTAGTATTTTGTCCAAAAATTTGCCTTTATTAATTGCCGCCAAAATGCCAAATATCAGACCGAAAAACAGTACCAAAATTATTGTAACAACCGCAAGTTGCGCAGTTGCCGGGAAATAACTTTTTATTGCTTTGCTGACGGGCATACCGGCGCTTTCAGAATAGCCTAAATCGCCACGTGCTATTTTGCCAAGCCAACGCCCGTATTGCACTAAAATCGGGGCATTTAAGTCGTATTTATCTATGACCTCCTGAAGCGAGGATAATTGTTTTGCATCTTTTACGTAGAGGGCAGCGCGTGTCTCTGGCGGTAAATTAGATGAAAGTAAAAATAAAAAGAAACTTACCCCAAGCAAAACCAAGGGCAAAGCAATAATTCTTCTCAGTACAAATTTAAACATAGTTATATGTTATAATATTTGTCACCTTTTAACAAGTAAAAAAGGATTAAAAAATACCAAGCTTCGGGTTTTTGCTTAATATGTCGCTTGTCTTTTGATAAGTATCCATCAATTTATTTTCTATATTGTGTTGTTGTTTAACTTCTTCGGTTTTTATTTGATCTAAGAAATTTTCCGCCTGGTAAATATCAGCGGCTAACTTAACAAAATTTAAGGTATAAACGGGGTCAGTTTCCACAAATCTTTGGGATATAGGATTTGTAAAAAATATCCATTTTTCCGATTTATTTGCCGTACCCTCTTCAATTTTTTTGCCGATTTCCGCTAAATCCCTTTGTTTTAATGTCATCTTATTGTAGTGATTTTCGGCAATTGCATCAATCATGTAGTTCGCTGTTAATACTGCACCTACAATCGCTAAAGGCCAGAAACCTTTCGTAATATTTTTCCCTATATATCTTTTGTAATACGGATCAAGTTTTTCAAAGTCTTTTATGAAAGTTTGGGAGCCTTTTTGCAAATCTGTTAATCCTTCTACATATTTTGTGCGTTCGGCAAGATCCATACTCTTTAATTCCCTCGTTAAACTTGCCACAGGGTAGTATTTTATATCTGTAACTTTTGTTCCGAATTGTGTTAAATATCCTCTTATACTTTTAACTAATGCTGTAATGGAAACATCTGCATCCTTTGCTTCCAAAACTAATTTTACACCAGCCTTTTCTTTCGGTAACATTCCGTTTTTAAAAGCATATTCCATGATTTCGGCAGGTTTAACATTTTCTCGGAAGAAAGATACCATTTTGCCATAAACCTTTGTATTATAAGTGTTAATATCTTTTTTGATACCTTTGTAAAAATTGTCATCGCTGAAGCGGTTTTGAAAATATTCTATACAATTTTTGAATTCATTTGACTTTTTTGGGCCTATAAGTTGACGATAGGAAAGCGTAGGGTTTATATACCCCTCACTTATAATAAATTCTACAAGTGTTTTTAATTTTTGGAAGGCAATTTGATCAGTTAATCTTACAAATTCTAACAGTTCAGTATTTTGATTAGCAAGATATTTGGTATAAATAATAATTTCTATTGCATCTTTGTTTGCAACATCAATGGCTCTGGTATAAAGCAAAATTTTATCTTCTTCCGCAATCATCTTTTTATACCAGTCTTCCGCTTGTTTTAATGCTTTTGGGCCTCTGTCATATATGACAAGACTTTTGGTAAAAATCCAATCCAAATCTTCAATTTCACTCATGAAATGTTGATTGTATAATCTGATATTTCCTACTGACGGAAGTGTAAGTAGATCCGTTTCTTGAGCAATAGCGGAAGGGCTTGAAATAACAAAGGTAATACTAAGTATCAGACAGAAATATTTTTTTAATTTAATCATAGTATTTTCCATTTACTATATTTTAGAAAAAAGTAAACAATTCTTACAAGGATCTTTATATCTATTTTTAAATAGGACTTTTGACCTATATAATCTTTGGCTTGATATTGTTTTAAATTTATTTATAAATTATTTGTAAAATATGAGTCCTCCCATCTTTTTAAAATTAGATATCGTCGTAACTAATCTAAATAAATTAGGTCTAAAGTCCTAGATAAATATGGGCCTTAAAACCCTTGAGGAAATATTAAATAACTGTTAATATTTAATTAAGAGAGATTTAAGTGGAGAAAACATGTCCCCTATAAAAAATAAATTTTCCAGGCAAATAATCTGTTTAGGGCTGAGTGCGGCCCTAATTTACAATACAACTGTTCCTGCTTTCGGGCAGGAATTTTTTTATATTGATAATCCTGAAATTATTTCCGACAGAGCCGGCTTTGATTACACTGCTGCGGATATGAAAGCTGAGTTAATAAAATTTGCCAGAGCTGATTATAAAAATAAATTAAAGGATAATATTTATTCCCGTGCAGAAGAAATAAAAAAAGAAATCATGGGCGACGAACAAAAAGAATTGCAAAAACAGTATTTTGAACCGGAATCTCAAAAAGCCCCTAAAACAAATGAAGAAATCATTAGTGACTACTTGCAAGAATTACAGGTAAAGGCAAATGAAGTTAAAGAGGAAGCCAAACAAATATATAACGAGGCCCTGCAGAAAGCAGGTGAATCTCCATACTTAAAGGAAGGTTATAAAAAAGCACTTGCGGAAATTGATAACTATTACCAAGAGGAAATAAACAGGGTAAATAATAACCCTAAAAAATTCATGCAAGAACTTAAAGAAGGCGCGGAAGAAGCTTTCTTTGAGCATGTAAAAATCTTATTTGACGAATTAATGGCTTTATACCAACAAGAGCCTAAAGTAAAAGATCAAATTTTAGAATTAACCCCGGTGATAGTAAGTTTAATAAATAAAAATAAACAACGCCTTTATAGCAAAGAACAAAAGCAAATATTACTTAATTTATATCGTAAAATTTTAGCGGATGGAAAAGTCAAAGTCGGTAATAAAACTAATGCCTGTGAGGCAGACGGTCATTGCCCCGAACTTTTAAATGCCATTATGGGGCTTAGTGTTTTGAGCCCGGAAAATTGGCAAGGGACAGATTCAAGAATAATATTTGATACCATAGAAAATTATAAAGATACTGCGGCAAGTTCTTCAGTTTTAATTCAAGGGATATCAGGCTTACTTACGATGAAGAGTTATGACAGGGTAAGAGATATTTTAAAAAGTCATACAAAAGCGGAAAATAAATTTGATTTTTGGAATAATTTAAATTTTACGGCAATACCTAAAGCTTTGGCAAATACAAATGGTAAATATTTGGGGAATTCTTCACAAAAAGGCGCATATTGGGATGATAATAAAGTGTATCAAAATATTTACTCCGATATTTCCCAAATGCTTGCTGAAGACGGTTCCCAAGAAGCTTTAAATATCTTGCGTGAATTTGGTATAAATAAATGTTTTGTTCAAAGGACTTCCGGTGTTAAAAAGGAAACCTTGGCAAAATATTCAATTTCCTGTGGTGGTATAAAACCTTTCTTAGTAGGTGCTTTGCTCAGCGGTAAAAGCGGTGCAAATAAATATAGTTTACCCAAATACGCGGAGGCAAAACAATATTTTGGTGGAGACGGTAGAATATACAATTATTCTAATAGTGCAAGTTATCGTAATAATGAATTGTCTTTATCTGCAGAAGATGCTTATTACAGTTTAGCCAAAGAGGGGTTTAACGGCGATGCCGAAGCAATGCTTGCTTTACATATTTTAACAGAAGGAATGGGTGATTTAAATGATAAAGAAGAATATTCTTTAGATACAACACTTTATAAGGCTTTTAAGAATCGTATACCTAAAAGATTTTTACATGAAAAACATATTGTTATTGACGAAAACCGTTTATCTAAAAAAGAAAACCGTCAAATAACCAGGGGTATTGCTTTAGGGATAGGCTTCGGTGCTGATGTTTGGCTTACGGTTGCTTTTGCTAAAGATATATTATTATTTGGCGGCAAGTTGGTTAACTTCGGCAAAAACTTATTTAATGTTTTTAGGATGGCAAAAGTGGGGTTAAGTATCAAGAATATCCCGGCTTTATCTAAAATTGCCGCAAATTATACAAAAACGGTTTTTATGAGGCAAAAAATAGTTATAAAAGCCAAAAATTTCGGTAAAAAATTAAAAAATGCTTCAAAAGATTATAAAGAGGCAGTTAGGTTAAATGTTTTGCAAAATGCGGGGCAGTATACAAATGCCGTACATCAACAAGCGGAAGTGATTGCCGGCATGGGCAATACCGCCGCTACACCGGATTTAATTAAAATGGCAAAACAAATAGTATATGACGAAAAACTCGGTGTTTTTAAAGTTACTGAAGTTGAAGGTTTAGATATTTCCGGTCAGATGACGGTTACTACTTTGGATATTATGGATACGGCAATAGTTAATGCAAAAGTAAAATACAGAGTAGCAAAAATGTTCAAGAAAAAAGTTGATTTTAAAGAAGTTTTCCTTCAGGAAGCAGAAAAGTTAATAAATGCATCTAAATTAGGTGAAGAAGATAAAAAAGTTTTACTGGAATTTTTAAAGAGTGATGAAGCAAATATCGGCGTGCTTGGTGCAACTGCCGAAAAAGTGGAAAGAAATTTTGTTGAAAATCCTTTAACTTTACCTGTCTTTAAAGGTGCAGAAAATGAAAAAGGTACAAGAATAGGAGTTGATTTCGTTATAGGGGAAAAGATTCCCGCATTTTCCGAACAGTTACCTAAATTTGTATCTGTTGTTGAAGATAATAACAGGCTTGTGCTTAAATTCTTTAAAAATGAAAATGAGGTTGTTGACTTATCCGCTTTTAAATTAGGTTTTGAAACTACTGATAGTTTTGCCGATTTTGCCCGTGCTTCCGCTGAAATGGGGAATGCCGGTAAAATAGAACTTAAGTTTATCCCTAAAGAAGCAAATACTTTTTGGCAAAGAAATTTTACAAATGTTTTTGCAAGAAATAAAGATAAATTATTTGCCGGTCGTGGTACGGTTACATTACTTAAAGACGGTAAACAAATTAATACCGGTATTACTTTAAAGACTTATAAAAAATATGACGGTTTAAAAGTTTTTATCAATGAAGATCTGGGCGGGGTTGTAAATGTCTTTAAAGGTATTGATCAGCTGCCGGTATCCACAGAAGGCGCGTTCTTCTTACCGAAAAATCAAATTAGAAATTTCTTAAATTTTGGCAAATTCAAGGGTGCTGATGCCCCTTGGAAAATCAAACTTATGGGCGGTAAAAATAAAATTAATGCTTTGTATTTACAATCAATGGTTTCTTTGAGCGTGGCATCTACCGGTTTAATTAGGCCTTTAAGTAAAAGTTATCCTGAAATGGACATGGAGCAAATAACAAATATTTCTTTAATTTTTCCTTATTTGCTTTCCGCACTAACGCCTTTTGTATCACCTTTTGTTAAAAAATTCGGTGCTGTAAATATATTAAAAACTTCTATGTATCTTTCTGCTGCATCTTTGGCCTTGCCTATTTTTGCAGGCTTTAACGGGCTTGGCGGTATACAAGCAGATAATCCGTTTGAAAAACCTTCACCTACGCTATTATATCCTTCCGCTGCTCTTATAGGATTGGCAACAACTTTAACCCGTGGTTCATATTCTTCTATAATTCAAGCAATCGGTGGTGGTAGCGGTACTTTAAAAGCTACTGCTTTTAAAAGTATTGCCTCCTTTATGTTAGTTTTACCGCCTTTGATAGGTGCGGGAATTGATAAAATAAGCCCTAAATATTTTAAAAATCCTGACGGAACTTTATATTTAGATGAAAATGGGCAACCTATACAAAAACATTGGTTTGATTTTTCGTTCTCTTACCCAGTAATGCTTGCGGTAGCCGGTGCAGCACTTTATAAAGTACAAAAAGCCCATTTTAATCATAAAATAGGTAGAAGCCCAAATCCTTTTACAAGCGCAAAAGAGTTCTTTGGAGATGTAGGGTCTTCTTATAAAGTGTTATTTAAAAATGGTTTGTGGCCTTTAACTATAGCAAGCGGTGTGCTCGCAGGGGTGGAATCGTCATCTTTATATACTTACTCATATTCCATGGCAAGTGAATATATAGGTAATAAAATTAATACGGAACCTTTAGTACCAGTCTTTGCCCTATTTGCTTTAAATGCACCTGCTTTTATTACAAGAATGAATTCCAAATCAATTTTAAAGACCTTTGGTGGGGATAATATGCTTGGGTATAGAAATTTATTAACTGCAAGTCTTGTTTCTTCAGGGACAGGTATTTACTTGCTTGCCAATCAAGATGATCCTCTTACTTTCGCAGCAGGTTTAGCTTTAACTTCTATAGGCTTTTCTCAAGTAACAGGTAGCATTTTACGTTACGGGCATCATAAACTTGCTCTTGAATTGGCTGCCCCTAAACATATCGTTACCAGCTGGGATGTATCTTATCCTACAATATTTTTAGGCATGTCTTTGATATCCTCCCTATATAGTAAAATGTCGGATAAAAATATTGATGGCATACAAACAGAAAATAAAAGCGATATGGTAAGTT
>JAZRHA010000035.1:0-10815 GCA_045644515.1 Elusimicrobiaceae bacterium | reverse complement strand
AAATTTTTTGAAGATTTTGATTCTTTAAACTGCCGCCGCCCTGATATTATAGCAAGAGCAACAGAACATATCCCTGCTATGGTAAACCTTGTTAAAACCTTGGAAGAAAAGGGCTACACTTATAAAACTTCAGACGGAATTTATTATGATACTTCAAAGTTTGCTGATTATGGTATTTTGATAAACAAAGCACATTTGGAAGGTTTAAAAACAGGTGCGCGTGTTGATTTCGGTGAAAAGAAAAATGCTACCGATTTTGCTTTGTGGAAATTTTCACCTAAAGATAAAAAACGCCAGATGGAGTGGCCAAGCCCTTGGGGTGTTGGCTTTCCTGGATGGCATATAGAATGTTCTGCTATGGCTATGCAATATTTGGGGGAGACTTTGGATATTCATTGTGGTGGTATAGATCACGTAGCTATACATCATACAAATGAAATTGCCCAAGCCCAAGCAGCGACGGGTAAACAATATGTTCGCTACTGGATACACGGCGAGTTTTTGGTTATGAGTTCAGGTAAAATGTCAAAATCAGCCGGTACTTTTGTCACTTTAGATACATTAAAAGAGAAGGGTTATAGCCCTCTTGATTATAGATATTTATGCCTCGGGGCGCATTACAGAACGCAGCTTGAATTTTCTTATGACAGTTTAGATTTTGCTAAAAAAAGCCGTCAAGGTTTAAAAGCTAAGATCGCAAATATCAAAGAGCTTGATAAAGGTCAAAACCAAGAAACGGAAATTTTAAAGAGAACAAAAAATAATTTCGTTGCTGCTATGGAAGATGATTTAAATACTGCTAAAGCGCTTGCTATCCTTTGGGATTTTGTAAAAGGTGAAGCAAGTGCAGAAGAAAAATTGCAGTTTGTAAATTTTGCTGATACATTTTTAGGCCTTAATTTGCTTGAAGAAGAAAAAAGGGAAATTTCTGCTGAAGCCAAAATACTTTTAGAAGAACGTGCCGAAGCAAGAAAACAAAAAGATTTTAAAAAATCCGATGAACTTAGGGCAAAACTGCTTGCTATGGGAATTGTTGTTAAAGATACGCCAAGAGGTCAGGAATATTAAAAAAGGAGAATTGTTATGATGAATAAAAAAGGTTTTACCTTAATGGAAATGATGGTTGTTGTTTTGATTATTGTACTGCTTTCTAGCTTTGCTTATCCTTTATATACTAAGGGTATAATGAAAGCTAGAATTGCTGATGCATTTTCTTTGGCTGAAATTGTGCGTGAAGCTCAACAGAGAAACTTTGTATTGAATAAACAATATTTTTCAATATTTACGAATCAGCATACTATGGGTAGAACACGATTAGTAAAATCTGGGGGAGTTACAGCTGAAAACGGAAAACTAAAGAAGGGTAAGTATCTTGTATACATAACAAATAAGGCTGCTACAGCAAATGAGGCTGCTATAGAAAACGGTTGTATTAATGTCGCATATACACAAGATGGCGGGTCAAATCTAGATAGGGCACTGTTTATAATAACAACTCATGTTGAAGACAGTAAAATTTGGTGTGTAGATTTCGTAGATGAAGGTATTTGTAACTCAATACCTTCTGTGGAACCGGAAGATACTCGTGATTGTGCAGCATTAAATTAAATTTTGAAAAGGATGTTTATCTGTAAAGGAAAGAAAATGGAAAGGAAATTAGTAATTGCCCTAGCGGCATGTTTGGTTATTAGCCAAGTAAACGGGCTTGATTTATATGGTGTTTATGACAGTAAAGCCCCGCAAGGTTGCATAGAGGTTAATTTGCAAGGGGAAGTCTCTTTACCGGATTTAATGCAAGTTGCCATTTGCAATAATCCTGCTTTAAGTGCGGAGTATATGCTTCTCAAATCAAAAGAAGCAGCCTTAGGTGCATCCAAGGGGCAGTATTTGCCAAGTGTTACACTTATCGGGCAAGGTACTTTGAACGGTAATAAAGTAGAACATCAAGACGGCATTACAAAAACAGAACCCTATTCCGCAACCGCAAGCGCACAATGGTTGATTTATGATTTTGGGGGGCGTTCTTCTCAAATCGGGCAAAATAAGGCATTACTTTCCGCTACCAATCATTCTTATAATGCCGCTTTGCAGGAATTAATTTTAAAAGTAAACAATGCCTATTTAACTGCTTTAAGCGCAAAAGCATCTTTAGACAGTTATAAAGAAAGTAATAAAACTTATCAAAGGGCATATCAGGAATCTAAGAAACGTTATGACCTCGGTATGGTAAATTTAGTAGATAAATTACAGGCTAAAACAAGTTATGAACAAAGCCAATTACAGGTAGTTAAAGCGGAAAATGCTTTGCGCCAGGCACAAGGTAATTTGGCCACTTTATTAAATTTAAACCCGTCTACGGAAATTAAACTTTCCGCAATAAAAGATGACGGTAAAATTACTAAACTTGAAGCAGGGGACGAAATTGAAAAACTTATGCAAGAGGCCTTAAATGAACGCCCGGAATTAAAAGCAGGGGAAAGTTCTGTTTTGGCAACTAAAGAGTCCATAAGTTATGCAAGAACAGGTGCTTTACCTTCTTTAAGTGCAATCGCAAACGGTACTTACGGTGATAATTGGAAACATTCAAACCCATATAATCTTAACGGTGAAGTTGGTTTAAAACTCAGTTGGCCTTTATTTTCCGGGATGTCTACAATGTATCAAATTGACCAGGCAAAATTCTTGCATGAACAAAGCCAAAAAAACCTTGATAATCAAAGAAATGCCGTCTTAAATGAGGTGTGGAGTTATTATCAAAATTATCAAACAGGCGTTAAGGCTTATGAAATCAGCAAACAAATTTTGGCTACCGCTGAAGAAAATTCAAAAGTTGCTTTCCGCTACTACGAAGTCGGTAAAGTTGATATTTTGAATTTGCTTACGGCAAATGCCCAATTAGCGGAAGCAAAGCAAGGTGTAGTAAATGCTTTTTATGGACTGCTCATAAATAAAGCACAATTATATAGAGCAGTGGGGAGATTAGAAAAATGAACAAACAAAAAATAATGGACAAGATATCCAAACTTGTAACTAAAAAAAATTTAATTCGGGGGGTAAAGATTTTACTTATATTGATTATTGGTGGGGTTATAGGTGGTGCCATAGTGGGTTATAAAGCAAAAAAAGGATTTGAACAAATGATGGCTATGAATGCTGATCCGTATATAACTGTTCAAGCCCCTAGACTCGAAAATGTTACAAGTAATAAAAAATATATCGCCAAAGTTGAAGCTATAAATGCAGTTGATATTAAGCCCCAAGTTTCCGGTTATATAGAGGAAATTTTGTTTGAAGACGGATCAGAAGTTCAAGAAGGCCAAAGCCTTTATAATATTGAAAAGCGCCGATACGCCGCAAATGTTGCAAGTGCAAAAGCAAATTTAATGCAAATTGAAAATGATTACAAAAGGCAACAGGCTTTATATAAAGACAAAATGCTCCCTAAAGCAGAACTAGAAGTAGCGGAAGCAAATGTAGCAAAAGCAAAAGCCGCTTTAGAGTTAGCGGAAGTTGATTTGGATCATGCTGATGTTGAGGCCCCAATTTCCGGCCGTATAGGTAAAACTTTAATCAGCAAAGGCAATTTTGTTGCAAGCGGTGGTGCAAACCTTGCACGTATTGTGCAAATGCAGCCGGTACGTATAAATATTTCCGTAACTGATAAAGAAAGATTAAATGCAGTTAAAGAAATGGCTAAAGGCCCAAATGAATCAAAAATGCATCTCCAGGCACAACTTGCCGATGGTACTGTTATTGATATTGAGCCAAATAAAGTTTATGTAGATAATGAAGTAAGCGCACAAACCGCAACAATACCGCTTTATATTGAATATCAAAATCCTGAAAATCTTTTAATACCCGGTAATTTTATAAATATTTTAATATCCGAAACTTCCGCTAAAGAAGAAATTACAGTTCCGCAAGTAGCGGTTGCGCAAGACGGTAACGGCAAATATGTCATGGTAATTAAAAACGGTATTGCAGAGCAAAAATATGTGGAACTGGGAGATACTTTTAAAGACCGATTTGTTGTAAAAAACGGTGTAACAACAAAAGATAAAATTGCAATTACCGGCGTACAAAAATTAACTAATGGCAAAAAAGTGAAAACAACGGAGGCTTTGTAATGTTTTCAAAATTTTTTATAGACAGACCCCGTTTTGCTGCTGTTATTGCAATAGTTATGGCTTTGGCCGGTATAATTTGTGCGTGGAATTTGCCCGTCACTTTATACCCTGAAATTACACCGCCGGAAATTCACGTTGACGTTATGTACCCCGGCGCAAGTGCGGACGTGGTTTCTAAAGTTGTCGGTATACCAATAGAAAATGCCGTAAACGGTGTGGAAGATATGATTTATATGTCCTCCACTTCTTCTGATGGCAGATATTCTTTGGCTGTAACTTTTGAAAGCGGTGCGGACCCGGATATCGCGCAAGTTAAACTTCAAAATCGTTTGCAGCAGGCTATGGGGCAGCTTCCCAGTGAAGTAACCAGGCAAGGTTTTACCGTTCGTGCCATGTCTTCAAGTATTTTGGGCGTTTTAAGTTTTATTTCAGAAGATAATTCTATGACTTCTAATGACTTGAACGACTATGTTGAAGACAATGTCAAAAAGAATTTAACTAAAATAAACGGTGTAGGTGATGCAACCGTATACGGCGCAAAAAAAAGTATGCGCATTTGGCTTGATGCGGATAAACTTTCGCTTCTTGGTCTGCCTATATCAAGTGTAAAAAGTGCTATAGCTTCACAAAACTACATGCCTACTTTGGGTAAAATCGGTGCACGCCCCAATGACGATAGCGAACTTATTGTTTACCCATTAAAAACACAAGGGCGTTTAAATACCGTAGAAGATTTTAAAAATATTATTATCCGCACAGATGAAGAAGGCGGGCTTTTAAAACTCGGGGATGTCGCTAAAATTGAAATCGGTATGGAAAGTTATTCTTTCTCTGGTAATATCAACGGACAGACTTCTGCAAATATGTCGCTTAGTTTAACTGCGGGAGCAAATGCTTTATCAACTATGGAAGCTGTTAAAGCAGAGATGGAACGTTTATCACAATTCTTCCCAAAAGGTTTGAAATACCAAGTTACTGCAGATACAACTGATTTTATTAATGAGTCTGTCCACGAAGTTATTTGGACTTTGCTTGCCACCTTTATTTTAGTCGTTTTCGTTTGCTATTTATTTTTGCAAGATTGGCATGCTACTTTAGTTCCGTCAATTGCAATACCTGTTTCCTTGCTTGCAACTTTTATCGTAATTAAAGGGCTTGGTTATTCAATTAATATGTTTACCTTGCTTGGGTTAGTGCTTGCTATCGGTGTTGTTGTTGACGATGCCATTTGTGTTGTGGAACGTGTAATTTTGCTTATGAGCCGTGAAGGCATGAACCGCTATGATGCAACTGTTCGTGCTATGAAGGAAATTTCCGGCCCGATTGTTGCAACTACTTTAGTATTGCTTGCTATCTTTGTACCTATTGCATTTTTAGGCGGTATTACAGGTAAAATTTACCAGCAATTTGCTGTTACTATTGCAACGGCAGTAACTTTTTCATCTGTTAATGCTTTAACTTTATCACCGGCAATTTGCGCAACAATGCTTACAGACATTAAACCCACACAAATAAAAGTTCTTATTTGGTTTAATGAGTTCGTAGATTTTGCCCGTAACAAATATGCTGCTTTTGCGCGTTTAGTGGGTAGGCATGTATTTTTGATATTTGCAATATTTGTTGTTTTAGTCATTATTGCTTCTGGTACTTTTAAATTTAATAAAACTTCTTTCGTCCCTTCTGAAGACCAAGGCTTTATTTTGGCAAGTGTTCAACTTGCTGAAGGTGCAACTTTTGGTAGAACGGAAGAAATTGTTAAACAATTTGCGGAAATTACTAAAACCGAACCTGGCATAAAAGATGTTATCTCTATTATGGGTTTTAGTTTCGCCGGAGGTTCTGGCGAAAATATGGCTATGGCCATGATGCCATTAAAACCGTGGAGTGAGCGTATAAACCCGCTTTATAAAACGATTATTAACCGCCTTTTATGGATAATAACTTTCGGGCATCACAAACTCTTGGAAGATAATTCTTCATCTGCTATTTCAAGACGTTTATATATTAAATCGTTAAGCATATCTGATGCAGAGTTCAGAGTTATGGAAATGCCTGCCATACCGGCTTTAGGTGTTTCAGATGGTATGCAAATAAAAATACAATCGATTGACAGCAGCGATTATAATCAACTTGATAATACAGCGAAAAATTTTATTGATAATCTAAAAAAGAACATAGTTGGATTTGATAGAGGTTTCTCTGATTTTACTTCCAAAACACCGAATATTTATTTGGATATTGACCGCACAAAAGCAGAAGCCATGAATGTTCCGCTTTCAAATATCTTCAGTACTATTGAAAATTATTTGGGTTCCGGTTATGTAAACGATATTAACCTTGGTACGCAAGTAAATAAAGTTATTGTACAGTCTGATTGGAAATACCGTAAAAATTTGCAAAGTATAAATAATATTTATGTTCCGAGCAATAAAGGCGCTATGGTGCCTTTGGGTGCTTTAGTTGATTTAAAGACGGTTCTTTCTCCGCGCCAAATAGTGCGTTATAATCAGTATCCTACGGCAGGTATTACAATTATGCTTAAACCGAGTGCCAGTAGCGGTGAAGCAATGAAAAAGATTGAAAATAATATTCATGATTTCTTACCAAAAGGTTATGCTTATGAATGGAGCGGTATCAGTTACCAGGAAAAACAAAACGAAGGCCAAATGGGCGTGTTAATTTTCCTTGCTTTAGTATTTGCTTATTTGTTCTTGGTAGCACAATATGAAAGTTGGAGTATTCCTCTTGCAGTTATGATGTCTGTTGTTGTTGCTTTAGCAGGCGGTTTGTTTGGCCTTATCATGATGGGCGAAACTTTAAGTATTTACGCTCAGCTTGGTATTGTGTTGCTTATCGGTTTAGCGGCAAAGAACGCTATTTTGATTGTGGAATTTTCTAAAGAAGAATATGAACGCGGCAGCAGTATTATAAACTCCGCTGTTACAGGTTTAAGGGAAAGATTCCGTGCAGTTTTGATGACTGCCTTTACCTTCATTTTAGGTATTGCACCTTTAATCTTTGCAACAGGTGCCGGTGCAAATAGCCGTAGGGCAATCGGCAGGCCGGTGTTCTGGGGTATGTTACTTGGAACTGTTTTAGGTTTATTTATTATTCCGTTATTTTACGTGCTTGTTCAAACGGTAACGGATAGACTTAGAAAGAGAAGATTAAATAAATAAAACTTTTAATTAAAAAACCCCGGGTTTTTGTTATGCCCGGGGTTTTGTGTTGTTATATAAAGTTTACTAGAATATTTGTTTTGTTCTTAGTGAATTATCTTTTGGGGGGAAATCGCCGGTTGCTTCTAATTCCTCAAAAGTATTTATTTCATTATCAATTTCACCTTTATAAGCAGTTACATATTTACCGGTGTTAATATCAAATACTTCAACATACCAATCATACCATTCAAAAGCTTCGTCCCTTTGATATGATACACGTAAGACAAAAAGTGATTTTTCATTACACTTTATATCTTCAGGTAAAGCTGTCATTTTGTGAAGCATCATATATTCACTCATATTTCGGCTGAGTTCTTTAATTTGTTCATCGGTAATGTTTGGGCATTTATCAGGTATTTGTTGAATGAGTTGGTATATAAATTTATTGCGGGTTTCTATTTTTTCTACTTGTCTATTAAGGTCTTGTTTAATATTTGCTATATCGGCACTATCTAAAGCTGTATCCTGGACAGTAAAAGTTACACCGCTTTCATTAATTTCGGTTAATACATCGGTCTTTGTTTTGACTTCTTGTGCATTGATTAAAACAGGTAATAAAAATATACCCAAGAGAATTAAAGTTTTATTTACTTTCATAACAGCCTCCGTATACCTTAATTTTAATTTAAAAATGGCAAGAATTCAAGTGCAATTAGGCCTATAGACAAATAGGCCTTTAGTCCTAAGATATTCTTTTTGTTGATAACACTATACAAAAGCACTTTTAAATATGATAAAATTTAATAGTGAGAAAGGTTTCCTTGTATAGTTTTCTTACGGAGAAGATGGAAATTGTCCTAATTCCCAAATTGTCGCGCGGTTTTAGATTTATCGTGCGGCCTTATGTCGTTGTTTTATGTGTTGTTTTATGGGTTGGTATAACTTTGTATTCCGCTTTTGTGGTTACAAGGGAAATTGATTATAATGTTGTTAAAGCCGATAATAAAGTTATGAAGGCTAAACTTGCCATGATTGCGGAAGAACTCGCAAATAACCGCAGGTATATAAAACTTGCACGTGATACCGATAAGCAAATGCGCCAAATGCTCGGTATGAAAGGCGGCAAATTTATTAATATGCCTGGTGGCCTTGAAGATGCTCAAGAAGAAAGAAAAATAACTTTTAGTTCTATTTTTTCTAAAGACAGTAAAGATATTGATGAGCAAGAAATAAATGAAGTTTTTAAAGAAACAACCGCTGCCGCTGAAGAACAACTTGCAAGTTTCCAGGAAATTGCATGGTTTTATATGAACCAGAAAAACAGCAGTAATGCAAAGCCCTCAATTAAGCCTGCAAAAGATTACAGGGTTACATCCAACTTCGGTTACCGTTTGAATCCTTTCCCGGCTTATCATTATGGTATGGATTTGGCCGGCAAAGCCAATTCCCCGATATATGTTACCGCTGATGGTGTGGTTAGGCAAACAGGTTGGGCTTTAGGTTATGGGCAAGCAGTTTTAGTTGATCACAGTTTTGGTTATTCAACTTTGTATGGGCATTTAGCGGATATCCGCGTTAAAAAAGGCGATATTGTAAAACGCGGCCAAGTTATTGCAAGCATGGGAACAACAGGCCGCTCAACAGGCGTACATTTACATTATGAAGTGTGGAAAGACGGAACACCCGTCAATCCAAAAGATTATTTATAGGAGAGTTTATGAGTTTTCTTGATAAAGAAGAAAAAGCAGGTGAATACACCTCAGTAATTAGTGAACAATGCCAATTCCAAGGCACATTGGATTTACAGGGTTCTATCAGAATAGACGGTACCCTTGAAGGTAATATTGATAATGCGAAAATGGTTACAATCAGCAGAACAGGTGCTATGAAAGGTGATCTTTCCGGCCTTGGTGCTGTAATTATCGGCAAAATGGAAGGCGATATTTGTGTAGAGGAAATTGAAATTTTATCCGAAGCACATTTAAAAGGCAATATTCGCACAAAAAGTATTTTAATTGAAAAGGGTGCTAAAGTTAATGCAACAATTACCGTAATTACAGAAGAGGAAGAAGACCTTAAAGGCGAAGAAATTATCGAAGAAAAACAAGATAAAAGGGAGAAGAGAAAATGATTTCCTTTTTCATCAAATACAGGAATCCGATTTTAATTACAACGGTTTTAATTTTCTTGATAAGTATAGCTGTATTGAGTGCTAATGTAGTAGCAGATCAATACGGGGCAAATGCTGTTTTGGCTAAAGTCGGTAATACCAAAATTAAATACAGAACTTTTGCTACAGCTTATGATATGGCACGCCAGCAATATATCAACGAAGGTGCAGAAATTACCGAAGAACAGGATAAACAACTTAAACAACAAATTGTCCAAAGTTTGATTATGCAGGAAGCTTTAAGCCAAGCTGCAGAAGATCTTGGTATAGGCACCAGTAAAACAGAGGTTGCATATTATATTAAAAATAATCCTGCTTTTGCACCAAATGGCGAATTTAACAAGAATGCATACATTTATGTGGTACGAAATCAGTTCCATGTAAACCCGGCGGAGTTTGAGGATAATTTGAAAAAACAAATTTCTGTCCAAAAATTTCAAAATGTTTTGAAGTTTGTTGCCTTACCTACGTCTATTGAAAAGAACATCTTAACACAAGGTGCAATTTTAAAAGATGAAGAAAAGCAAGCACTTGAAGGTTATCTGATTCAACTTAAAGCAGCCAGTTTTATTTCAGCTTTCAGTGATGCTTTGAATGCAAAACATAAAAGCACAATAGACATGCAAATTTAAGTTGTTGTCTTACGCATTATTGTTCCGCGTTATATGCCCACACGCATATAACGCGCTTGCATATTTAAGCACTTTTTTGTTTTTATTTTCCTAGAGTACCGCAAACTCACTACGTTCGTTTTACTTCTTGGTACACGTCGTCAAATAAAAACAAAAAATTATCTTAAATCTACTGCGCGATGCGCAAATATTCCCACACGCTATCATTTTATAATTTCAAAATAAACCCGGGGCGTTTTTATAAGATATATGATAATATTTCGCGCACTATATTAAAAAATGCTATACTAAATTTAGAGGTTGTCTTTAAATGTAGGGCTAATACTCCTAAAAAATTTTGTTTTTTTGGAACCGTAGTAATACGGGAGGCTTTTGAGGAATCAAAAGAACCTTTAGACTTCCAAAATAAACAGTCGTTTTATTGAATATATAAGTATCCGACGGGAGAAAGTATATTTAATTCTGCCGCCTTATGGCAGCAGATACGGCTGCATATTTTGGCTCGTCTAAAGGTCTGAAATATAGCAGCCGTTTTTTTATGGCTAAATTAACTAATGAGGACAAATTATGCCGGGAAATATTCAAGCAGAAATCAAAGAAGAAATAGAAGAATTTACTAAACTAATAAAAAAATATCCCTATATAGCAGAATTGTATATAGGCAGGGCTGTTTTGCATGCAAAAATCGGGGAATATGAAAAAGCCGTTAAAGATTATGAAACGGC
>JAZRHA010000034.1:0-1617 GCA_045644515.1 Elusimicrobiaceae bacterium | reverse complement strand
GGTTTTTTGCCCGGTACTATGGAAGAAAAGCTTGATGCCTGGATGGGGGCAATTTATGATAATTTAAGTTTCCTTGCAGGTAAAAAGAATCCGGAAGAAGGGGAAGAAGAAGTCCGTTATTTAACGAGCAGCGGTAAACTTGAAATTGCATCTGTTTCCCATATCCGCGGGCGCACATTACCCAAACAATATATGATTGTTGATGACGCCCAAAACCTTACCCCTCATGAAATTAAAACTATTTTATCGCGTGCAGGTGAAGGTACCAAAGTTGTTGTAACCGGAGACCCGTATCAAATAGATACACCTTATTTGGATACCGAATCCAATGGTTTGACTTACTTAGTAGAACGTTTTAAAGGCCAAAAAAATTACGGCCATATAACATTTACTAAGACAGAAAGGAGCGCCTTGGCTGATATGGCCGGGAAACTTCTCTAAAGTCAATAAATTCTGCTTAAATTTGTTTGAGTTATGCACAACCTGTCCACAATTAATAAGTTGTGGACAGGTTTATTTTTTACGACGATAAAAATATTTTTCACAACTTTTGTCAAGTCCAATTTTCTCTCGTGATTTTACATTTTGCTAAAAGTTATGCTACAATTTATTTACTCACATAAGAAGCAGTGTTAATTCTCCCCCGTTTTAAGGGTGGTTAGCCTTCTTCGAACTTAAAACAGAGGTCAAAATTATGCAAAACAATGAAATCTTACTCAAAGTAGTGAAACGTGATGGTTCAACCCAATCTTTTGAAGCAAAAAAAATAACAAATGCTATTTTAAAAGCAGGCCAAAGCACAGGTGAATTTGATGCTGAAACTGCTAAAAAATTAACCATACGTGTTATCAATATCGTTCAACAACTTTATTCTGAAATTACACCGAGTGTCGAAAATATACAAGATATTGTAGAAGATGTTTTGTTGACCTCAAGTTTCCATAAAACCGCAAAAGCCTATATCTTGTACAGGGACCAGAGGGCGAAAGTGAGGGAAATTTCCTCAAAATTCAATGTTGAGCTCGTTGATCAATATTTGCAGCGCCTTGATTGGCAAGTTAACGAAAACAGCAATATGGGTTATTCTTTGCAGGGTTTAAACAATTATGTATCCTCTGAAATTACAAAAATTTATTGGTTAAATAAAATTTACCCGGAAAAAGTAAAAAATATGCATTTGTCCGGTGATTTTCATTTGCACGATTTAGGTTTACTTGGTGCATACTGCGTTGGCTGGGATTTGCAGGACTTGCTTATCAGCGGTTTTAGAGGGGTTATCGGTAAAGCTGAATCAAAACCGGCAAAGCATTTTAGGACAGCTTTGGGCCAGGTTGTAAACTTTTTCTATACCTTGCAGGGGGAAAGCGCCGGTGCACAGGCATTTTCAAACTTTGATACTTTGCTTGCCCCCTTTATCGCATATGATAAATTAAGTTACGCTGAAGTAAAACAAGCCTTGCAGGAATTTTTATTTAATGTAAACGTTCCTACAAGGGTTGGCTTTCAAACACCGTTTACCAATGTTACTTTAGATTTAAATGTTCCTTCTTATTATAAAAATCAAGGGGTAATCATCGGGGGCAAAATTCAGGATAGGAAATATGGCGAATTCCAAAA
>JAZRHA010000033.1:0-1861 GCA_045644515.1 Elusimicrobiaceae bacterium | reverse complement strand
ACCATAAATATTTTGATCTAGAAAAATGAATTTATATTTTTCATTTGGCATAAATTATATTTATTTCCTCAAAACTTTTCCTGTTAGTTTTTTAATGCTCTTATCAAAGTCTGATATTATTTTTTGAGTCTTGTTAAATTTGTCATATTCGGCTTCAGCATGTTTTTTTGCCCGTTCGTGGCTAATACTGCCTTTGTTCGGCAAAATCTGGTACTTGCGGAAAGCCAAAAACTCATTTACGCTTGCGGCAAATTGTTCCATAGTAAATGTGTTTTCCCTTTCAATTAAATCTTCAATATAATCAAAGTAACCACTTACAGTACGCTCTAAACGGCGGATTTGGTCCTCGGTAAGATAATTTTTAGCAATACTCACATCCGATTTTAAAATGCGTTTATCCGGTGCGCCGGACCAGGTTTTAAGCCCCATGTGTTCTTGGGTGCTATCTGCTTTGTGAAATACAATTTCAGCAGCGGTTTTGCCGGTAATTGCATAGTGAAATTTATTTTGTACAGTAGCAAAAAATTCTTGGGTAATATTGGAGTTTTTATCATAATCAATGCTGCATTCTTGAAAAATATCTGTAATTTGTTGCCAAATGCGTCTTTCGCTTGCGCGGATGGAACGGACGCGCTCTAACAGTTCTCTAAAATAATCTTTGCCGAAGGCATTAGAACCTTGTTTCAAGCGTTCATCATTTAATACAAAGCCCTTTTGAATATATTCTTTAAGAACTTTTGTTGCCCAGATGCGGAACTGCGTTGCACGCGCTGAATTAACCCTGTATCCAACGGAAATAATGGCATCTAGATTGTAAAATATGGTAGTTCTTTTTATTTGTCTATTTCCCTCGGTTTGAACTATTTCCATTTTGGAAACAGTTGCCTCTTCCTGTAATTCTTTTTCGTCGTAAATATTAGCCAAATGTTTAGAAATTGCGGGAATATTAACCCCAAACAACTCAGCCATAGCTTTTTGTGTTAACCAAAGGGTTTCGTCTTTGATAACTGCGTTGATTTTAATATCTTCGCTTGGGGTAGTGTATAGTAAAAATTGTAAGTCTTTTTGCATAAATATCCTCTTAATTCATTTTGACAAGTTTGCCTAAAATTTGGACGGTGTCGTCTGCAACAAACGGCTCATATTTGGCTTTGTTATCAGATACAAGACGGTAGCCGGTGCCGTTTTCGCCGTTAAATTTGCTCAAACGCTTAATTTTTAAACCTTCCCCCCTGCGGCATAAAACAACGCTGTTTACAGGCGGCAAAGTGCCGTTTGTTTTGCGGAACATAAGCAAATCGCCGTCATTGATAAACGGCTCCATAGAATCACCTTTTGCGCGCATAAAAAATAAATCGTGTGTAGGTGTCGGCAAAAATTTGGTGGGCATATTGACATAGTCCACAATATTTTCTTCGGCGAAAATATCGCTGTCCCCGCATTGTGCAAATCCGTAAAACGGAATAGGTGTAAACTCATTGACATCGCGGTTTGTGCAGATTAAAGTGTGGCCGCGGCGTTCCAAAAAATTTTCTTTAATTAAATTTTGAATATGTGTGTGCACGGTGCTGACAGATTTTAAGCCCAATTCTTTGGCAAGTTCAGCCAGCGTTATTTGTGGTTTTTTTGCCACTATTTCTAAAATTTTGCGTTGTTTGGCGGAAAGCATTTTCCCCTCCGTATTTTGGAATTAAGAATATTATAACTGTTTTCGTTTACTTTGTCAATTTTCTATTAAAAACAGAAAATTTTGACAAAAGGAAGAAAAAATGCTTTAATACAGGGCGGTGGGCTTTTCGCAAGAAAAGTAAGGGATGAAGGAGCAAAAATGACGATAGAAGGAAAAGAACTATCTGCACAG
>JAZRHA010000032.1:0-21777 GCA_045644515.1 Elusimicrobiaceae bacterium | reverse complement strand
TTAGGTCAATTTACCCTTGCTTCTTATGAACTTATTGATCCTAAAATTGCTTTATTTACCGGCCTTACTTTGATTATTTTAGGTAACGGTTTCTTTAAACCAAACATTTCAACAATTGTCGGCGAACTTTATCCGCCAAAAGATCCGCGCCGTGACGGCGGTTTTACCATTTTCTATATGGGTATTAACGTTGGTGCTTTTATTGCACCTTTCGTTTGCGGTTTCTTAGGCCAGCCGGACAATATTGCCAGTATCGCTGAAGCATATAAATGGAAATACGGTTTTATGGCAGCAGGTACGGGTATGGTAATCGGTCTTATTTGGTATTTGGTTTCACAAAAGAAATATCTCGGTGAAATCGGCTTATATCCAGTTACTGATGCCAAAGCAGTTGACCACGTAGATAATAAACCTTTAACCCCGGAAGAATGGGATAAGATTAAAGCAATTTTCACTTTCGTGTTCTTTGCGGTTTTCTTCTTCGCTTTCTTTGAGCAGGCAGGGTCCTCTCTTAACTTCTTTGCAGATGAAGCAACGCGCTTAACACTTGGACCTATCAAATTAAAAGCTTCATATTTCCAAGCTGTTAACCCGATTTGTGTGGTAATTTTTGCCCCTATTTTTGCAAAAATGTGGATCAAGATGGGCGATAAAAACCCGTCAATTCCGGTTAAATTCGGTTGGGGTTTATTCTTGCAGGGTATAGCATTTATGATTATCGCTGTCGGTGCAAGCATTTATGCTTCACAAGGCCCGGTAAGTGCATTGTGGCTTGTGTTCTGTTACTTCTTCTGCACCATGGGTGAATTATGTTTATCACCTGTCGGACTTTCAATGGTAACTAAACTTGCTCCTGCAAAATTTATGTCCTTATTTATGGGTGTATGGCTTGCGGCAAGTTTCGTAGGCAATTTACTTGCCGGTAAACTTGCAAGTTACTATGATACTTGGAGTTTGACCACATTATTCTCAGTTCCTGCTGTTTGCTCTATTGCTTTTGGTATTATTATGTGGGTTATGGCAGGCAAAGTGCGCAAGTGGATGCACGGTGTAAACTAATAGCAGTTTGATACATAAGTCCCCGAGTTTTTAAAACACTCGGGGATTTTTTATTTTGACGAATTTTGTCCTTTAGTGTGCATATTCTTGCAAATTTAAGCCCTTTTTTATTTTTCTTTTCCTAGAGTACCGAGAGTCGCTTCGCTTCCGTTCTTCTTGGTACTCGTCGTCAAAGAGAAAATAAAAAATCATCTTAAATTTGCTGCGTCGCACAAAATGTTTTTGTACGCTTTTGTTCAAACTCCCAAGTTATCACATAGTATATTGCTCGGTATTTATATATTTGTTATAATACCTACATGGCTAAAAAACGAGAGATAGTGAATATTTTTGAAGGTAAAACTATAGTGCTTGGTTTGACCGGTGCTTTAACCTGTTTTAAAATTTGTCCATTAATTTCGCGTCTTAAAAAGCAGGGTGTGCGTTTTCGTATTGTTGCAAGTGAAAATGCTTTACATTTTATTACAAAGACCACACTTCAAACCTTGGCAAAAACGGAAGTTTTAACTTCGCAATTTAACCCTAAAAAATTTGATGAAAAGCATAAAAGTCTAGCTGAAGATGGCGATATCTTTTTGCTTGCCCCGGCAACTGCGCAAACTATCAGCAAAGTTGCCCATGGCATAGCAGATAATTTATTAACATCTGTTTTATGTGCTTGGCAAAAACCCTTGTTAATAGCACCTGCAATGAACCAAGGTATGTGGTTTAATCCGGCAACGCAAGCAAATATTTCCGCTTTACGGAAACGCGGAGCAGTTGTAATGGATACCCCAAAAGGTGCTTTGCCTGATATTGATTTAATTTACAGTGAGCTTGAAAAACTTCTAAAATTTCAAGATAAATTAAAAGGTAAAAATATTTTAATTACAAGTGGCAATATTAAAGAACAATGCGGTGAATTTTATTTAACCGCAGGTATAAATGCACATTTTGGCAAAACACTTGCAGATTTCTTGCATATTTGCGGTGCAAAAATTACTTTAATAAATGACCAATTGTATGATGTGCCATATCAACAGATTTTAGTTAAAGACAGTAAAGAGTTTAAAAAAATTGTTTCAAAGAATTTAGCGAAAGCAAATATATTTTTGCATACAGCCAGAGTCCTACCCTATACAGTTAAAAATAACCAAGAGCTCACTTTTACTTTAGAGAAAACAGAAGATCTTTTTGATATTTTCTGCCAAAACAAGAAACCGGGCCAAATTTTCAAATCTTTAAATGAAGAAGATTTTAAAAACAAAAAACCGCAAGAACTTGCCAAACAAATTTTAGAATTGATTAAATAAAAATATTTAAGATTAAACGGAGTTGCATATGAAAATAAAAAGTTTATTTTTGATATTGTTGCTTTCTTTGTTATTTATTGCTTGCGGATCGCCGGATAACCAATTGCTAAAGGGAATTGCAAGGAATGATATAAAATTGGTGCAAAAAGCAATAAATCGAGGCGTTAATATTGAAGAGCCAGATTCCAAAGGATATACACCGCTAATGGTGGCAATTATTAATAAAGCAAATACAGAAATTATAAAACTTTTACTGGATAATGGTGCAAATCCAAACGCTAAAATAATTGTTAAAGAAAAAAACGAAGAAAAAGAGGAAACACCTTTGTTTTTTTCAGCTGATTCTGGAAATATAGAATTAACAAAATTATTACTTGACCATAGCGGGGACCCAAACATTAAACTTTTACCGGATTCTATATTAACGAAAGTTATATATAAATATGCGCGGACCGGTAATAAAAATTATTTAACTATAGCAAAAATTTTACTTGAAAAAGGGGCAGATCCTAATATTAAATCCGATAAGGATAATTTTTGCCCGATACTAGCTGCGATGTCGTCGGATAAGGAAGAAGAAACATTTGAATCAGTAAAGTTATTACTTGATTACGGAGCAGACCCAAATGTTGAATTTAGCGGTGTTTCCCCTCTTATCGGTGCAATAGAGCAAAATTATATTAAAGTTATGAAATTGTTGCTTGATAATAAAGCAAAAGTAAACGCAAAAACACATTTATCAGATCCCAGATTAGATGGAAAAGGAATGAAAAATTTATCCCCTTTAGCAGCAGCAATTGTAAGCAACAATTTGGAAGCAACAAAATTATTATTGCAAAATGGCGCAGATATAAATATTATTGGCACAATATACAATGAAAAAAGTGGAACTCAGACCTCAATGTCGGCTTTATCCCTAGCTATTCCGTACAAAAATAAAGATATAATTAGATTATTACTTAATTATGGTGCTAATGTAAATGATACCGTAATGAACGGACAAAATAAATTATCCGTATTGTCTTTTGCCGTCGGAACACAAGATTTAGAAATAATTAAAATGCTAGTTATTAATGGCGCGATGCCTACCCAGGAAGCAGTGTTAACGGCCATAGCAGTAGGGAATAAAGATATTGTTAACTTTTTTAAGGCACTAGACCAGAAAAAAGTCATTAAAAATACTGAAGCTTTATTCAATGCTATTATATATCCTTCAGATGTTCTTTTGGCGGAAAAATTGATAAAAGATATTGCCATTCTTAGTTCAGAATTTAAAGGAAATACTCCATTGATGTTGGCTGTTGCCAGTAAGAATAAAGAAATGGTTAAATTATTACTTGATAACGGGGCAAATATAAATATAAAGGACAAAATATACGGTTATACGCCATTGATAATAGCAGTAAGAGTCGGATCCATAGAAATTGCTAAACTCTTATTAGACCATTGTGCAGATATTAATATTAAAGATGATGAAGGTAATACCGCTATTGCAACAGCCGAAAATTATAGTAAACTTGGAAATATGATTCATTTGTTAGAAGAATATGGCGCGAAAACAACGCAGCAAGTAAATAACGATTTATTATCTGCCGCAAAGCAGGGGAATTTGGAATTAGTAAATCAAGCGATTGCCGATGGGGCTGATGTTAATGCAATAATCAATAATAGCACGGCATTACATATTGTGAGTCGTTCCGGTAATTTGGAAATAGCGAAAGTACTGCTTGATAATAAAGCTGATATTAATATAAAAATCAAAATAGGTATAACTCCCTTAATGTTGGCAAGTTACTATGGAAATACTGATATTGTTAAATTTTTACTTGATAATGGTGCTAAGGTAAATGTTGTTGCCAAAAATGGTGATACGGCCCTTTCTATAGCAGAAAATAAAGGCCATAAAGATATAATTAATTTGTTAAAACCGAAAGACAAGTTAAAAAATACTCTGTGGATGAATATGAAACGACAGGGATTATTAAACGGAGTTAAACAACAAAATCATTAATCTGTTAAGAATATAAAAAGCATATTTTATTATCTCAAAAAATGCTATTATTTAATATATGGATACAGCAACATTATATGACTTTATAAAATGGGCAAAAACAACAGATTTGCAGGAGTTGATTTGTAAAAAGGGTACTGTCACCGTAGAATTTAGAAGTGCGGAAACCGCTTTTAACAGTTATACTTCCAAATTAACAAAGGTACTTGCACCGGCTATAGGTATTTATAAATCAAAAAATAGTAAAGAAAAAGCAAAACTTGAAGAGGGCATGGCTCTAAAAAAAGGCCAATTTTTAGGTGTTGTGCAAAGCCATAAAAAAACGGTTGATGTTTTTGCCCCAAAAGCCGGAATATTAAAATCTATATCTATAAAAGAAGATACCGCCGTTGAATATAACCAACCCTTATTTTTTATTGATTAACTTATGAAAGAAAAAAAATACACAAAAATTTTAGTTGCAAACCGTGGGGAAATAGCTTTAAGGATCATCCGCACTTTAAAAGAGATGGATATTAAAACCGTTGCGGTTTACTCAGAAGAAGATAAAACTTCCGCCCATGTTATAGCCGCAGACGAAGCGCTTTGTATTGGCCCGGCTGCAAGTAAAGAAAGTTACTTAAATATTGACGCAATTATCGCCGCTGCAAAAATAACGAAAGCAGATGCAATACATCCCGGTTATGGTTTTCTGTCAGAAAATGCAGATTTTGCCAAAGAGGTTACCGCTGCCGGTATTGATTTTATAGGCCCTAGTGCTGAGGCCATTTCAAAACTCGGCCAAAAAGCCCAGGCGCGTGCGCTTGCAATCAAAGCAGGTGTACCAGTCGTAAAAGGCAGCAGCGGAATTGTAAAAGATAATTTTTTACTTGAAGCCAAGAAAATTGGTTTCCCATTAATGATAAAAGCAGCACTTGGCGGTGGTGGGCGCGGTATGCGAATAGCTCAAACCGAAGATACCTTTGAAACTGCACTTGAAACTGCAAAAGCGGAGGCCAAAATTGCTTTTAATAATGATGATGTCTATTTTGAACAACTTTTAATCAATCCACGTCATATAGAAGTACAATTTGCCGCAGATATTTATGGCAATGTAATTGCATTTACAGAACGCGATTGTTCCATGCAGCGTAAAAACCAGAAATTAATTGAAGAATCACCTTCCCCTTTTGTAACGCCGGAAATACGCAAACAACTTATTGCCGCGGCAGTGGCTTTGGTAAAACAGGCAAAATATAGTGGTGTTGGTACAGTTGAATTTTTGATGGACGAAAATAAAAACTTTTACTTTATGGAAGTTAATACGCGCTTACAAGTTGAACACCCAGTAACGGAAGCTGTTTGCGGCGGCATTGACCTTGTTAAAATGCAAATTGAAATTGCGCAAAACCAGCCCTTAACTTTAATGCAGGCAGATGCACAAAAAATTACTTGCCATGCAATAGAATTTAGAATTAATGCCGAAGACTTTGAGCAAAACTTTTTGCCAAACTCAGGGCTTATTGCTTATTTCCATACGCCTGACGGTTTGGGTGTGCGTGTTGACAGCGCAGTATATTCCGGCTATGAAATACCTTCTTTTTATGACAGTTTACTTGCTAAACTTATTATCAGCGCGCCCGATAGGGAACAGGCTTTAAAACGCGCAGGAAGGGCTTTGAGTGAATTTAGAATTAAAGGGCCTAAAAATACTTTAGATTTCCATAAACTTATTTTACAAAATAAAAAATTCCAAGAAGGCCAAACAAATACTGCTTTAGTAGAGGAAATTTTAAATGAAGGCAAAAAATAAAATAATGACACGTGCAAAACTTGCCGCTTTTATAAAAAAGGCAAAAGCGGAAGGCAAAAAAATTGTTTTCACAAACGGTTGTTTTGATATTTTGCATGCCGGCCATGTAAGTAGTATAGAATTTGCCAAAAGTAAAGGGGATATTTTGGTGCTTGGTTTAAACAGTGATGCCTCTATCAAACGATTAAAAGGCCCAAAACGCCCGATAAATAAGCAAGCTGATCGCGCGCTGGTGGTTGCAGCTTTAGGTGCAGTTGATGCCGTTTGCTTATTTAGCCAGGATACACCGCTTGAACTTATTAAAATTGTTAGACCTGATGTTTTAGTCAAAGGGGCTGATTATAAAAATAAGGAAGTAGTAGGTGCACAATTTGCAGGTCGTGTAGTTTTATTCCCTTTGGTTAAAGGGCGTTCTACAACAAATTTAATTAACAAAATGGCTTTACAATAAGGTACAATATTTATTATAGGTAAAATTATGGCAGATATATTTGAAAAGTGCAGAAATTTTAAAGATGCAAAACGTTTAATGGAACTTGGCATTTACGGTTATTTCCAGCCCATATCTTCAGCGCAAGGGCCGGAAGTTATGCTTAAAGGTAAAAAATATATTATGGCCGGTTCCAATAATTATTTAGGCCTTGCTAATGACCCAAAAATGAAGGAAGCTGCACTTGAGGCCGTTTCAAAATATGGTACCGGTTCTGCAGGTTCAAGGTTTTTAAACGGAAATACTGTTGCCGCTGAAGAACTTGAAACTAAACTTGCTAAATTTAAAGGTAAAGAAGCAGGTTTAATATTTTCTGCAGGATATCAGATGAATTTGGGCGTAATTTCAAGCTTGCTTAGGAAGGGCGATGTCGCCATAGTTGATAAACTTGACCATGCAAGCATTTTAGATGGCGTAAAACTTTCCGAAGCGGAAATGGTTCGCTTTAAACATAATGATATGAAGGACTTGGAAATAGTTCTTTCCAAAATACCGGAAGACAAGGGCAAGCTTATTGTTGTAGACGGTGTTTTTAGCATGGAAGGTGATATTTGCAATTTGCCGGAAATTGTTAAACTAGCAAAAAAATACGGCGCAAGAATTGTTGTTGATGATGCCCATGCAACCGGCGTTTTAGGTAAAACAGGCCGTGGTACCTGCGAATATTTTAATTTGCATAAAGAAGTTGATTTGGTTGTAGGCACTTGCTCAAAAACTTTTGCAAGCGTTGGTGGCTTTGTAGTGGGGGATGCTGGTATTATTCACTATATAAGGCATAGTGCAAGGAGCCAAATATTTTCTGCCGCACTTCCGCCGGCGTCAGTTGCATCAATTTCCCGTGCAATAGATTTGATAAGTGACGATATGAGCCGTAAAGATAAACTTTGGGCTAATTCAGAGCGCCTTAAAAAAGGTTTTAAAAAAGCAGGTTTTGATATCGGAAAGACACAAACACCGATAGTACCTGTTTTTGTCGGAGAAATGGATACTTGTTTCAAAATGTGGCGCACAACTTTAGAAGGCGGTATATTTACAACGCCGGTTATTCCGCCTGCCGTTCCGCCAAACAGGTGCATGATGCGCGTTACTTTAATGGCTACCCATACTGATGAGCAAATAGATAAAATTATTGAAGTATTTACCAAGGCCGGGCGTGAACTTGGTATAATAAAATAATGTTAAAAGTTATTGAAACACAAAATGTAAAAGAGTTTGTTAACTTTCCTTTTAAACTTTATAAAGGTTGCCCTCATTATATAACTGATTTAAAAAGTAATATCATAAAACTTCTAACTAAAGACCCTTTCTGGCAAAATAATGAAAGGGCCCTTTTTTTACTTTATGAAGATAATGAATTAATCGGCCGAATTTGTGCTTTAACAAATACTGCACATAATAAACATTGGCAGGATAAAACCGGATTTTTTGGTTTCTTTGATTGTATAAATGATACTCGCGCGGCGAATTCTTTATTTACTGCTGTTTCTGTTTGGCTTTATAAAAGGGGTTACACTACAATACAAGGCCCTGTAAACCCAAGCACTAATCATACTTGTGGGGTTTTGCTTGATAATTTTGATAAAGATCCTTTTATAATGATGCCTTATAATTATGCATATTATGACGAGCTTATCAAAAGCTGCGGTTTTGAAAAAGCTAAAGATTTAGTTGCTTTTGAACGAACAGATAAAGAAAAAATGAGCCTGCGTATGCAAAAACTTATAGCGCGTTTTAGAAAAAATAAGGATATAAGTTTTAGGCCTATAAATTTAAGAAATTTTGATGAAGAAGTGGATAAAATTTGCAAAATTTATAATGAATCTTGGGCTCAAAATTGGGGTTTCGTGCCGATAAGCGACGCAGAAATAAAACAAACCGCGAAAGAATTAAAAACAATAGTTAAACCTGAAATGACAACTATCTGTGAAGTAAAAGGTGAAGTCGCCGCTTTTGCAATATGTGTGCCTAATTTTAATAAAGTTTTAAAAGAATGGCAACAAAATATTGGTATCAGCAAAATTTTCAAAGCAATAAAAGCATATTTCAATATGGATGACTGCCGTATGCTTATGCTCGGTGTACACCCAAATCACCGCGGACGGGGGTTAGAACTATTGGTTGTCAATGAAATCATTGATAAATCTGTTAAAAAAGGCTGGCATAAAGCTGAACTGTCCTGGCTTTTGGAAGATAATAAAGGGATAATTTCCGTCGTACAAGAAACCGGTTGCTACAAAACCAAAACTTACCGTATTTATAAAAAAGATATTTAATTATAATAAAATTTATAGTCTAATTGAACTTTTTGATAAAAAATTATCTGTCAAGATAATAATAATTTGTTTGCCCGTCAATTTTTTTTACCGCCCAATGCTTTGCATAACTTATGTCCAAAAGCTTCTAAAGATCCAGTTTTTGCATAGCAAGTTAATTTGCCATAAGAATTTCTTCTTGATTCTTCAAAATAAGAAGTAATAACTACAGGTTCTTTGTAAGCTTCAACAGATACCGGGTTACCTTTTGGATTTGATCTGAATATTTCAAAACTCCAACCATTTATATCATAACAGGTTTGGGTTTTTTTACTACGGCAAGTTGCAGTTTTTTAGAAGGTAATTCTAAATCCAGGTCAGTATAATTATAAGTATAGTCTCCATGTGTTGTATAAAATCTATCTTCTGCGTCGGAAAAACTTGCTACTAAAGATAACACTTGTGCCGCTTTAGTTCTTTCAATTGTTAATTTATACCGCGGCAAAACAATACCTACTAAAACTCCGATAATTAAAACTACAATTAATAATTCCGATAAAGTAAATGCTTTTTTATTCATGTTTATTTTTTTAAAACGTTCTTACTTAAATTACACAATATATTGTAGTATAAAAAAATAAGTCACTACGATATAAATAAAAAATATTTCCTTAAATTTTCTTTATAACACTTTCTTTAAGTGTAATTAGGTGAGATAGTAAAAAATTCTTTTATTTCTTATTGCGCGGAAAGTAAATGTAAAGCAAATATGTTTTGATTATTTCTATGCTAAAACCAAATGAAATAAACATAAAGTTTATGAAATTTGCCCAAGCATAATTACCTTCTGTTAGGCGGTCAAAAAATATAAATTTTAGAACTGCGCTAAAAGGCAAAATTGAAAAATCCGGATAAACATATATACAAAATATTACCTGAATCAGGGAAATAAAAAAGACTTGCCATCGTTTTAAAAGAATTAATAGTATTTGGGCAAAGTATAATGATATCATCGCTTTAAAGACACTGCTTACGTCTTGCCCTAGCGCATGATAATTATTTAAGAATACTATATTTCTAAATAATCCGAGTAGACAAAGAACTAAAATTAAATAAATTATGAAATTAAAATCTTTAAAATAGTTTTTTATTTTTGTGTATTTCATTCTAATTCCTTGTTAAAGCAGTTCTAATTAAAATATCAAGTTGTTTTGTATAAGGCAAGCCTTCTTCTTTAAGCAAATTAGGAAATAGGCTTGTTTTTGAAAGCCCCGGTAAGGTGTTTATCTCTGAAAAGTAGGTTTTTTTACCATCTTTTGAAATTAAAAAATCTATTCTGGATAAGCCAGTCCCACCCAAAGCGATAAAGAATTTTTTAGTATATTCTTGTAATTTTTCTTGTATATTTTTAGGCAATTTAGATGGTATCTCCATATCACAACCATGCGGATTATGATATTTAGTTTCATAATCAAAAAACTCACTTTCTGATTTAATCAGTTCTCCGCAAGCGGAGGTTTTAAATTTTCCCGGTGCGGTTTCAATAATAGCACAAAAGACTTCGCGTGCATTATCCAGCCCCTTTTCAATAAGAATATGATTTTCAAATCTAAAAGCATTTTTAATTGCCGGTAAAAGTTCACTTTCCTTTTTTACTTTTGTTATACCGACTGAGGAACCCAAACTGTTTGGTTTAACAAAAATGGGATAACCGAGTTTTTTGGCATTTCGTAAAATTATTTTTCTATCTAGTTTATCATTTTTATTTAGGGAAAACCAAGGCAAAACAGGTATTTGAGATTTAATTGCAATTTCTTTTGAAAGTTCTTTATTCATCGCGATTGCAGATGCCAAAACCTTACAGCCTATGTATTTCAAATTAAGCGTTTCAAATAAACCTTGTATACATCCGTCTTCCCCAAAAGTACCGTGTAAAACAGGGAAAAATAAATCTATTTTGTATTTTTTACCTTTTTTATCAAGTAAATTTCCATCAACTAAGGGGTAAATTTCAATGTCATTTTTCGTTTTAAAACCACATTTTTTTTGCAAAAACCATTGCCCGGTTTTAGAAATAAAAATAGGCAAAATATTGTGTTTTCTTTGCAGTTCAAGGCATACATCTCCTGCGGAATGAACGGATACTTCATGCTCGGTGCTTTTACCACCGTATAAAATTGCTATAGATAAAGTTTTCATTTTCAATCCTTAAAAAGTGACCATTTAATTCTATAAAATAAACTTTTAGTCTTTTTTAAGAAATCAGAATATTCTTCATCTTTACTAAAAGATGTTATCGGATTTCTTACATAAGGGCGTCTGCTGATGACACTTCTCCTTATAGAATGGTCTGTAAAAGTATTTTCTGAAGGTGATGTGTTAAAATCTTGTTTGGGGTTTTTGTCATTTGTATTAACCTTAAGTCTGATTTCATTTATATCCGTAGATTTTACTTCTTCAACTGTTATTTTCTCATCACCTGTAGATAGGTCTATAGTATGTTTTGATGTTTCGTCATCTTTAAATAGACTTTCTATGTCTATTTCTTGTTCGGAAATATCAATTTCTTCTACTGTTTGAATAGGTATGGTGTTTTCTAAAAACGTAGTTCCTTCATCTTCTTGTTTTTCTGAGATATTTTTATCCGTGTTATAATCTGTAGGGCTATTTTGAGGAACAATATCTTGTATCTCTTCATTTTGATTATTGACAATTTCCTTCAAAGAATTATTTAGTGTAAACTCTAATGCGGAAGAATTCATTTTATCATCATTGATTTTTATATCTTCTTCGGATATTTTTGCTTCTTCGGAAGTCTCCTTCATAGCATCTTTCCAGAAATCTTCATCCTTGGTTATATCAGTAGTTGTTTTAACATCTTGTGATAACTTATTTTCAACAGATGTTTTCTGCGCTAGAGGTGTGATTTCACTTTTCAACCTGGCAATGTTATCTTCATTTTGCTTTAAAGCTTGACGCATATTATCCAGTTCTTCACTCGTCTTTCTTTCTCGAGCTGCAGCTTCCTCTAGTTTAATCTTTGCAGTTTCTAATTGTTGTTTTAAATTTTCTTTTTCTTTATTCACTCGTTCGAGCTGTACTGCCAACGCTGTCGCTTTCACTTTGGTTAAAGTATTTGTCTTAATGTTATCTTTATAGATTTTTAGCTGTTCTGTCATTAGTGTAACATTTCTTTGCAATGCATTGAAACGATTTTGTAAAAGTAACTTTTCTTCTGCTACAGTTTTTAAACGTAAATTATCCGTTTTTATATCATTAATTTCCTTAGTTTGGGTTAAACATATTGCGGATACTTTTCTAAGTTCTTCTTCCAGGCTTTGAATTTTAGCTTGATGCTCGGAATTTACGCTTACCGTACCTTGATTGAAATTTAAAGATTTGGAATCTGCTTGTAAGTGTTTTAATTGCTCTTTCAGTTCCAAAATTTCTTGTGTTTGTTTGGCTGTAGTATTTAGAGCGTCAATCTTCTGTTGTTGCATTTGTTGTAAAGCATTATTTAAAGTGGTATTTACATCCCTTAATTTGTTGATTTGTTCTGATAATTGTTTTGTAAATTCTTGTCCTTTCAATAGCTCTGCTTTTACTTCATTCAGTTGTTTATGAAGTTCTTCTACTTGGAGTTTGTAATTTTGGCGTTCTTGCTCTATCTGTTCATTTTCTTCTTTTGTTTTTGCAAGCTCTTGTTCTAAAATCTGATTTCTGTCCCGTAACTCGGAATATTGGGCTTTAATCTCTTCCAATAAAAAGGTATCTTGATTAAATATATTTTTTGCTTTTTCAAGTTCTTGGGTAAGTTCTTGATTCTTCTTGATTTCTTTATCTAACCTTTCATTTCCATTGTCTATATTATATGAACCGCTTTTAGCTTCTTGAAGTTGCCTATCTAGAGATGCAATAGTTTCTTGATCTGCTTTTAGTTTGTTTTCTAATTCTTTTATTTTTCTTTCTGCTTCTAGCTTATCTGCAGCTTTTTCCCTAGTTAGAGTTAACAATTCATTTTGATAATTGGTTTGGAAGTCATTTAATTGTTTTGTTTGCTCATCCAATTTGTTAAGCAATTTAAGTTTTTCTTCTCTTGCTTCTAGGAGAGCTTTGTCAATATTATCTTTAGAAGTAATTAAAGTAGCCATCTGGGTTTTTAATATTTCCAAAGCATTATTATTTTCTTGTAAATTATTTTTTGTTTGTTGTATTTGATTTGAATTTACACTTGGGTTTTGCTTTAAAGCATTTAACTCTTGTGTAATTTCATTTTTGCTTGCTAATAGGGCTTGTATTTCTTTCTTTAAATCTTCAGTTATGTCACTTTGTGCATTCTTTAAACTTTCTATTTCTGAGAGATATCTTTCATTTTGGAGCAAAGCATTATCTTTTTGGATAATAATTTTCTTAATTTCTTCGCTTAAATAATATTTTTCCCTTTGTGCATTTTTGTACTGCGTTTCTAAATTATTAAACAGTTCTTGCTGCTTTTCATAAGAATTTTGAGCTTTTGTAAGTGTTTCTTTTAAGTTATTTAGTTCATTTTGGTTGTTTTCTTTGATTGAATTGATTTCTTTTATTAAATTTTCTGATGTATTTTTATAATCGCTGTTTTCTTTTTCTAATGATCTCAAATTTTTCTCAAGATTTTCTATTTGTGCTTTTAAAGAGTTTACAAAACTTTCTTCTTGGCGGTATTTTGCTTCTGTCCTATGGAGTTCTTCACGCAATGCTGTTTCTTGTTGTAAAGCTTTTGTCCTTAGCAACTGCAGTTCGGCACTTTGTTCCGCCCTTAAAGATGCAATTTTTTGCTCATATTCCTGTTGAGATAATTTTAACGGAGTTAGTATTTCCTCCTGCCTAACAGCAAAAGCATCCATATCGTTTTTATTTTGTTCAGGGAAGAGTTGAAGATTTAAAAGTTGTTGACGCAAATTGGTGGCATTTTCACTTTTTTGTAATAGTTCATCTTTGCTGCGCGCTAATTGATTAATTAAAGAATTTATCTCTTCTTTTTGCAAAAGCAAAGTCCTTTCTGTTTCAGATTTCTGAATTTCCGAATTTTGCTTTTCTCTTTGCAAAGCTTGATGGGCGGCCTCAACACTTTTTAACTGTTGTTCCAGGAAATTTACTTTTACTTCTTCTTGTTTTAAAGCTTCCTCTTTTGCGGCGAGTTGATGACGCAGCTGCATTATATTTCTTGTCTGTTCTGCGGAATTTTGCAAATAAGTCAATTTTTCTTGCCTTATTCTGGAAATTTCTTCATCCACCAAATTCTTTTCCTGAGTAAGCAGTGTAATTTGTTGTTCTAAGCCGGAAACTTTAAAATCCCCTTGTTTTGTTCGTTCTTCCGCATGGGAAAGTTGCATACGAAGGGACAAAAGTTCTTTAGTTTGCTCTGCAGATCTTCGCAAATATTCAAGTTTTTCACTTCTGGACCTTTTAACTTCACTATTTAAAGCTAAGTTTATTGCTTTTAGGCGGTTAGTTTTTTCTTTCAAACGGGTGATTAGTGTTTGGTCTTGCCTAATTAAATTTTCTTCGTAGCGCAGGCGTGTATTGACTATATTGTCCAAACTACCCTTCAAAGTCTGTATTGCGGAAGATATATTTGAGAAAAATTCTTCATCACTTTTTGCAGGCTCTGTTTGTGTTTCGTATTCGTCTTCTTTATTCAATTCTGCGGCGAAAGCAGATTCTTCTTCTTTGGCATCATTTGCTTCGTCAAAACGTTGTTGAAGGTCACTCAATTTTTCTTCAAGACGTTTTATTGAATAATTTTTATCTCCACCTGTTTCAAAACTGACTTGTTGCTCATTTTCATTGAGGAGTGAATGTGCATTTTCCCCGGTATTATTTATCTGTTCAGCGGTAGGGAGGGGTTGTTTAACAGCAGTTTGAACAGGGGTGTCTTGTGTAGGCATTTGCACGGGTTCCTGTGCAGGAGCTTCAGTAGTTTTAATAAATTTTTCAATATCAAAATCTTCATTAAAAGGGAAACTTTCTAGTGAACTACTGTTATCTTCCTGTAAGGACTTTAAAAAATCTTCATAGTTTTTGTCAATATTGGACATAATACACCCCACTGCTTATATATAATATATTTAATCATAATATCACGCGCGTGTCAAATGGGCAGGAATGTTTTGCAATTTAAATTTTGTGCCGGCTAATTCTTTTCGGTAAATTTTAATTTTTCCGTTCCTAAAGTACCGATACGTCGCTTACGCTCCTCTACTTCGCGGTACTCTTCGTCGCGGAAAAATTAAAATTTCCTCAAAAATACTTGCTAGGTAACATTATTGGTATGACTTTATGCTAAAGGGAAATTAAAATTATTCCAAAAAACACTGATAGCACACAAATAAAGTAGCAGAAAAACCTACTTATATAGCGGATATAAGAAAATTCCAAGGAAAACAGGGTTATCCAAAAAGCCCTTAACTTCGCTGCGTAAAACCCAAACACCGGGGGAGTAAACTGTATAAATTTGGGTGGCTTCATCGTGGTTTAAAGCTTGTAAATCGCTGTAAAGTTCGGCACGTTTTTTGGGGGAAGTTTCAATTTTTGCCTGCTCAATGAGTTTAGTAATTTCCGGGTTATTATAGTTTTGCGCTATTGCATAACGCCCGTTATAATGCAAGAACGGGAAGGCAAAATTATGTGCATCCGGGTAATCTGCCACCCAACCGCGTACCCAAAGCGGCATCTTGTGGTTTTGGGTTTTTTCAAGGAAATTTGCCCAAGGTATTTCGCGTATTTCAATTTTAAATTTGGGGTTAATGCTTTCCACATTTCTCTTTAAAATCTCAGCAGCAGACTTTCGCAAATTACTGCCGGAATTTACTGTTAAAGTAAAACTAAAACCTTTATCCCACACTTTACCGTTTTCGGCGGTTTTAAAAAGTTTTTTTGCTTTTTCTAAATCTAAATCATAGCACTTTTGAGGTGCCGGGTTCTGCAAAAGTTTCGGCGGAACAGGCCCACAAGCACGCGGTGCTTTGCTGCGCATAGTTTGGTTTAAAAAAGCGTCATAATCAAAAGCATAAGCAAATGCTTGGCGCAGAGTTTTATCTTCAAAAAAATCGGGAGGTATGCCTTTGCCGTCAAGTTTACCGCTGCCGATATCCGGGTTATTTTCCGGGTTAATATTGAAGGTAAAGAACAAAACCGGGTCGGTTTTCAAACGCGGCAAAGTGTCATAGACCTTGACATTTTTATCGCCTTCAAGTTGCGGTGTTAAGGACGGGGCAATTTCCGCAATATCGATTTCCCCGCTTTGCAACATTAAGCGCATAGTGCTTTGTTCGGCAAGAGTGATAATGTAAACGCGGTCAAGTTTCGGTGCACCTAAAAAATAATTTTTATTTGCCTTTAAATATATACGCTTTTTGGGTTTATCCCAACGCTCAATAATAAAAGGGCCGCTGCCATTTGCTTTATCAAATAAGGCGGAATTTTGTTTTTCCGGATTATTAAACTGAGCCATAGTTTTTGCAGTACCGTCCCAAGCACCTTGCGCAATTGCCCAATTTCTATTTATTATATAGGACCAGCGCGCCATAATTGCCAAAAAGGGTGCAAAAGGTTTTTTGAGTTTGACTACTAAATTATTACCGTCGGCATAAATAGCATTTTTAAGATCGTCAAAAGTTATTTGCAAATTACCCTTTTCATCACGCGTAGAACTAAGGTCCAAAATAGGCTCAAGCAAAAGGGCGGAAGGTCCGCCGGAAGTGTCTGTCAATAGAAAACGCCTTAAAGAATAAACTGCATCTTCAACAGTTAATGGGGTACCGTCAGCAAATTTAATATCTTGGCGGATAGGGAAAGTGTATACAAGGCCGTCTTTTGAAATAAGCCCGTTTTCCACACTTGGCACTTGGCTTGCAATTAAAGGTTCAAATTCATTTATTGAAGAACCTTTAAAGCGGATAATTGTGTCATAAACATTTAAAAGCACACCATGGGTTATACCGTCATAAGAAAGGGCCGGGTCAAGTGTTTCCGTTTCTCCGGCAAGGGCAAGGGTTAGTTCCTTTTCACTGCGTTTTGGGGCGCAAGAAATTAAGCAAAAACACAGTAAAAATGCGATAAAAGTTTTAATTTTCATAAGCAAATGCGTATGCAAGCCCGCGTTTATTTTTAAGCCATACTTTTGCCAAATCTTTCCTTGAATAAATTCTGCGTACGGTTTTGGCAGTTTTTGCAGCAGGATCCATGGCAATAAAATCGCCGTTTTCATCAAGTCCGGTTAAAATAATCAGGTGGCCTTCCGTTTGTTTTACCGGTGCATTTTTAAGTTCGCTGTTTTTAAATTCAACGGAAATTATTAAAGGCCGCGCCTGGTAAATTTCCGCTTCCGCTTGCGCAAGCGAAGAACAACGTACCACGCAGCATTTAAGGCCCCTTTCCCCGGCATAGGCGGTGTTAAAAGGCCAGGTGCCGTAAATTTTTGCACTCTGGTCAAAAACACCTTTTATTGTGTCATCTAAATTAATTTTTTTACCGAAATAATTCAAAGCCATTGTTAAACTTGTGGGGCT
This sequence comes from Elusimicrobiaceae bacterium, assembly GCA_045644515.1. GTDB lineage: Bacteria > Elusimicrobiota > Elusimicrobia > Elusimicrobiales > Elusimicrobiaceae > Proelusimicrobium. Next base: position 4,332 of record JAZRHA010000032.1, on the reverse strand, counting down.
GCAAATTTCATTACGCAAACTTTTAATTTTATATTCTTTTTGGCTTATTGGTTTTATGGGTAGTTCAATATTTTTAACACCCAAACTTTCCAAAGAAAGTTCGGTATTATGTTTGATATTTTTATTAGTTAAAGCGGCAGTAATTAAATTTATTTTTGCTTGCCCAAGCACAGTTATTTGAAGTTTAAAAGCAGTGGCTTTTTGGCGCGGCAAAACGGTATCTGTTTGACGGGAAATAAATTTATCTTTTAAATTGCTGAAAGTTTTTTTATAGTTTTTTGAGAGGTAAAAAAGTTTATATAACCCACTCCAGCCCTGTTCGGTTTTGACTGCACATTGTACCAAAACTGCGGCATCTTTGCTTTTATAAACAACATTTAAAGAAGGCACTAAACTGTCAAAATCAAAAGGTGTTTTAATTGGTTTTGAAACAAGAACTTGCAAATTTTTATTTATTTTTAAAGTTTTAAAATCTGACTTGGTTAAAAATAGAGTGTAGGCAGGTAAAATGCTTGCTTGTTTAAAAATTTTTGCCGGCATAAGGCCCCCTAAAAAATCGGGGCACCCGGGCTTGAACCGGGAACCTCTCGCTCCCAAAGCGAGCGCTCTACCATTGAGCCATGCCCCGTAAATGTTTGCAGCGTTAAACTCCGGGACTAGGACTCGAACCTAGGCTAAACGCTCCAGAGGCGCTTGTGCTACCATTACACCATCCCGGAATATATATATTTTATCATATTTGAAAGTATATAAGGAAATTTACAATTTCCATTTTGTGTCGGCTAATTCTTTTTGGTAAATTTTAGTTTTTCTTTTCCTAGAGTACCGAGAGTCGCTTCGCTCCCGTTCTTCTTAGTACTCGTCGTCGAAGAAAAAACTAAAATTTTCTCAAAAATACTTGCCGGATAACACGCACGATTTGACTTTATTTATGTCGCAAAAAATAAAAAATCATCTTAAATATGTAAGCACTTTTTGTGTGTATAAGAACATAATTCGGAACTTTGTATCATATAAATGATATAATAAAGTAAACAATATCCAGGAGGAATTATGTTCTTTATTTCACCAATCAAAACTTTATACAGTATTAAGTTTTATTTACAAACTTTAAAAGAGCCTCTTTGGAAAGCATTTTGTTTTGTGGTATATCTTTTTGTATTAGGTACTATCTTTTTGGCTATATATATACCTGTAAAATTGCAACAACCGCTCACTGAAGGTGTGGAAAAGGTGGCAAATTATGTACCGAATATCAAAATAAGCAAGGGTGTAATAACTGCAAATAACGACGAAAGATTAGTTATCAACCTTAAAGAATTTCAAGATTACAAAATTATTTTTGATACTGCTTCAACCGAGCCTGCCTATCCAACCCAAATGCAAAAGGAAAATATTTTGATGTATGTAAATAAAAATACAGTTTATGCCTATAATCATGGTAATAAACGTATGGAAGCATTTCCGATGGATGAAAAATTTGAAGGGGAATTTTCCAAGGAAACAATACTTACAAAGAAAAATGAAATTGTTAAAATTTTATCTTATCTTATTGTGATAGCGGCTCTTCTTATACTTATGTTTCGCTTGATATTTCTTGCTATAATTGCTTTGATTGTTGCTTTCATAATAAATGCAGCAACCGGGGCTAATTTGGGTTTTAAAAAATTGCTTATTTTGGCTTTATACTTACTAGGCCCTGTGCTTATACTTGATTTCGTTTTATTTGTTTTGCCTTTCCATATTATTGGCATGAGTGCTTTGATTGCTATTATTATTTTTGTAATTTACCTAAACTTAATATTTTTACATCTTCGTGCTGAAATAAATAAAAAAATTGAAATTGAAGAGGGTGCAGAATAATGTTACTTCGTATAAGGCGTAAATTTTCAGCCGCACATAAATTACCGGATTATGACGGCGATTGCCATAATCTGCACGGCCACACTTGGCATGTAGTTTTTGAAATTGAAGGTACAGTACAAGCAAGCGGCATGATTTATGATTTCAAAATCTTAAAACCTTTGCTTGACAGTATTTTGCCGGACCATAAATTTTTAAATGATTTTGTTCCAAATCCGACTGCCGAAAATTTAAGCCAATATATTTTTGATAAAACCGTGCAAGTTTTAAAAGAAAAAAATTTAACTTTAAAAACCTTGGAGTTGTGGGAAAATGAGGACTCTGCCTGCGTCATCCGCAAATAAATATAAGGTTAATGAGATTTTTTATTCCGTAGAAGGCGAGGGCTTTTTTAGCGGCTGCCCGGCAGTTTTTATTCGTCTTGCAGGTTGCACTATGTGTTGCCCGTGGTGTGATACAAAATACGCGCAAAAAACCAATTTCAATTTAACTGCGGAACAAATACTTAAAAAAATTGCTGCTTACCCTTGCAAAACAGTTGTTTTAACAGGGGGGGAACCTACAGAGCAAAATCTAACACCGCTTTTAAAACTCTTAAAGAAAAATAAATATCAAATACACCTAGAAACAAATGGGGCCAATTTAATTGATACAAAATTGATTGATTTTTACACACTTTCCCCAAAGGCTTATATAAATGCCAAAATGCTAAAAAAAGCCGATGCGGTAAAATATATTACCGATACAAAAACCACCTTGAGTGAAATTGACAGTTTGCAAACGCAAACAAACAAAAAAACTTTATTTTATCTTCAACCCAAAAATAACAGTAAGGAGAATATTAAACAATGCCTAAAATTAATAAAACAAAAACCAAACTTGCGGTTAAGCGTGCAGCTGCACAAGTTTCTAAAAATAAAATAAGCGAAGAAAAAGTAAAACAAAATTTACGCGAAATTATAACTTATATCGGGGAAAACCCTGCCCGCGAAGGCTTGCTTGAAACCCCAAAGCGCATTGTTAAAAGTTGGGATACACTTTTCAGCGGATACAAAAAAGATCCTGCCGCCCTTCTAAAAACCTTTACCGAAGGCTCTTGCGAGGAAATGGTAATCTTAAAAGATATTGAATTTTACAGTACTTGCGAACATCACTTTGCGCCGTTTTTCGGTACTATAAGTATTGGGTATTTACCGAATAAAAAAGTTATAGGTATTTCCAAACTTGCACGCTTGGTGGAAGTTTATGCAAGGCGTTTGCAAATCCAAGAAAGATTGGTTGCCCAAATTGCCGATAGCCTTATGAAATATTTACAGCCCTTGGGTGTAATGGTGGTTTGCAAGGCACGCCACATGTGCATTTGTTCGCGCGGCGTGCAAAAACATAATGCCGAGATGGTAACAAGTGCTTTGCGCGGTGTGTTTAATAAACACGAAGTCAGGAACGAATTTTTGCAATTTATTCAAAAAGTATAATGCCAAAAATAACTTTAATGGGTATTTTAAATACTTCGCCGGAAAGTTTTTTTGACGGCGAACAAGTTGAAATTACCCAAGATTATGTTTTAAACAAGGCACAAAATTTAATTAGTGAAGGTGCAGGTATTATTGACATAGGCGGGCAAAGTACCCGGCCCGGCTTTGTGGAAATTACACCGGATGAAGAAATCAAAAGAACCACACCTTTTATAAAATTGTTGAGAGGAAAAACAAAAGCGCAAATTTCGGTAGACAGTTATAAATTGCCCGTTATAAAATCTGCACTTGAGGCGGGGGCGAATATAGTTAATGATGTAAGTAGCTTGAAAGATGAAAATATTGCTAAAATTTCAGCAGATTTCGGGGCAAAACTTGTTTTAATGCACTCCGGCGAAATTAAAAATTTGGAAAATGTTGCAGAGTTTTTTAAAGAGAAAATTAAACAAGCCAAAACTTGCGGTGTTAAAGAAGAAAATTTAATTTTGGATGTCGGCCTTGGTTTCGGTAAGTCTGCCGAAGAAAATTGGTTTTTACTTGAAAATTTAAATTATTTTGATAATTTTAATTTGCCCATGCTTATTGGTGCTTCGCGCAAACGTTTTACTGGCAAAACTTTGGAAAATTCTTTAAAAGCGGCCAAGTTGGCAACAAAAACAAATTGCCCTTTAATTTTGCGTGTGCATGAAGTCAAAGAAACTAAGGAGGCCTTAAATTTATGAAAGATATAAAAATTTCCGTTAAATCGCAATTCCGTGCTTCGCATTATCATGACGGGGCTTTAAATGAACCTTTGCATGACCATACTTTTGTGTATATTATTACTTTGAAAGGCCCTTTAAATAAAGAAGGTTTTTTGGTAGATTTCCGTGAAGTTGAAAAATTTTTATACGAATTAAACAAAAGTTTATCCTTTAAAGTTTTAAATAAAATTATTACAAATTCTACTACCGAAAATGTGGCTATATTTCTCTTTAATAAGATTAAAGAAAAG
>JAZRHA010000031.1:0-15336 GCA_045644515.1 Elusimicrobiaceae bacterium | reverse complement strand
TCTTTTTTCCCTGGTATATGCAATCAAATACTAATAAGATATAAGTAAGAACCAAAGGAGGTATTTATGAACGATAAAATCATAACACTATCAGCAGTTATTTTTGTTTTGCTTATATCCTTAATTCTATGCTAAAATTAGGAGATAAATATGATTGAAATAATTGCTAAGTAAAAAAGGGCTGCACTTGATTGGGCAACCCTTTTTTGCTTTAGATTTATTTTATTCTTCCCCGAAGTTTTTTATTTCATCGGCTTTCAGTTTTATATAATCTGTTTTGCCGGTGCCGCCCAAAGGTATTTCTTCAACTATGCGTAAGGTTTTGGGTATCCAAAGTTCGCTGAAACCTTTGTCTTTTAAGGCTTGTTGCAAAACCTTTAAATCGGCATCTTGTTTTTGTGTGTAGGCAATAAGTTGTTCGCCGCGTTTTGCATCCGGTTTTGAAATTATTGCATGTTTAATATCCGGCCAAATTTCCGTCATTGCTGCTTCTACCGCGGTTAAAGAAACCATCTCCCCGGCAATTTTTGCAAAGCGTTTTGCACGGCCTTTCATTACAACAAAGCCGTCGCCGTCAAAATCAACAATATCGCCTGTATCATACCAGCCGTCTTTAAGTGTTTGAATTACGCCGGGTTTATCTTCTTTTAAGTAACCGAGCATAACATTATCGCCTTTAATAAACAGGCGGCCGCCTTCTTTTACGCCTTCAATTTTTTCAATGCGTGCCTGCATGCAAGGGAGTAATTTGCCGACTGTTCCGCGTCTGTAATACATAGGTGTGTTAAATGAAACTACAGGGCTTGCTTCGGTTGTACCGTATGCTTCCAAAATGCGTATGCCGAATTTTTCAGTCCACAAGGCAAAAGTTTCATCTTTTAATTTTTCACCGCCGATACCTATGTATTTGATATTGTAAAAATCATAAGGATGCGCTTGTTTGCCGTAGGCATTTAAGAATGTATCAGTCCCGAAAAATACATTTGCGTTTCTGTCATACACAAGTTCCGGTATGGCTTTGTAATGTAGGGGGGAGGGATATAAAAATACCGAGGCACCATTTAAAATAGGTATAAATAATCCGCATGCTAAACCAAAACTGTGGAACATCGGCAAAGCATTAAAGAATTTATCTTGAAGCCCCATTTGAATTAAACTGGACATTTGGTACCTGTTCATATTTAAATTTTTGTGGCTTAAAACAACACCTTTCGGTGCACCTTCCGAACCGCTTGTAAACAAAACAACTGCAGGTTTATCGGGGTTTCTGTCCTTACAAGTCATCTTATATGCCTGGTGGGGGAAAGCACTTTGCAAAACCGCCCAAATTTTATCTTTTGCAGTTATAGTTTTTTGTATATCTTCAAGGTAAATAATTTTTGTATCTGTTTGATTTATCGCTTCAATAATATTTCCAAGTTCCGCTTTTTGTATAAATGCACGCGAAGTTACAAGTACTTTAATTTGTGCGACTTTTAAAGCAAGCAAAATGTTTTTTATACCTGCTGAAAAGTTTATCATAGCCGGTACACGCCCATAAGCCATAAGCCCGAAAATGCTTAAAGCAATTGCATTAACATTTGGTAGCATGAGGCCTATAAATTCACCCTCTTTTGAAAACCTTGTAAATTTGCGCCCGAGTAAAAATGAGCCTGTAAGCAAAGTTCCAAAAGATACTGTTTTACGCGTCATATCCTCCAAGGCACGTGTGGAACGGCGTGCAAGGTCCACCGCTTCAATTAAACAACGGAAAATTGTGTGTTGTAAATTAAAACTTTTTACTTTCATTTCAAGCATTAAATCATAGACGGCATCTTCTGCTTTATAACGGCGGTTACGGCCTTTTAAAGTGCTTGAAATATTTAATTTCCTGGGTGGCAAAATATTTATTACATATTCCAAATTGCTTGGTAAATGCCTGAGTTTGCGCCCGTAATAAGACCATCTTGTGTACTGTGTATTTTGAATATAAATCGGCAAAACTTGTGCGCCGGAGCGTTCAATAACCATAGCTGGGCCCGGGTAAACTTTCATAATACCGCTTGTGGTACTCATGCGGCCTTCCGGGAAAATTACAACTTTTGTTCCTTTTTTTACGCGGTCAATGATTGTTTTTACGGCGATAGCATTTGTCGGGTCCACCGGAATATGGCGCACATATTTTAAAAATATGCGTACCCAAAAACGCTTTGCGATAGTGCTATCAACCATAAAGACAATGTCTTCCGGTAAAAATGCAGCAAGCAAAAGCGGATCTAAAAAAGAATTGTTATTTGCGACAATTACCGTTGGTCCTTCGGCTTTGGAATAATTTTCCATACCGATTAATTTGATTTTATAAATACTGTTTAAAAAGAAATATGCCGCGGATCTTAAAACATAGTCAGGCAGTAATGTGCAAGTGTAAATTGCAATAATAAGGTTTGCTGCAGCAAGAACGGTTATTATCGCCGGTGTGCCAAGCCCGAGCGTAAGTAAAGCATAAGCCATAATACCTGCAAAAACCATAAAGAAAGCATTTAAGAAATTACAGGTCGCAAGCATACGTGTTTTGAATTTATCGGCAAGCATTGCCTGTAAATGTGCATTAAGCGGAACAATATAAAGCCCGCCGCAAATTGAGAGCATAATTATACCGATAGTTAAAGCAATACCAAAAGGCGAACTCAAAAAAGAAGATAAAGTTATAGGGGCAGCAAAATCAGGTATTAAAGCTAAAATAAACGCAATTAAAAGCAAGGAAAGGGACATCCCGACCGTAGTTAAAGGAACATACTTTATACTGATTTCCGCTTTAACTAAACGGTAGCAAGCCAAACAACCAATGCCGACAGAAATACAAAATACCGTTATTAAAAATGTATAAACTTGCGGTTCAAGATTTAAAATAGAATTTGTAACGCTGTTAAGTTGTGAAAGTAATATTGCGGCAACAACCCAAAACCAGTTAATTGCCAAAATTGCCAAGAATAATTTTTTTGATTGGTTTGCTCTTGACAAATTTTTCCAGGTACTCTTAAAAATATTCGGTGTAATTTTTAAACCTTCGCCAAGCGGTTCTAATGGTTTAAACATGCGTGTTACAAGGTACCCGGCAATAGCTACAACAAACATAATTGCAAATATTACCATAAAATTAAATTTGGGTTCAGCGTATGTTAAGCCTATCACGGTACCGAGTAAAATTGCAAGGTAGCGGCTTGATTCAAGCAAAGCATTACCGTCAATAAATTCGGTTTTATGTAAAATTTGCGTCATCAAAGCATATTTAACGGGGCCAAAGAAAGCAGATTGCGTGCCCATAATAAATAAGGTGCAAAATAAAATTGCGATGGAATTAAAATAAAAACCTAAAGCAGCTATTATAATTGTAAAAATTTCAGTAAATTTTATTATGCGGGTTACTTTGGCTTTGTCATATTTATCTCCGATTTGGCCTGCCAAAATTGAGAAGATAAAAAACGGCAGCATATAGAGCACAATCATTGTCAAAATATATTTTGAGTTTTGCCCGTTGTTTGATAAAATATGTGCGGCAATTAAAGCAGTTAAAGCGGTCCTTATTAAGTTGTCGTTCATTACACCGGAAACTTGCGCCCAAAATAATGCAGCAAAATCTTTACGCTTTAGTAAGTTTAGTAGTCTTTTCATAAATACTCCTTAGGTAAAATACCCACATAAGGTAATTATATAAAATTTGTTTTTGATAGCGTGTGAGTATGTTTTCGCGCCGCGCAGAAAATTTAAGATGATTTTTTATTTTTCTTTGACGACGTGTACCAAGAAGTAAAACGAACGAAGTGAGTTTGCGGTACTCTAGGAAAATAAAAATAAAAAAGGGCTTAAATTTGCAAGCGCGTTTTGCGCGTTTGTGCACATAGTGCGGTAAAACAACACGTAAAATAAACTATTTAATAAGTAATGGGGAAACTAAATTAATAAAATACCCCTGCACAATAATGCCAATCAAAATTGCAAGGAAAAATGCGGCGAGCAGTTTTATCTTCATAGCACCGCGCAGTATAACCGCTTCCGGCAAACTCATCGCGGAAACCGACATTAAAAACGCAAGCACAGTTCCAAGCGGCAGGGGGCGTTCAAAAAATATCAAAGCAATAGGCACAACGCCTGCGCAGCTGCCGTAAATCGGTGCGCCTAAAATTGCAGCAAGCGGAACGCTGAAAATGCCGCCAAAGTTAACTGCTTTTACAATGCTTTCATCTGAAACATAAATGTTTAAAACAGCGCCGAGTGCAACACCTGCAAGTATCCAAACCCATAAGCGTTTGACTATTTTTGTACCTTCGTTTGTTCCGAATTTCAGCCTGCTTTTAAAGTTTTTATATTCCGGAAAATCAGGCTCTTCTTCTACAAAGGAAGGCTCTAAATATTTTGCAAAACCAAGTTTTTCAAGCGTCCAACCGGCAATCATACCTGTTGCAATTCCGCCGATAATATAAGCAATAGTTATAGGAAAACCAAAATATTTCGGCATCAGCACAACCAAATATTCGTTGACGAGGGGGGAAACTGCCAAAAAACAAATTGCCGAGGCAAACGGTACGCGCAGTTTAACTAAACTCAAAAATATCGGTACTGATGAACATGAACAAAATGGTGTGAAAATTGCAAATAATGCTGCTGCAAAACTGCTTAAAAAGCGGTGCTTGCTTGCAAGATATTTTTCCATCGTTGCTTTTGTTAGGTAAGTGCGCAGAATGCCGATGGTACTGATTGCAATAAATAAAATTAGTAAAATTTTTACGGAATCGCTAATAAACATTACCGCCGCATGCCCCCACGCAGATGCGGTGTTTATCCCGAGAAAATCACCCAATATATAATTAGTTAAAGCGTGCATTATTTTGTCTTATTTGCGTGATTTTCTTGGCAGTTGCCTTTGCCGTCTTTACAATGGCAGCAGGTGTCTTTTGATTTCTTTTTTAAGTAGTTATCTAATTTTTCAAGTAATTTTTCAAACATAATAACTCCTTCCTCTTAAAAATTGTAGCATTTTAGGAGTTATCGGGCAATTAAAAGAGCGTTAAATTTGCTACAATATACTTATATAAATTCTATAAAGGAGATTCTATGAGTTGCGAAAAATGTACACCCCACATTGCAAATATGTGCAGTGTCTGTAAAGGCGCAAAACATCAACCTGCCCCAATCCCGGAAGAAGGCAAATGGGTTTGCGCTAAAGAAATTAAAGATATCAGCGGTTTAACGCACGGTATCGGTTGGTGCGCCCCACAACAAGGTGCATGCAAATTAACCTTAAACATTAAAAACGGTATTATTAAAGAAGCTTTGGTTGAAACCTTAGGTTGCAGCGGTATGACACATTCCGCCGCCATGGCTGCTGAAATTTTAACCGGCAAAACAATTTTAGAGGCATTAAATTCTGACCTCGTTTGTGATGCTATCAATACTGCCATGAGGGAATTATTCCTTCAAATTGTATACGGTCGTTCACAAAGTGCATTTTCCGAAGGCGGGTTGACTATCGGTGCCGGGCTTGAAGACTTGGGTAAAGGTCTTCGCTCACAAATCGGTACCATGTATGCAACCGAGGCCAAAGGCCCGCGCTATCTTGAAATGGCAGAAGGCTATGTTTTAGAAGTCGGCCTTGATAAAAATAATGAAATTATCGGCTACAAATTTGTAAACCTTGGCAAGATGATGGATGCTATTAAGAAAGGCGAAGATCCAAAAACTGCCTATGAAAAAAATATCAGCAAATACGGGCGTTATGACGAAGCCGTCAAGAAAATTGACCCGAGGAAGGAGTAAATTATGGTAACTTTTGAAGGTTATGAAAGAAGAATTGAAAAAATAAATTCCGTCTTAAAAGAAAACGGTATTGCCTCCCTTGAAGAAGCAAAAGAAATTTGCACAAAAAAGGGTATTGACGTTGAAGCTATCGTCAAAGGTATTCAACCTATTGCTTTTGAAAATGCCGTTTGGGCTTATACAGTCGGTGCGGCTATTGCAATTAAAAGCGGCGTAAAAACCGCAGCTGAAGCAGCTGAAAAAATCGGCGTCGGTTTACAAAGTTTTTGTATCCCCGGCTCAGTTGCAGATCAACGCGCTGTCGGTTTAGGCCACGGTAATTTGGCTGCAATGTTACTTAGGGAAGAAACAAAATGTTTCTGCTTTTTAGCAGGCCATGAAAGTTTTGCCGCTGCAGAAGGTGCCATAGGTATTGCAAAAACCGCAAATAAAGTGCGCAAAACACCGCTTCGCGTTATTTTAAACGGTCTTGGTAAAGATGCTGCTTATATTATTTCAAGAATCAACGGTTTTACATCGGTAGAAACAAAATATGATTATTATACCGGCAAACTTGAAATTGTTTCAGAAAAAGCATTTTCCGACGGTGACCGTGCAAAAGTTAAATGCTACGGTGCTGATGATGTAAACGAAGGTGTTGCAATTATGAGGCATGAAGGTGTGGATGTTTCCATCACAGGTAACTCAACAAACCCCACACGCTTTCAGCACCCCGTTGCCGGCACTTATAAAAAATGGGCTGTGGAAAACGGCAAGAAATATTTCTCAGTTGCATCAGGTGGTGGTACAGGCAGAACCTTGCACCCGGACAACATGGCAGCAGGCCCTGCATCTTATGGTATGACTGACACCATGGGCCGCATGCACAGCGACGCACAATTTGCAGGTTCATCTTCAGTTCCCGCACACGTTGAAATGATGGGGCTTATCGGTATGGGTAATAACCCGATGGTAGGCGCATCAGTTGCTGTTGCAGTGGCGATTGCCGAAGCAAAATAAGTAAAGTTTTACTTAAAAAATAACCTCTGTCCTTACCGGCAGGGGTTATTTTTTAATAGGAAATTTACTTCTTTAGTTCTTTGCTAGCGGCGTCTTTTTGGTAAATTTTGATTTTTCTACGGGTAGAATTACCCTGCTCCTAGAGTACCGAGAGTCGCTTCGCTCCCATTCTTCTTGGTACTCGTCGTCGCAGAGAAAATCAAAATTTCCTCAAAAATACTTGCTAGGTTATTGCGCACGGTTTGGTTTTATTTAAAAATAAAAATACTTCCGCTAATTCCTCTCCCCTTTGTTTACAAAGGTGGAGGGGCTGGGGGTGGGGTTATAAAATTTTGTATAATTAATTGTAAATTTAAATTATTTAAGTGAGGGAAAAATGAAAAGATTTATTTTATCTATACTGATAGTTTTGTTAATTGGCAATTTCGCAAATGCAAATGATACTTCCGGGCAACTTTTACCTACGGGGGAAATACGTTTTGAAAAGCAAGATGGTATTGTTTTAAAGCATGAGGCCTTGCTTTTATCAGATACGGTAACCGTAGATTATCTTTTTGAAAATATTACCGATAAACCTGTGGAAACGACTGTTTTTTTCCCCATTCCAACCGTTGGCCCGGTTGCTTATTTTGATGATTATCCTCACGATTTTAAGTTTCGTGTATGGACTAACGGTAAAGAAATTAAGCCTGAACTCAGCCGTAAAGTTACACTTGATGGTACGGATGTTACAAAATATTTTAATTTAATGGGTATAGATTCTTATTATAAGCCTATTACATATGAATATGGACAATATAAAGTTTTTGAAAAAGTGGTAGAACCCTTACTCAAATTACCTATAGATGAACAAAAAAAATTAGAAGAACTAGGTCTGCTTGCAAAAGGATGTATGAAACAAGAAAAGGACGGTAGGTGTCATAATAACCCGGATATTTATCATCTAGGACCTGGTGCAAATAAAGAAGTCTATAATGCTGCTGAACATTATAAACAAGAAGTTATGTACTATTGGAAACAAACTTTCCCACCGCATAAAATTATACATGTAAGACATGAGTATAAGCCTTCTATTTTTGGTAATAGTATTGGTGCGGCAAGTGATGCAGTAGGGAAAATTGTAGGTACTTACTCTGAGTCAGGCAAAATGTGGTATGAATCTTCTTACATTATTACTACCGCAAATAATTGGAAAACACCAATAGAAAAATTTAATTTGCTTGTTTGGGGAAGATTAGGGGCCGCTATTTCTACCTATAATGAAAACCATGAACAAACATTTGTTCGTATTTCTCCAAAAAATTATTTATTGGAAACAAAACAAGATTTTGTTCCGGTAAGCGAAATTTCTTTTGAACTTGCAAGTGATTACGGAGGTAAACTACCAAAAATTATCCCGCAACTTTACCGTGTGGACGGGCCGGCAAATGTCCGCTCAAAACCAAACGGTAAAAAAATAAAAACCTTGGAAAACGGTGTTTATATTTGGGCTTACCCCGCTGATACAAAAGACTGGTTTATTGTTTTGTTAGATGAAAACACGACAGGTTACACCCACAAAAACAATTTAATACCTTTTGGCAAACTCGATTAAACTACGCGCGCGTAAAACCGTAGCGCGCGAGAACGCCCGCGCATCGCGCAGTAGATTTAATGAAATTTTCAATTTTCTCTGCGAAGATAAAAAAAGTAGAATAACGTGCGCTTGCACCTGGCAAGTATTTTTGAGGAAATTTTAGTTTTACAACCCCACCCCTAACCTCTCCACCTTTGTAAACGAAGGGGAGAGGAGTAAAAGAAATAAATTTTATAAAATAAAGCCAAACCGTGCGTGTAAACCTGGCAAGTATTTGGGAGATAATTTAAATTTTATCTTTGACGACGAATACCCAGAAGTATAGGAGCGGAGCGATTTTCGGTATTCTAGGAGAAGAAAAATTTAAATTAGCCCAAAAGACGCCGCTAGCAAAGAACTTCGGTTGCAAAACATTCCTATCAAAAATCACACGACAACCACAAAATATGGTATAATATACCAGTCGGGCCATTAGCTCAGTTGGTAGAGCAGACGCCTCTTAAGCGTAAGGTCGAGAGTTCGAGTCTCTCATGGCCCATTTTTTTATAATTCAAAACAGGGACGGGTGGCGGAATCGGCAGACGCGTACGCCTTAGGAGCGTATGGAGCAATCCGTGAGGGTTCAAGTCCCTCTCCGTCCAAATAAGTATCAGGAGCGTAAAATGTCTGTAGACGGAACAAAAAATATTACTACAAAACAAATTTCAAAAGAAGGCTGCACCGTTGTTTTATCAGTTACCGCTGATGCAACTTTAGTCAATGAATGTTTTCATAATGCCACATTGCAAGTTCAAAGCCGCGCCCAAATGCAAGGTTTTAGGGCAGGTAAAGTTCCTTTAGATTTAGTTAAGAAAAATTTTTCCGGCCATATCATTGAACGCGCTTTGGATACAGTTATCCGCCGCGCTTCTTTAGCCGCTTTACAGGAAACAAAATTAAATGCGGTTATGGCACCGACCGTCACGAAAGCAGACTTCAGTTCCTTAAAAGAAAATACTCCTTTCACTTTTGAAATGACAGTAGACGTTGCCCCTGAATTTGAACCGAAAGATTATATCGGTATCAAAGTCAATAAAAAAGATACTACCGTAAAACCTGAAGATATTAAAAATCATATTAATTCCGTTCTTGAAAACAATGCCACCTTGGAAGCAGTAAAAGAAGGCGAATGTGTTAATGATACAAATTATGTAATTGTTAGCTACACGGGTAAAAAAGACGGGAAAGAAGACACAAAATACACCGCAAAAAGTGAAATGATTGATATGTCCGCCCCGCAAACAATCGTAGGCCTTGCAGATAACTTAAAAGGTATGAAGAAGGGGGAAACAAAAACTTTTGAAATTAAAGAAGAAAATACCCCTGTTGAAATTACTGCAACCGTCGAAGAAATTAAAAATAAAGTCCTCCCTACCTTGGATGATAAATTTGCAAAAGATATGGGCTTTGAAAATGTCGAGAAACTTGAAGAACATGTAAAAAATTCTTTGGAACATGAGGCCAAACACCGTGCAGATAGAGATATAACTACACAAATTGAAGATGCTCTAGTAAAAGCAAATGATTTTGCTTTGCCGAAATCTTTAGTTGATTATCATACCAATTTGTCTGTTGAAAACTTTATTCAAAGAATGTTTGGCGGAAGAAATGCAAATATTCCGGAAGAAAACCGCAAAACTTTTATACAAAAGATGCGCCCTTCCGTTGAAAAGGATTTAAAGATCGGCTATATTATCCACGCAATTGCCAATAAAGAAAACATTGCCGCAACAGATGCTGATTTAAAGGAAGAAATGGATAATGCTTTAAAAAATGCCCCTAAAGAAGCGGAACAAATAAAGAAATTCTTTGAAACACGCAAAGAAGATATTTTGGCAACAATTAAAGAAAGGAAAGTTTTTACTTTCTTAAAAGAAAAAGCAAATATTGCTTAATTTTAAGTTGTTGATATTTTAAGAGCCTCCCATTAGACGGGGGGCTTTTTTAATATAGGTCTTAAGTCCTACCCCCTTGAAAAATCGGCAAATTCCCATTAAACTATGACTATATTTAAAAAGGAGGTTGCCATGGTAAAAGGAGGAGGTTTGATCGGCATACTCTTTATGCTGATTATGTTGCTCCCTCCCCCGGGAGTAGCAGAAAGTGACGGAACGTTCATTAAAGGGCAGTTTAGTAAAAAAATTAGGCTTGAATTAAAAGTTGCACAGGTGACACAACACCCGTTACTCATTCGCGGGCCTTTGGATTATCTGGCTGAAGGTGGCAGAAAACCTGCGGATGAAAATAATAGCGCGGAATTTTATCGATGTAAGGATAAACCGATATTGACGGAAGAAGGCGTATTGGCCGGTATGGCTACAGAGTTAGCTTCAGCACCTAATTATCAAATTGAGGAATTAAAATTAAAATATTACTGTTATAGATTTGATATACTTAGTTATTTTATTGCAGACTATCAAAATGATGCCCTAAAACGTGCATTAGATAATGGGTTTGATGAATATTTTGTAATGTTAGAAAATCCAAATCCGTACAATATGTTGTATTTGTTAAATCAAGCAGTATTTGCAGAAAATAAAGAGGCCTTAAATTTACTTGCCGATTATGGCGGACAGTATCTATATTTGGCTTTACTTAATTTCATTCCAAATGATGAAGATATAGTTGATTGGCAGGGGGAAATAAAAAAGCGTGAGCATAGATATAAAAACCGTAAAGTAAATTCTAATGATTTAGTATATGCAATTTTACATAATGACGAATATGATTTGGCTACCGTCAAGGAATTTATCCCCAAAAACTCAAGGCAAGAGGAATATTTAAAAGCCTTAAATTCTTTAATTGATATAAGAACCCATTCAAAATAACGAATAAAAAGCCCCCAAATACTTGGGGGCTTTAAATTTTTATTAATTAGATTTTGCCTTCATAGGCATCAAGGTAAATTTGCTTAATATCTTTTAATAAGGGATATACCGGGTTTGCCGCGGTGCATTGATCGTCAAAGGCAAGTTCAACAAGTTCGTCAAGTTTTGCCATAAAATCTTTGCGGCTTATGCCGTAATCTTTTATTGAAGCAGGCAAACCAATGTCCTTTTTAAGTTTAATAATGGCTTTAAGTAAGAGTTTTACTTTCTCATCATCATTTTTACCGCCGAGTTTAAGTTCGTCGGCAATTTGCCCGTAGCGTTCTTTTGCGCAAGGATATTTATATTGCGGGAAAGTTGCTTGTTTTTGCGGGCAATCGGTTGCATTATATTTTATAACTTGGCAAATCAAAAGAGCATTTGCTACACCGTGTGGGATATTAAACATAGCACCGAGCTTATGTGCCATGGAGTGGCATATACCTAAGAAAGCATTTGCAAAAGCCATACCGGCAATAGTTGCAGCGTAATGCATTTTCTCACGTGCAATAGGATCTTTTGCGCCGTCTTTATAAGAGCGCACCAAATATTTAAAAACAAGTTTTGTTGCCTCTAAAGAATTTGAGTTTGTGAAGTTTGTTGCCATGCTTGACACATAGGCTTCCAAACAATGCACCAAAACATCAATGCCGGATGCGGCAGTCAAACCCTTTGGCATATTATCAACAAAATTAGGGTCAACTATGGCCATATCAGGTGTTAAAGCATAATCTGCAAGTGCATATTTGATATGGGTTTCATCGTCGGTAATAATTGAAAACGGTGTTACTTCCGATCCTGTACCGGAAGTTGTCGGAATTGCAACTAAATTTGCTTTTACGCCAAGGTCCGGTATTTGGCAGATACGTTTGCGTATATCCATAAAACGCATGGAAATATCTTCAAAATTAGTTTCCGGCTGCTCATATTTAAGCCAAATAACTTTTGCAACGTCCATCGGGGATCCGCCGCCAAGCGCGATAATCAAATCAGGCTCATAAGGATTGACAATGTCCATGGCTTGTTTGACGGTGGAGAGTGTCGGGTCAGGTTTAACGTCAAAGAAAATTTGATAATCGATATCAAGTTCCTCTAAAACATTTGTTACTGCGGAAACTGCGCCGGAATTAAATAAAAACCTATCTGTAACGATAAATGCGCGTTTTTTGCCTTTTAAAACACGTAGGGCCAAATCAACCGCGCCCCTTTTAAAATAAATTTTTCTGGGAACTTTAAACCACAACATATTTTCTCTCCTTTCTGCAACCGTTTTGTAATTAAGAAGGTGTTCAACACCGATATTTCCGCTGACGGAATTTCCGCCCCAAGAACCGCAACCCAAAGTCATAGACGGTTCCAATTTAAAATTATATAAATCGCCTATACCGCCATGTGATGATGGGGAGTTTATAATCAAACGGCAAGTAGGTATTTGGCCTGAAAAATAATTTATTCTTGTTTGATTCATCGGGTTAGTATAAAATGCGGCGCTATGCCCTGCCCCACCAAGCAAAACAAGATGATGTGCAATATCTACGGCCTGCTCAAAATCTTTAGCACGGTACAAAGCAAGTACCGGGGAAAGTTTTTCATGTGCAAAGGGGTTCATAACGTCATAAGACTTTTCTTCCCCGACTAAAACTTTTGTTTTTTCCGGCACTTTAATACCGGCAAGTTGCGCAATTGTATGTGCGGTTTGGCCGACGATTTTTGGATTAACGCTTGTGCAGTTACATTTTAAAGCCGCTTTTAAAGCACTTGCGCTGCAAGCTGCACCTTTTGTGCGCGGATCAATTAAAAGTATGGAAGAGACTTTCTTTTCCTCTGTACTATTTAAGATATATGCACCGCGTTTAATAAGTTCTTTTTTAACTTTATCGTAAATTTTATCAACAACAATCATTGATTGTTCCGAGGCGCAAATCATACCGTTATCAAAAGTTTTTGAAAGCAAAACGGAACTTACTGCCATTTGTATATCGGCAGTTTCGTCAATTACTGCCGGAACATTACCGGGCCCGACGCCGAGTGCCGGCCTGCCCGAAGAATATGATGCCTTAACCATCCCTGTTCCGCCTGTCGCTAAAATGCAGGCAATATTTTCATTATGTATTAAATAGGTTGTAAGTTCAAGGCTAGGTTCATCAATCCAACCGATAATATCTTTCGGTGCACCTGCTTTTACTGCGGCATCTAAGACAATTTTTGCCGCCGCAATAGTGCTTTTTTTTGCACGCGGATGGGGGGAAAATATTATACCGTTCCTTGTCTTTAAACAAATTAAAGATTTAAAAATTGCCGTGGATGTGGGGTTTGTTGTAGGAATAATACCGGCGATAACACCAAGTGGCTCGGCAACAATTTTTGTGCCGTTGATTTTGTCTTCTTTAATAATGCCGCAGGTTTTGACATTTTTGTGTTTATTAAAAATATATTCGCTGGCGAAGTGGTTTTTTATAACTTTATCTTCCACAACGCCCATGCCGGTATCTTCAACAGCCATTTTGGCAAGCGGAATGCGCGCCTTATTTGCGGCGGCGGCTGCTGCTTTAAAAATTGTATCTACTTGTTCTTGAGTGTAGGTTGCAAAAATTTCCTGTGCTTTTTTTACTCTTTTAATTAAAGCATCGAGTGCTTTAACTGAATCTATTTTTGTATTGTTTACTACAACGTTTTTTGTTTCTTTTTTGGGCATAAATACTCCTTATATATATTTTACCATTTTGGGAGTAATAAAAAAGGGAAAAAATCAAAATCCAAGTAAAAGGCCAACGCGGTAAACAATAAACGCCACCACCCAAGCAATAAAACATTGAAGTGCCACAACACCCATGGCATACCTTCCGCCAAGTTCGCGCCTGACAGTCGCAATTGCCGCAACGCAGGGCGTGTAAAGTAAGCAAAAAACCAAAAATACAAAAGCGGTTAATTGCGTGAATAAAGTTGGCAAGGCCTCAACATTCCCGCCCATCAAAACGGTTAAAGTGCTGACGACACTTTCTTTTGCCATAAACCCTGTTAGAAATGATGTTGAAATACGCCAATCGTGCATACCCAGCGGTGTAAAAAGCGGTGTAATCAAATTACCTAAAAAGGCAAGTATACTGTTTGAAGAATCTTGTACTAAATTCAGACGCGTGTCAAAACTTTGCAAAAACCAAATTATCAAGGAGGCAACAAATATTATCGTAAATGCTTTTGTTATAAAACCTTTTGCTTTTAAATAAATCAAACGCAAAACATTTATTGCACTCGGTAAGCGGTAGTTGGGCAGTTCCATAACAAAAGGTGTCGCTTCACCCTTATACACAAAAATTTTGAGAAGTAGCGCAAGAATTATACCTACAATTATACCGAGTATATATAAACTCAAAATAACAAGCACTTTATTTTGTGTAAAAAATGCGGCGGTAAAAAATGCGTATATCGGCAGTTTTGCGGAACAACTCATAAACGGTGTAAGTAAAATTGTAATTTTCCTATCCCTTTCAGACGGTAAAGTGCGCGCCGCCATAATTGCCGGAACGGAACAGCCAAAACCGATAAGCATAGGTACAAAACTGCGGCCGGAAAGACCAAGTTTCCTAAGCATTTTATCCATAATAAAAGCAACGCGCGCCATATAACCCGTATCTTCCAAAATTGAGAGGAAGAAAAACAAAATAACAATAATCGGCAAGAAACTTAAAACACTCCCGACACCTGCAAAAACACCGTCAATTATTAAAGAGTGTACCACGGGGTTTAAGCCGTAAGCGGTTAAACCCTTATCAACTACGGCGGTAAGCCAGGCAATACCGCTTTCAAGCCAATCGGACAAAGCACCGCCGACAGGCCCGAAAGTCAAATAAAAAATTACGCCCATAATTGCAAAAAATGCAAAAAGCGCGGTATATTTGCCCGTTAAAAAACGGTCAATTTTTGTTGAGAGTTTGTAGCCTGAAGTTTCCGACGGGCGGCTTACAAATTGCCTGCATAAATTTTCAATAAAACCAAAGCGCATATCGGCAAGCGCGGCGGTATTTTCAAGGCCGGTTTCTTCTTCCATTTGTTCAATAATAT
>JAZRHA010000030.1:0-4867 GCA_045644515.1 Elusimicrobiaceae bacterium | reverse complement strand
GTAGCGGAGTTTTTTAATATCAAAACCGCCTTCACCTTCCCCAACACCTGTTCCGACTGCGGAAATTAAGGTGCGGATTTCGTCATTTGATAAAATTTTTACAAGTTGTGCTTTTTCAACATTTAAAATTTTACCTTTAAGAGGTAAAATTGCTTGGAAAATTCTGTCCCTTCCTTGTTTTGCGGAACCGCCGGCTGATTCACCTTCTACTATGAAAAGCTCGCATCTTTCCGGGTTCTTTTCCTGGCAATCTGCAAGTTTACCGGGGAGTCCGCCGCTTTCCAAAGCACCTTTTCTGCGGGTTAAATCTTTTGCTTTTCTTGCTGCTTCACGAGCAACAGCGGCACCTATTGTTTTTTCACAAATTGCACGGGCTGTTTTTGGATTTTCTTCAAAGAACGTTGCCAATGTTTCCCCAACAATAGAGCGGACTATACCTTCAATTTCTGAGTTACCGAGTTTGGTTTTTGTCTGCCCTTCAAATTGCGGGTGCGGAATTTTAACTGATAAAACCGCTGTTAAACCTTCCCTTAAATCGTCACCCTGAATATTTAAATCTTTGTTTTTAAGAAGACCGTTATTTTTAATATAATCGTTAACGATACGGGTTAATGCGGACCTAAAACCGCTCAAATGCGTACCGCCTTCTATTGTATTAATATTATTAACGAATGAATAAACATTTTCTGAATAACTGTCATTATATTGAATAGCAAAGGAAATATAATTATTATCAATTTCTTTTGTAATATAGATAGGTTCTTCGTTAATGATTTTTTTATTTGAGTTTAAATATTTAACAAATTGTGAAATACCGCCTTCGTATAAAAATACTTGACTTTTATTTTCTACTCTTTCATCAGTTAAAGTAATTCTTACACCGGCATTTAAAAATGCTAGTTCACGCAAACGATTGGCAATAGTATCATAAGAGAAAATATTGTCACCGAAAATTTCTTTATCTGCTTTAAAAGTTACTTTTGTACCGTGTTCATTTGTATCCCCGATAACTTCAACTTTACCTTCCGGTTTACCGCGTGTATATTTTTGGAAATGTACTTTACCATCGCGCCTTACTTCAACTGCAAGCCATTCTGATAAAGCGTTTACGCAGGAAACACCAACACCATGTAAACCACCGGAAACTTTATAAGCACCTGTATCAAATTTACCACCGGCGTGCAAAACTGTCATAACAACTTCCAAAGCACTTTTACCTTTAAGTTTTGGATCTTTAACGTTTTTCATCGGGTCAACGGGAATACCGCGGCCGTCATCTTGAATCATACAAACATTGTCTTCTTTAATAACAACATTGATATGACTTGCATTACCTGCCAAAATTTCGTCTACTGAGTTATCTACAACTTCATAAATTAAATGGTGTAAACCCGGAGCCCCAGTTGAGCCTATATACATTGCCGGGCGTTTTCTAACGGCTTCTAAACCTTCTAAAACTTGTATTTTAGAGGAATCATAATCTTGTTCTATTTCTTTTTCTGATTTACTCATATATACTCCTTATTTTATTAAAATTCTTTTTATCCAAGCCTTGTTAAAATTTTTATTTAACTCTTTTATTATTTCTTGTTCCTTTAATAAAAGTTCATGCCTTGCCGGGGAAGATTTTACTTTTACAAAAATTGTTCCCCCTTGTACTGAATCTAATTCCCAAAATTTAGCCCTGTTTTTTAAAACTACTTGCCACAAATTATCAAGCAATATTAAATTATTTAATTTTAAATTTAAATGGCAAAATTTTTTAGTTAACTCCGAAGAATTATGCCAATTAATTTCTTTTTTTATTCTCATTTAAACTCTTACAGGCATAATAATATATTTATATTTCGTGTTACCTTCCGGTTCTATTAATACTGGTTGTGTAGCATTTACAAAAGAAAAATTAACTTTATCTGTATCGATATTTTTTAAAACATCTATTAAATATTGTGGGTTAAAAGATGTTTCAAAATCTTCACCGGAATAATTTATTTTAACTTCATCTGAAAATGACATTTTTGATGAATTTGCAGTTATTAAAATATTATTTTCAGTTAACTGATATTTTACTGTTCCACCTAAATCGCTTGCACAAATTGAAGCACTTTTTGTAGAAGATAAAACATTAGAAGTTTCCGCTAAAAAAGTAATATTCTTTTTACCTGGAATAACTTGTTCATAGTTAGGGAAATTACCTTCTATTAAACGGGAAATTAAAACTGTTTCTTTAATTTTAAAACTGATTTGGTTAGTTGATGTTGTAATATCTATAACTTCATCTTCTTTAAATTTATTTAAACCTATCAGTTTTAAAACTTCATTTAAAATTTTGCTTGGAACTATAATTTTAAATTCTTTAACACCTTGTAAAACCGGGTTAATACATAATGCTAAACGGCGGCCGTCTGTTGAAACAACTTCAAATTTATCTTTGGTATTATTCCAAAGTAAACCGTTTAAAACATAACGTGTTTCTTGTGTAGAGGCGGAAAAGATAGTTTTTTCTATCATTTCCTTTAATAAGGTTGCTTTTATACTAAAACTTTCATTTCTTTCAATTTCAGGGATAATAGGATATTCTGATTTAGGTGTTCCAATAAGCCAAAATTTTGAACGCCCGCTTTTAATATGTAATTTATTATCTTCATCACTTTCCAAAACAATTTCTTTACCTGAAGGTAAGTTTTTTAATATATCTGAAAAATCTTTTAAAGGAACTGTAATAGAACCATTATCAACAACTTCTGCTTTAAAAGTATGAATAATAGCCATTTCCATATCAGTTCTGGTTAATTTAATAATACCGTCTTTTGCTTCTATTAAAAAGTTAAAAAGAATTGGTAAAGTAGTTCTCCCCCCAACTGATGATTGTATAATTTGCATTCCTTCTGAAAGTTTTTCTTTAGTAATATTAATTTTCATATTATTATCCTTATTATTATATTGTCCTGTGGATTTAGTGGAAAAATGTTAATTATCCATACAAAATATTTTTATAATTTGTTGATATCTTTAAAATTTTATCCACACAGTCCACAAGCAAAAATCTTACCCACAAAAAATATTTAGTTATCCCCAGCTTTTATTTCCTCTGTTATCAAGTTAATAACAGGTATAAAAAAGGTATTGTTTTTAATTTCTTCTTTTACCTTCTCTTTAGCGTGAATAACCGTTGTGTGATCCCTGTTAAATTCCCTCCCGATTTCCGGTAAAGATAAAGATGTTAATTCTGTTGCTAAATACATAGCAATTTGCCTTGGCCAAGCAATAGAATTATTTTTCTTTTTAGAATTTAAATCTTCCAAGTTTACTTTATAATGTTTACATACCGCTTCTTTTATTTTATTAATACTTATACTGTATTTTTGCTGGTCTAAATTTATAATATCTGCCAATACTTCTTTAGCAATACTTACGGTGGCATTTACACCGTGAATACTTGCATAACTTGTTAAGCGGTATAAACAACCTTCAAGTTCCCTAATATTTGCTTGCACACCCTGTGCAATAAAAGATAAAACATCATCTGAAATATCAAAATTATTTACATCTCTTTTATGACGTAAAATTGCAATTCTTGTTTCTAAGTCCGGGCGTTTAATTTCTGCGGAAATACCGCTAAGTAGGCGTGAAGATAACCGTTCACTAAACTCAAGTTGGTTTGGTGTTTTATCGCAAGTTAAAACAATTTGTTTTTGATTATTAAATAAAGAATTAAATGTATAGAAAAATTCTTCTTCGGAACGGTTTTTACCGACTAAGAATTGTATATCGTCAATAAGCAAACAATCAATGTTTTCATATTGTTTATGGAAAGGTGTTGTTGATTTATTTGCCATGTGTTCTATACATTGTGTGAAAAAATCTTCCCCGGACATATATAAAACTTTTGCATAAGGATTATTTTTTAAAAGTTCATTTCCTATAGCGTGCAACAGATGTGTTTTACCAAGCCCCGGTGCGCTGAAAATTACAAAAGGATTATTTGCACGGTTACCGATTTTTTTGACGACGGCCTCAGATGCTTTATAAGCAAAACGGTTTGAAGGGCCTTCAATAAAACCTTCAAAAGTATAATGGGGATCAAGTTTAGTTTCTTCCCTTAAAGTTTGTTTAATATGGCTTTGTACACGAACTATCGGCGGAACTTGTAAAGTAGGGGTATCTTTCTGTTTTTGTATAATATAATCGACGGTGCAAGGGAAATTTGTTGTTTCCGTTAAAGCGTGTAAAAGGGGTGTTTCATATCTGTCTTTAATAGTTTTTAACCATGATTCATTTGGAACTTCCATTTTAAAAACACCTTCACTGAACTCCAAAATTTTCATGGGTTTTAACCACATGTCGCAAATATCTTTACCCAAAGTTATTTCTAACTTTTTTATTGAATTTGCCCAAATTTCGTTTATATCGTTGTTTTCCACAATTTGCACCTTAGATATGGTTTTAATACAAAAAACCAACCACAGTTAATTTTAGCAGTTTTTTAGCAAAAAGTACAGTTTTTTGGCTTTTTTAATAAACCTTTTTACCAGAAACATAAACAACCCCCAAAAATGTGGATATTTTTGTAATAGATTAACTTTAATGCCTTTAATATTATATATTTTGAGCAAAAAATGGTATACTTAATTTAAATTTCATATTTAGGAGTTTTTATGAAAAAGTTACATATAGGTTTTATTTTTTTAGGTTTTTTGGCTTTTGGGGTACAAATTGCTTTAGCGGATTTAATAAAAAGTACTGAATATAGTCCAGAAGAAATACGAAAGAAAAATAAAGGTATTATTGAAAGTGCTTTATGTCTTTATGATAAAAAATTAAATTTACCGCAAGAATATACAGACGGGAATTTAAAGATACAAAG
>JAZRHA010000029.1:0-18486 GCA_045644515.1 Elusimicrobiaceae bacterium | reverse complement strand
TAATTTGGTGCCGGTCTCAAGTATTTTCCCGCCGAGATGTAAAGTTGTGTCCATCTCCAAAGGTTTAGAACACTTATCAGCAGGACAAATTTTACATTGCGTTATTAGCCGCAACACAAGCAATGAAAACAGACGTTTAATTTCTGCTTCCGTCGGTCTTGCAATTCCTAAAGACAGAAACACACACGGTTATATTTCAGAACACCATAGCTTCGGTGAGGCAGACCAAAAAGCCGGCGATTACGCCGAAGATTTGGCCGCAATGATGTTATCCACCACTTTAGGTATGGAATTTGATAATGATACTACCTGGAACCAAAAAGAAGAAATTTGGAAAATGAGCGGTAAAATTGTTAAAACAACCAACATCACACAATCTGCAATTTGCGTTGACGGTTTGTGGACAACGGTTGTTGCCGCCGCTGTTTTTGTGAGGTAGTTTTTAGTTTTTATGTTAAAACCAAGCAGTAACAACTTTTTAGCATTAGACGGCGAATTTTGCGATATTAAAACCGCTAAGTTCGCCGTTATTCCTGTTCCGTATGAAAGGACAGTGTCCTACTTCGGCGGAACAAAACTTGGCCCTTCCGCTATTTTAGAGGCCTCAAGCCAAGTAGAATTTTTTGACGAAGAAACAAAAACCGAAACTTTCCGTGAAGGTATCGCAACTTTTGAAGAAATAAAATGTGAAGGTTCTGAAGAAGAAGTTTTTGCACGCATTGAAAATTTCGTCAAAGAATATATTAATACTTACAAACAATTTCCTTTTTATATCGGGGGGGAACATTCAATTTCACAAGCATTAATTAACCCCTATATTGAAAAGTACGGCAAAGAACTTTCCGTCTTGCATTTTGATGCACATGCCGATTTAAGAAAGGAATATTACGGGGATGAACGCTCACACGCTTGTGCTTTATACCCTGCTTCACGTAAAGTACGCGTCGTGCAAGTAGGGATTCGTTCTATCGGTTTAGAAGAAAAGGATAATGTAAATTCCGGCAATGTAAAAACATTTTTGATGCATGAAAATTTGGACCAAAAAAAATTAATCAAAGATGTTTTGGAAAATTTAACAGACACAGTTTATATGACGATTGACGTTGACGGCTTTGATCCATCTGTAATACCCGGAACAGGTACGCCCCAGCCCGGTGGTTTTATGTGGTATGATGCCTTAAATTTATTTAAGGAAGTTATTAAACATAAAAAGATAGTTGCCGCAGATGTTGTGGAAACAGCACCGATGAAAAATAATCCAATCAGTGAATTTAATGCCGCAAAACTTATATACCGCTTAATGGGTTATTTGACTTTAAAAAATCAGGAGAAATTAAAATGAAATCTTTAAAAGGAACACAAACAGAAAAGAATATTTTAACAGCTTTTGCAGGTGAATCTCAAGCGAGAAACCGCTACACTTTCTTTGCAAGCAAAGCAAAAAAAGAAGGTTATGTTCAAATCAGCAAAGTTTTTGAAGAAACCGCAAACCAAGAAAAAGAACATGCAAAACGTTTATTCAAATTTTTAGAAGGCGGCGCTGTTGAAGTTACAGCTGCTTTCCCTGCCGGAATTATTGGTGATACTTTAACAAATTTAGCTGCTTCTGCCGCCGGCGAAGATGAAGAATGGCAACATATGTATCCTTCATTTGCAAAAACTGCACGTGAAGAAGGTTTTGAGGAAATTGCAGTTGTTATGGAAAATATTGCCATCGCAGAAAAAGAACATTCCAGACGCTATAAAGCATTTTATGAAAACATATCAGAAGGTAAAGTTTTCAAAAAAGATCAAACAGTTAAATGGAGATGTATAAATTGCGGCTTTATTTTTGAAGGTAAAGAAGCCCCGCAAAAATGCCCCGCTTGCGCACACGAACAAAGTTATTTTGAACTTTTGTGCGAAAATTGGTAATATCTTTTACCGTTTGAAAATTAATTTAACGCGCCTTACCCGCTAAGGCGCGTTTTGTAAAAAAATATGGATATAAATGAAACATTTAATTGTAAAATTTCCGCTAAAATAACAGGGGAAATTATAATAAAAAAAGGGGGAAATATGGAAATAAACGAAATATATAAATGTGAAGTTTGCGGTAATGTTTTGGAAGTCGCGCACGCCGGTACTTGCACACCTTCTTGTTGTGGTAAAGAGATGATTAAACTTGTTGCAAACACCAAAGAAGCCGCTACGGAAAAACATATACCCGTCGTAGAAGAAAAAGATGGCGGTTATCTAGTCAAAGTGGGCTCAGTAGAACACCCAATGTTAGATGTTCACTTTATAGAATTTATTGAAGTTATTTATGACAACAATAAAATCGCGCGTGCAAATTTAAGGCCTGGTGTTAAACCTGAAGCATGGTTCCCAAAAACCGACGGGAATATTATTGAAGTAAGGGAATATTGCAATTTGCACGGCCTTTGGAGCAATAAAAAATAATGCTTAATTTAAAAACTCTTTTTACTTTAAATTATGGGTTATATCTTGTTTCTTCTATCTCAAAAGATGGTAAGATTAACGGGATGATTGCAAATTCCGTTGAACAAGTTACCGCCGAACCTGTGCGCCTTGCTGTTACTTTAAACAAAGAAAGTTTAACACATGAATATATAAAACAAACAGGTTTTATATGCGTACAACCTTTGACGGAAAAAGTAGATATGGTATTCATTGGTAATTTCGGTTTTAGAACAGGCCGGAATTTTGATAAATTTGCCAAAATCGCCCATAAATTAACTAAAGAGGGTTTACCGATTGTTACAGATAACACAGCGGCTTATTTAATTTTAAAAGTTGTCAGCAGCGTTGATTTAGGTACGCACACAATGTTTATTTGTTCGTTGGAGGATGCAGACATTTTGGATACATCTGTTCCGCCGATGACTTATAATTTTTATCATCACGAGCTAAAAGGAAAAACGCCGAAAGGTGCAGTAACTTATCAAAAATAAAGGAGAGAATTATGAAATACGTTTGTAATGTTTGCGGTTATGTTTATGACGAGGCAGTGGGTGATCCGGAACACGGAATCCCTGCAGGAACCGCCTGGAAAGATGTTAAAGAAGATTGGACTTGCCCGGTTTGCGGAGTGGGCAAAGATCAATTTAATCGTGAAAATTAAATTAAAAAAGGCCTTCCAAACGGAAGGCCTTTTAAGTCTAATAAAATCTAAAAATCAAAAGAATAAATTCTAATTTCAAAGGGTTTTAAAGTAACAGGGAATCCCCCATCTTGTTTGAAAGAGGATATCGGTAATTCTTTAGTGATATCGGAGATTTCTTCAGTAAATTTAATTCGCTCTTTAGTTGTTTTTGGAAATTTATCTGCATTAATTCTAAATTTTGATTGATTACCGCTATAATTAATAAAAACTAATTTGCAGCAAGTGCTTTGCCACCAAAGCCAAGCTAAAATATTTTTATGGCTGCCGTCGTCTTTGTTTATTTCATTTATAGGTTTTAAGGACCATTGTCCGCCATGAAAACAAGGGTCATTAATTACTCTTAAGAGGGTTTCATAAAAAGAAACAACTTTTGTATTTACTTCTTGTTTGGGGATATATTGAATAGGATATCTTACCGTCGCACCGTAAATTTGGCTTAAGGTAAATAACCGCGCTCCTTCAATAGTATAACAGGCGGCAGCTGCAGCAGCGGATCTTTCAATGCCAAAAGCTTTTATCGGGGGTTCTTCATCATGGTTTGCAATAAAACGGAGTGAGCGTTTTTGATATAAATGTTCCGCATTTAAATGCCCTTGAATATCTTGTGGTGTGGAAAGAAGTAGGCGGTCATATAAAGTTTTATCGTAGGTAAAATCAAAACCGCTTTCCTGAACTTCCCAGTCAAGGCCCCAATAAACTTCGGCAAGAAAAGTAAAATAATTATTTTTTTCTTTTATTTCTCTAATTGCTTTTGGCCAAAATTCTTCTTGAGGTCTTTCTATATTAAGATACATTTTCCATGTTTCAGCAAAAACTTTATTGAGCATTAACATGACCATATCACAACGTAAGCCGTCGCAAATAGTTGAAAGATATTTTAAAATATTTAATAAAAATTCACGCGTTTTCGGGCTAAATAAATTTAATTGTGCGGTATCACTCCATGAGTAAAAATGGGGATCCCTTCCGTGTGCAAAATATTTGCCATCCGGACCTTTGAAAAACAAACCTTCTTCTTGTGGCATAATGCCTTTTTTGCTGATAAAATATTCAGGATTAGTTTTTAAATAAGGGGTATCACAGGACAAGTGATTGCCTGCAAAATCTAAAATCAGTTTTATACCTAAATCATTTAAACGTTTTTTAAAGGATGAAAGGGCTACTTCTCCGCCGAAATCGGGGTTAACTTTATAATCATAAATAGCATATAACGATGGGCCTATATCTTTAGGATCAAAATCAGGTTTAACTTTTGCTAAGTAATTTAAAATATCGGGGTGGTTTCTTGCAATTTCCGCACTTTTAGGACTTTGTTGCCATACGCCCATAAGCCACAAAGCATCAAACCCTAAATCTTTAAATTCTTGCAAGTAATTTTGGGGAACATCGGCGAGGGTTATTGTTTTATTCAATTCCCGTGATAATTTTTTTAACCAAACTTGCGTATTGATTTCCAGTATATGTGGATTTTTGCGCATATATTATTTTCCCCAAACATAGTATAACTATTTAAAAGTGAAATTGCAAGTAAAATTTTACTGGATTACTTGGCAATATATTTATTGACATGGGAAAATGTTTTTTAATATAATCTTTGTAGGTATTTTTATTTAATTTTTAAAAAGGAGAATTTATGGAAAAATCTTTTGGCAAACTTTTAACAGATTCAATTATTACGTTTAAAAAGTCTTTCCTTGCTACACTTGGAATATTGGTAATATGTTTGGGGATAATTTTTGTTTTCGGTGTTATTCTTGCTTTGATGTTTGGAAAACAAATATTTACCGGAGGGGGATTTCCAATAAACACAGCTAATGTCTTTGTTTTTATTCCTATTTTAATAGCGATATTTTTTGCAATTATGCTTTTAAATGCTATTTCATATGCTTGGATGGTTCTCGTTATTAGAAATAATATTTTGATGGGGCAAAGTTTTTTCAAAGAAGCTTTTTTTGAGGCCATAAGAAAACTTTTTAAAGTAATTTTATTTTTCATTTTATTATTCATAATTTTTGGGGTAATATTTTTTGTTTCTCATTTGATTTACCCAAGGTTATTTCCTATACTTATGATACCTTGTGGAGCGATTGTTTTCCCTGCAATTTTTACGAGCTATAATGGTATTGTGTGTTTGGAAGGGAGATTTTGGGATATTATTTCTGAGTCTGTATCTTTAGGTTTTAACAGATGGACCAGAATAATATGGTATACACTTTGTTTTATCTTTTGTTCCCTTGTTCTTCTAGTGGGTATAACACTTGGAATAAGGATGATATTTAAGCCCATTAATATGATTGCTTTGGGCAGTGTGTTGATGATGATTGTTCAATCATGTTTCACTTTGTTCTCATATTGCTTTTATACATCATTTTATTTGGATTTGGCAGGTATAGAACCGCAACAGAAAGTTGAAATGACAGAAGAGCCTGTTATTGAAGAAGATATTACTCAAGATATTAGGCAAGACTTAGGACAAAATGTAGCCCCTAATACAAATCAAAGCCCTATACAGCCTAATGATGAAAATCAAGAACCGCCACACATGGAGGTCTTAAAATAAACAGCGGTATAACCATTATTAACAAAAGCGCATAGAAAATATCTGTGCGCTTTTGTTGTCTAGTTAAACATAGTTACAAAAAATAATAAAAATTTGGTATAATATTATAAGTAGCCTGCGGATAATCTTTGCATGTTGCAAATGGCAGCTTAATTTGATATAATATTTTAAAGATGTATTGGGAACTTAAAGCAATTTTTATGTAGGGTAATGCTTTAAGAGGCCCATTTTCCGCTTAAAAATGTAAAGCCAAAAATGGTATTTTACGACGGAGATTTTAAACAGCAGTATTAACTGTATGTTAAAGGGTTTTTGCCCGCGTTTTTTGCGTTTATATAAACAAAAAAAGCAAAGGCAAAGGTAGTAAAAGTAGTAAATTGTTAAAAGTATGAACTTAACAAAAGAACAAAAGAAAGAAAGGTCCAGCAGTTTAGCAAGCGACATTAAAGAAGCCGCTGGCATTTTCTTTACCGCATATCAAGGTTGCAAGTTCACCGAACTTGCAGGTTTAAGAGGAAAACTTGCAGACGCTAAATGTAAATTTAGAGTTGAACGCAATTCTATCTTAGAACATGCCTTGAAACAAGCCGGTATTGAAGGTGTTGATGCTTCCCTTTTAAAAGGGCCGACAGCTGTTGCCATCTTGAAAAAAGACGGTGATGTTGCCTTGTCCGCTAAAGGGTTAACGGAGTTTGCAAAAACTAATGCAGCCTTTAAAATCAGGGCTGGCTTTACCGACGGTACTTGGTATGATGAAGCGCAGATTAAAATTCTTGCTACCCTTGGTAGTAAAGAAGAAAATATCGGTAAACTCGCCAACGCTTTATACAGCATTGTTGCAAGTTCTGCTCAAGTGCTTCAAGCCCCGATTAGAGATTTTGCTTACGTACTTCAAGCTGTTGAAAACAGCAAAAAATAAGCAAGGTCAAACCCGCCTTAGAGCGGTAGTAGTCCGAAAGGATAAATGCACGGGTTTAAGCTCGGCTTAAACAGAAGGCAGCTACTCAAAAATGAAAGCAAAAATTAAAATGGCAAAATTAACAAAAGATGAAATTCTTAATGCTATTGCAGAAATGACAGTACTCGAGTTATCTGAACTCGTTAAAGCAGTTGAAGAAAAATTCGGCGTAAAAGCACAAGCCGCCGCTGTAGCAGTTGCTGCAGCCCCTGCAGCCGGTGCTGCTGCCGCCGCAGAAGAAAAGGACGAATTTAACGTCGTTCTTAAATCAGTTGATGCTGCAAAGAAAATCGCAGTAATCAAAATCGTTCGCGAAATCACCGGTTTAGGTTTGAAAGAAGCCAAAGACTTAGTCGAAGGCGCTCCTAAAGCCGTGAAAGAAGGCGTTGCCAAAGCTGAAGCAGAAGAAATGAAAAAGAAAATTACCGAAGCTGGCGGCGTTGTAGAACTCAACTAAAAAATATCAAGACCTAAACCTCTTCGGGGGTTTAGGTCTTTGTGCATTAAACAGGGAATGCACCGAAGCAAGTAGGGACCAAATAAAATGGAACAATTAAATTTCGGCAAAATTAAAACCAAAGTTGCAATGACACATTTGCTTGCCATGCAACACCAATCATTTAATAACTTTTTGCAAAGATATACAGACCCTAAAAAGAGGGAAACACGCGGTCTACAAGGCGTATTTGAAGATATTTTCCCGATAGAAGCCCCGGATGGGAGCATGAGATTAGATTTTGTAAAGTATACCATCGGTGAAGAAAAATATGCATCACCTATGGAAGCTATTAACAGGGACGGCACATATAGCGTTCCTTTAAAAGCAACTTTACGTTTAAGTTTTTATAAAGTAAAAAAAGATAAAGGAACCAGAGATTTTATTAAAGCAGAGGAAGAAGAAATTCTTCTTTGCGATTTACCCGTAATGACAGAAGCAGGTTGTTTCGTTTACAACGGTGATGAACGCGTTGTAGTAAGCCAACTTCACAGATCCCCTGGTATCATCTTTGAAGAAGACGAAGAAAAACAACAAAGTACACTAGGTAAAAGATTATATGTCGCCCGCATTATTCCTTACAGAGGCGCATCGATTGAATTCCAATTTGATATCGCCAACGTTTTGTGGGTACGTATTGATAAAAAGAAAAAATTCTTAGCAACAACTTTCTTGCGCGCTTGCGGCCTTGAAACAAATGCACAAATTTTACAGGCTTTCTACCCTACGGAAACCGTTCAAGTAAAATTAAATGACATTGATAATGTAGTCGGCCGCTATGCAGCAGAAGATATTGTTAACGATCAAGGCGAAGTTCTTTGGAACTTAGATGAAAAAGCCGCAACACCGATTGATGATAAAACTTTCGGTATTTTAATAGAAAACAAAATCAAAACAATAAAAGTTTTAAGCGGTAATCCGCGCCAAGATAACCCCGGTATTTTAGTTACTTTGGAAGCAAATAAAAAAGATGAACCCAAAACAAAAGGTGAGGCCCAATATGAAGTTTACAGGAAAATGCGTGGGCAAGACTTTATTGTTAAAGAACAAGCGGAACATTTTTTGGATAGTTTAATTTTCAAAAATATTAAAAGGTATGACTTAAGTTTTGTCGGCCGTTTTAAAATTAATAAGAAGTTTGATTATTTCTTTGAGAAATTGGCTAAACAAAATAAAGAATTTGCAAAACCAAAAGATAATGCAAGAACTTTATCAACACAAGATGTTATTGTTACATTGCAATACCTTTTAGCATTAAACGCAGGTGAAGAAGTAGCAAATGAAATGTATAAAGACTTCACCTTTAAAATAGACGATATTGACCATTTAGGTAACAGGCGTGTTCGCGGTATCGGCGAACTTTTGGAAAACCAAGTCCGTATCGGTTTATCACAAATGGCAAAAATCGTTCGTGATAAAATGACTAAAGAAAACGGTAACAGAAAAATTACCCCCAGAACTTTGGTTAATGATCAACAAATCCGCGTCTGTATAAGAAGGTTTTTTGGTACCCACCAACTTTCACAGTTTATGGACCAAATTAACCCTCTTTCAGAACTTACACATAAAAGACGTTTATCAGCATTAGGTCCCGGTGGTTTAAACAGAAAACGTGCAGGCTTTGAAGTCCGCGACGTCCACTATACACATTATGGCCGTCTTTGCCCGATTGAAACCCCTGAAGGTCCGAACATCGGTTTGATCACTTCTTTAGCATGCTATTCAAAAGTTAACGAATACGGTTTACTTGAATCCCCATTCAGAAAAGTTAAAAACGGTAAAGTAACAGATGAAGTTTCCTATTTAACTGCTGATTTGGAAGATGATTTTATGGTAGCACAGTCAAATACCCCGTTAGATGCAAAAGGTAATTTGGCTACAGATCAAGTTGCTTGCCGTGTCAGGGCAGATTATCCTATCGTTACACCTACGGAAGTTGACTATATGGATATTTCCCCTCTTCAAGTTATCAGCGTTTCAGCCGCTTTAATTCCTTTCTTGGAACACGACGACGCCAACCGTGCTTTGATGGGTTGTAACATGCAACGCCAGGGTGTACCTTTACTCAATACCGAAGCACCTTTAGTCGGTACCGGTATTGAAGAAATCGTGGCACATGACTCCGGTACAACCATTGTTGCAAAACGTGCCGGTAAAGTTGTTTTATCTTCCGCAGATTTAATTGTTGTTGAAGCAAAAGACGGCGATAAAAAAGGCAACAAATATGATACTTATGAACTTGTAAAATACAAACGTTCTAACCAAGATACCTGCATTAACCACAGGCCGCTTGTCAAAACCGGTGATGTCGTTAAAGAAGGCCAAACCTTAGTTGACGGCCCGGCAATGAAAGACGGTATTTTATCCTTAGGCCGCAACTTGCTTGTCGGTTTCATGAGTTGGGAAGGTTATAACTATGAAGACGCTATCTTAATTTCTAACCGTTTAGTAAAGGAAGATATTTTAACTTCTATACACTTACATGAATTCTCTACCGACGCAAGAAGTACAAAACTCGGTGCGGAAGAAATTACAAAAGATATTCCAAATATCGCAAACGATACTTTAGCCCACTTAGACAATGACGGTATTATTTTACCGGCAACGGTTGTGGGCCCCGGTGATATTTTGGTAGGTAAAGTTACACCGAAAGGTGAACAACAACTTACACCGGAAGAAAGACTCTTAAAAGTAATTTTCGGTAAAAAAGCAGATGATGTTGTTGATGCTTCACTCCGCGTTCCGCCAGGCACAACCGGTAAAGTTATCGGTACAAGAGTTTTTGTCCGCATGGAAAAGAACTACGACGATAAAATTGAAAAAATTACCAAAAAAGTTGTTGAAGCCGTTTCCGCGAAAGAAAAACGTGAAGCTCTTGCAAACATTGATAATGAATTAGAAAAAATTGCAAGAACCAAACATGACAGAATGTCTAATTTCGTTAAGAAATTAAAAGAAATTCGTGATGAACATATTGCTGATACAGCTGCAGTACATGAAGCAAGAACTATTGCTTTAGCAGAAGCCAAAGAAAAATATACTAAAGCAGCAGACTTGAAGAAAGCACAAGAATCTATCAATAGCCTTTATAAGGAATTGGAAGAAAAAGTCTTTAATAAATGTATTGCAGATATTAAGCTTTTACAAGCAGGTGATGAAAACTTAGCTGTTGTTGTCAACAAATCAGTTAAAGTATTTATTGCCTCAAAACGCAAAGTACAAGTCGGTGATAAACTTTCCGGCCGCCACGGTAACAAAGGTATTGTAGCAAGAATCTTGCCGGAAGAAGATATGCCTTATTTACCAGATGGCACACCTCTTGATGTCGTCCTTTCACCGTTAGGTATTCCGTCAAGAATGAACGTGGGGCAGCTCTTAGAGGTCATGCTCGGCTGGGCAGCACACCACTTAAATATCAATACTGCAACACCTGTCTTTGATGGCCCGAGTGAAGAAGAAGTAAAAGAACAAATCAGGAAAGCAAAAGCGGTATTACGCAAAAAAGGTGTACCGGAACAATATTTACCCGATGATTATTGCCGTATTACTTTATATGACGGCCGCACAGGTGAACCTTTTGAAGAAAAAGTTACAATCGGTTACATGTACATTATGAAACTTATTCACTTAGTTGAAGATAAAGTACATAGCCGTTCAACAGGTCCGTACAGTTTAATCACACGCCAACCTTTAGGCGGTAAAGCTCAATTCGGTGGCCAGAGATTCGGTGAAATGGAAGTCTGGGCCATTGAAGGTTATGGTGCAACTTATACATTGCAGGAATTCTTAACAGTTAAGTCAGACGACTTTAACGGCAGAACCAAAATGTATGAAGCCATCGTTAAAGGCCAATTACCGACACAACCCGGCGTGCCGGAATCTTTCAAAGTTCTCGTAAAAGAACTGCAAGCCCTCGGGCTTAGCGTGGAGTTGCCAAGAATAACAAAAAATACAAAAACCGCAAAAACTCCAGCCGTAGAAAAAGAAGAGAAGGTTAAATAGGAGCATAAAAAATGTTTGAAGTAAATAAGAAAACTAAAAAAGCAGGAGAACTTAACTTCTTTGATTTTGATGCTATCAAATTAGGTATAGCAAGCCCGGAACAAATTTTATCTTGGTCTTATGGCGAAGTAAAAAAACCGGAAACAATTAACTACAGAACTTTAAAACCGGAGAGAGACGGTTTGTTCTGCGAACGTATTTTCGGGCCTACAAAAGACTATGAATGCGCCTGCGGTAAATATCGTTGGGTAAAATTCAAAGGTATGTGCTGCGACAGATGCGGTGTAGAAATTACCGAATCAAAAGTCCGCCGCGAAAGAATGGGCCATATTGAACTTGCAGTTCCTGTAACACATGTTTGGTTTTTAAAGAAAACCCCGTCAAGAATCGGTGTTTTACTTGATATGAGAACCATTGACCTTGAAAGGGTTGTTTACTATGCAAGTTATGTAGTTCTTGAAGATGCAGTTGATTCCGTCACCGGCAGAACGGATTTCAAAAAAGGTGATATTTTATCAGAAGAACAAGTCCGTGAAGCACGCAAAAAATACGGTTCAAAACTTAAAGCCGATATTGGTGCACCCGCTATTCAAGCCTTGCTTGCAAGTTTAGATTTCAATAAAGAAATCCCCGCACTTGAAGCACAATTAAAAGAAACACAAAGCGAAGCAGAAAGAACAAAACTTATCCGCCGTATTAAAATGATGAAGGAATTTAAAGATTCCGGCAATAAACCTGAGTGGATGGTTTTATCAGTTCTCCCTGTTATTCCGCCGGATTTGAGGCCTTTGGTTCCTCTCGACGGTGGTCGTTTTGCAGCTTCTGATTTAAACGATTTATACAGACGTATTATTAACAGAAACAACCGCTTGAAACATATTAAATCTTTGCAAGCACCTAAAGTTATGGTCTATAACGAAATGCGCTTGTTACAAGAAGCCGTTGACGCTTTAATTGAAAACGGTGCACGCGGTAAAGTTTTCTTAGGGCCCGGTGGCAGACCTTTAAAATCTTTATCAGATTCTATTAAAGGTAAACACGGTAGATTCCGCCAAAACCTTCTCGGTAAAAGGGTGGACTATTCCGGCCGTTCAGTTATCGTTGTTGGTCCAAGTTTAAAACTTAATCAATGTGGTTTACCGAAACTCATGGCACTTGAACTTTTCAAACCTTTTATTATCGGCGAACTCATGAAAAAAGAAGGTGTAACCTTAAAAGCCGCTAAAAAGAAACTTGAAAGAGTAAGCCCTGAAATTTGGGATATTTTAGAAAAGGTTACCAAAAATCACCCGGTACTTTTAAACCGTGCTCCGACATTGCACCGCTTGGGTATCCAGGCTTTTGAACCGGTATTGATTGAAGGTAAAGCCATTCAACTCCATCCGTTAACTTGTGCAGCATTTAACGCTGACTTCGACGGTGACCAGATGGCTGTTCACGTTCCTTTAACAATTGAAGCACAAATTGAAGCAAGAACATTAATGCTTGCTACAAACAACATTTTATCACCTGCTTCAGGCAGGCCTATTGCAAGCCCTTCACACGATATGGTTTTAGGTGTAAACTATATTACCAAAATCAAAGATAATGATTTGGGTGAAGGTTCCTTATTTGCCGATAGCGAAGATGCTTTAACAGCTTTGGAATACGGTAAAATTTCTTTACACGCCAAAATCAAAGTTGGCGGTATTACAAAGAAAATGAACGAAGGTAAAGATGTTGCGAAATGGACAGACTATACTTCCGTCGGTCGCATCATCTTTAACCAAATTTTACCGAAAGGCTGGCCTTTCTTAAATAAAGATATAGGTAAGAAAGAACTTGCCAAAATGGTAAGCGATTGTTATAAAGATCCGAAGTATGGGCATTATGAAACCGTCCAATTCTTAGATAGAATTATGTCCCTCGGTTACAAATATGCAACTAAATCCGGTCTTTCAATCTCTATCGCAGACATGATTGTTCCTGCTAGCAAAGAAAAGAAAGTTAAAGAAGCACAAAAGAAAGTTAAAGCAATTCAGGAACAAGCCGAAACAGGTACAATCACCGAAGGTGAAAGGTACAATAAAGTTATCGATATCTGGACAAAAGTTACAGATGATATCGCAGAAGAACTTTTTAAAGAAATGGCAGATGTTGAAAAGAAACCTGTTAAAAAAGGCGAACAAAAATTTAACTCAGTTTTCTTAATGGCCAATTCCGGCGCACGCGGTTCAAGGCAACAGGTTAGGCAGCTTGCCGGTATGCGCGGTTTGATGGCAAAACCTCAAAAGAAACTTACCGGTGGTGCCGGTGAAATTATTGAAAACCCGATTACCGCAAACTTCCGTGAAGGGTTGTCAGTTTTGGAATACTTCATTTCAACACACGGTGGTCGTAAAGGTTTGTCAGATACCGCTTTGAAAACAGCAGACGCAGGTTATTTGACAAGACGTCTTATTGACGTTGGTCACAATTTAGTAGTTACCGAAGATGACTGCGGTACAACAGAAGGCGTAGTCCTCCGCGATTTAAAGAGCGGTGAAGAAGTCATTGAACCT
The DNA here is from genome assembly GCA_045644515.1 of Elusimicrobiaceae bacterium. Classification (GTDB taxonomy): domain Bacteria; phylum Elusimicrobiota; class Elusimicrobia; order Elusimicrobiales; family Elusimicrobiaceae; genus Proelusimicrobium. The sequence goes on along the minus strand of JAZRHA010000029.1, from coordinate 4,764 downwards.
CTTTCCGAACGTATTGTAGGACGCACTTCTTTGGAAGATGTAAAAGTTAAAGACGGTGATAAAGAAATTACCATCATTAAAGCCGGCGATCTTATTACCGCCGCACAAGGTGATTTGGTTAAGAAATACGAAGTAGAATCAGTCAGGGTTCGCTCAGTATTAACTTGCAACTCCAAACATGGTATTTGTGCAAAATGTTATGGTAACAGTTTGGCAACCGGTATGCTTGCACGCGTCGGTGATACAGTAGGTATCATTGCAGCACAATCAATCGGTGAACCTGGTACACAGTTAACTTTGAGAACCTTCCACATCGGTGGTGCGGCATCACGTGTTTTAAGCCGCTCACAAGCAATGGCAGAAATTAACGGTAAAGTTACCTTTAAAGATATCAAACTTATTGAAGACAGATTTGAAAATAAACTCTGTCTTTCCAGAAATGGCTCAATCTTCGTAGAAGATGAAAAGGGCAATGTAAAAGAGTACAAAATCCCGTACGGTGCAAAAATCTTGGTTAACGATAAATCAAAAGTTACCAAAGATACCATTATGGCTGAATGGGATCCGCACTCCTTGCCTTTAATTGCTGAAAGAAACGGTAAAATTAAACTTCTTGACGTTGTAGAAGGTATCACACTTCAAGAAGAACGCAACAAAGTAACAGGTATTATTGAACGCAAAATTACCGCCAGCAAAATGGGCCGCAAAAACCCGCGTATTATTATAGATAAAGTTCCTTATCCTTTAACTATCGATACTATCTTATTAGTTGAAGAAGGTGAGGAAGTCCAAGCGGGTGATATTTTAGCGAAAATCGCTAAAGAAACAGGTGGGACAAAAGATATCACCGGCGGTTTGCCGCGTATCGCTGAGTTGTTTGAAGCCAGAACACCCAGAAACCCCGCCATTATCGCAGAATTTGCAGGTGTGATTCGCTTAGAAACCTCTTCTAAGGGCTTGACTGAGGTAGTCCTTAGTAATGAGGAAATTCAACAAGAAAAGCATTACCCGATTCCGCAAGGTAAACACTTAAGAGTTTACACCGGAGATAAAGTTGCAAAAGGTGATGCCTTAACCGATGGTGCTATAGATCCCCACGACGTGCTGCGCGTGAAGGATATTCAAGAAGTGCAGGAATTCTTGCTTAACGCCATTCAGGAGGTTTACCGCTTACAGGGTGTTACGATTAACGACAAACATATTGAAGTTATCGTTCGCCAAATGTTAAGCAATGTGAAGATCCAAGAAGTTGGTGATTCAACCTTCTTAAAAGGCCAAATTGTTAGCAAATCCGAGTACAGAAAAGAAAATGAACGCTTAGAAGCAGAAGGTAAAAAACCTGCTTTTGCAAAACCTATCTTACTTGGTATCAGTAAAGCATCTTTGGCATCTGAATCATTTATTTCAGCTGCCAGCTTCCAGGAGACAACCCGCGTGTTAACAGATGCTGCTATCAAAGGGCAAGTTGACGACTTAGAAGGCCTAAAAGAAAACGTAATCGTAGGCCACTTAATTCCCGCAGGAACAGGTATAGCTACCAAAAATATCAAGCGAGAATTTGAAGAGAAAGCAAAATAAAATAGGAGAAAAGAAATAAATGCCGACAGTAAATCAATTAATTAAACACGGCAGAAGCAAAACGGAGTTTAAAACCAAAGCTCCAGCTTTAAACAGCTGCCCGCAAAGACGTGGCGTTTGCACCCGTGTCTATACGACAACCCCTAAAAAGCCGAACTCAGCTTTGAGAAAGGTTGCCCGTGTAAAGTTAACCTCCAAAATGGAAGTAACTGCTTATATTCCGGGTGTAGGTCATAATTTGCAAGAACACTCCATCGTGTTAGTTCGCGGTGGCCGTGTTAAAGACTTACCGGGTGTAAGATATCACATTATCCGCGGCGCATTAGACGCAAGCGGCGTAGAAAATAGAAAGCAAGGCCGTTCACTTTACGGTGTAAAAAGGCCTAAAGCTGGTAAATAGGAGATTAACTTAATATGCCTAGAAAAGGTTTAAGACCAAGAGACCGCCGTCCGCTTCCCCCGGCAGATTATAAATATAATTCTGTCTTGATGGCGAGGTTCATTAATAAAATCAATTTTGAAGGGAAGAAAGCCACTGCTGAAAAAATCGTTTTTGATGCTTTAGATATCATCAAAGCAAAAACAAAAGCAGATCCGATGGAAGTTTTCAATAAATGCATTGAAAATGTCCGCCCTCTTTTAGAGGTTAAAGCCCGCAGAGTCGGCGGTGCAACATATCAAGTGCCTGTTGAAGTAAAACCTTTAAGAAGCACTTCCGTTGCAATGCGCTGGTTACTTGCTGCCGCACAAGGCCGCAAAGGGCGCCCTATGGCTGAAAAATTAGCCGAAGAAATTATTTTGGGTTCCAAAAAAGAAGGTACTGCCTTTAAGAAACGTGAAGATACTCACAAAATGGCAGAAGCAAACCGTGCCTTTGCACACTTTAAATGGTAGGTTATTATGGCTGACGATTTGCAAAAATTTCCTTTAGAGAAAATTAGAAATATCGGTATTATCGCGCACATTGATGCCGGTAAGACAACCACCACAGAACGTATTTTATATTATACGGGCCGCACCCACAAAATTGGTGAAACACACGACGGTGCATCAGTTACTGACTGGATGGAACAGGAACGCGAAAGAGGTATTACTATTACCTCCGCGGCTGTTTACTGCAAATGGCGTGATTGCCAATTCAACATCATCGACACCCCGGGACACGTGGACTTTACTGCTGAAGTGGAACGTTCACTCCGTGTCCTTGACGGTGCAGTATGCTGCTTTGACGGTGTACAGGGTGTTGAACCTCAATCTGAAACAGTTTGGCGCCAGGCCGATAAATACGGTGTTCCGCGTATCGCTTATATTAACAAAATGGATAGAGTCGGTGCAAATTTCCAACGCTCTGCAAAATCTATTGTTGATAAATTAGGCGGTAATGCTTGCCCTATTCAAATTCCAATCGGTGCGGAAGACCAATTTAAAGGTGTTGTAGATATCATTAAAATGAAAGGCCTCATATGGTCCGGCGATCATAATGGCGCTGAATTTAATGAAGTTGATATCCCGGCCGATTTAGTTGAAGAAGCACAAGCAGCACGCACACATATGCTTGAAAAATTAGCAGACTTTGACGATAAAATTATGGAACGCTATTTAAACGGCGAAACCAATTTTACCGAAGAAGAAATCCGTGCTGCAATCCGCAAAGGAACTTTGACCGGTAAATTCTTCCCGGTTGTTTGCGGTTCTTCTTACAAAAACAAAGGCGTTCAGCCATTACTTGATGCGGTTTGCTACTATTTGCCTTCACCGCTTGATATTCCCCCTGTAAAAGGTACAAATCCTGATACCGGTGAGGAAGTTACCAGAAGCCATTCTGATAAAGATCCGTTCTGTGCTTTACTCTTCAAAATCCAGACGGACCCTTACGTCGGCAAGTTATCTTTCTTCAGAATTTATTCCGGTAAACTTGATGCAGGTGATACAGTGTTGTTCCCATCTAAAAACGCGGAAGAACGCGTTGGCCGTATCATGCGCTTACACGCAAATAAGAGGGAAGAAGTTAAATCCCTCCGTGCAGGTGATATCGCAGCAACAGTCGCTTTGAAAAACGCATCCGTTGGGCAAACTTTCTGCTCTCCGGATCATCCGATTGTTCTTGAAAGTATTACTTTCCCTGAACCGGTTATTTCAATCGCAGTTGAACCGAAGTCTAAAGACGATTCAGATAAAATGTCTAACGCTTTGGCAAAACTCGCAGAAGAAGACCAAACCTTCCGCGTTAAAACTGACGAAGAAACCGGCCAAACCGTTATTTCCGGTATGGGTGAATTGCACCTAGACATCTTGGTTGACCGCATGAAACGCGAATTTAATGTTCAAGCGAATGTCGGTGCACCTCAAGTTGCTTACAGGGAAACTATTACCAAAACAGTTGAACAAGAAAGCAAATTTATCAGGCAGTCCGGTGGTAAAGGTCAATACGGTCACGTATTTTTACGCCTTGAACCGCTCCCGGCCGGTAAAGGTTTTGAATTTGTCAATGAGATTACCCAAGGTCGCATCCCGCGTGAGTTTATTCCCGCAATTGAAAAAGGTTGCCGCGAGGCCCTTGAAAGCGGTGCTTTAGCCGGGTATCCCCTTGTTGATATCAGGGCCGCTGTTTACGACGGTTCCTTCCACGAAGTTGACTCTTCAGAAATGGCATTTAAGATTGCCGCCTCTATGGGTTTGAAAGAGGGTGCTAAAAAAGCCAGTCCTGTGTTACTTGAACCTATTATGAAGGTTGAAGTTGTAACCCCCGAATCCAACATGGGCGACATCATGGGTGACCTCAGTTCTAGAAGAGCCAAAATCGGCGAAATGGGCGACAGAGGAAATGCAAAATATATTAAAGCACAAGTTCCTCTCGCTGAAATGTTTGGTTATGCAACAACAGTACGTTCACTTTCTCAAGGGCGTGCATCATTTACCATGGAACCAAGCCACTATGAGCCTGTTCCGGGTAACGTAGCCAAAACTATTATTGAGAAGAAAACAGCCGTAGCGGCTAAATAAAACTTTGCCCGCCCGAAAGGGCGGGCTATAATTTAAAGGAGATATTATGGCAAAGGAGAAATTCTCAAGAAGCAAACCACACGTTAACGTTGGTACAATCGGCCACGTTGACCACGGTAAGACGACCTTAACCGCAGCTATGACCAAAGTCTTAGCAAGCGAAGGTAAAAGTAAAGAAATGGC
>JAZRHA010000028.1:0-28128 GCA_045644515.1 Elusimicrobiaceae bacterium | reverse complement strand
GTATTTATATCTTTTTTCGTATGTATAAATTCTATTGTTCCAAATTCGCCGCAATTTATTTTCCCGCGCCTGCCATTGGTCATAACAGTTATTGTGTTTATTGGAATTTGGGAAATAATACCTGCCTCGCTTAAAATGCTTTCTAAACTCAGATAACAAAAATTATTTTTACGCAAAACAGTTGCCAAATTATAAAGTTCATAACCTTTTTGATACGGAGCCTTTGGGTAAAGATAATAACCGGAACATAGCCGCAGCAATATGCCCTTTTTTACCGCACGGCTTAAAAGCATAAGCAAAGCATTACGGCTCAAATTAGGAAACAACACCTTAAAGTTACTGACGTTAAATATATAATTATCTTTACTTGCTATTTTACCTAAAGTATTTTGTAATATTTCTACATTTTGCATAATTTTCCTTTTATGTGTAATACTGCTCGGTGTACATACTATAACACTTTTTGTTATAGTTTGTCAACCTAAATTTTAAGTTTCACGTAAGTATAAAATTTTTAGAGTTTTATTAAACTTGATTTTTTTATTGATCTCATCAACATGATGGATAGCAAATGCTTTACTAAAAAATATCACAAGTTGTGAGATATAAACACTTCTCAAAAACCCAAATCTAAATTAGCACTCTAAAAAGGGGATTGACAACTTTGAAAATATTTGTTACAATATTAGCAGTCGCTTAAATAGGTTGCTAAAAAAGCGGCAAGGCACGAGGGAAATAAAACAAATCCCCCCGCCCAAAAGAAAGGTTAATTATGAGAATATTAAAACCGGAAGTTGTAAAAGACAGGGAAGAAAAAATCCTCAGGATGATTATCCAGGAATTTGTTGAAAACAGAAAACCTGTTGGCTCGGAACTAGTGGCCCAAAAGGGCTTAAAAGGTGTATCCAGCGCAACTATAAGAAATATAATGAAAAAGCTTGAAGAGGACGGCTTTTTATATCAGCCGCATGCCTCAGGTGGCAGAATACCCACCGATAAAGCCTATAGGTTTTATGTAGATTACCTTTCAAAAATACAAAAAATAGCGGTAAAAGAGCGTCAAAGAATTGAAGAGGAGTATAAACAAAATGTCGGCGAAATTAACCGCCTGATGACGCAGACTTGCAAAATGCTGTCTGCATTAACTCACTCGGCAGGGTTTGTCCTGCAAAACAGTGTGGAAGATTCCACCGTGCAACGCCTTGATTTTATACCGCTTGGGCCTTATAATGCGCTTGCCGTCTTGGTAACGGAAGAAGGCACCATCAAACATTGGCCGGTAAGGATAAGAAAACCGATTTCCCCCGCACGCCTTGTTATGATAAATGCGTTTATTAATGAGGAGATTTCCGGTAAAAGTTACCGATCTGCCCAACGCATTTTATGGACAGCCTTAAACCAAGGCCAATGCGACCCGGAAGGCTTAACCGAACTAGCCTACAATATATTAAAGGAACTGTCCGAACACCAAACAAATGCGGACCAATTATATATTGAAGGTTTAAGCGAACTTATTGATGCAGTTTCCCCCGAAGATTTTATGGACTTTGGGCAAATGATGCGCGTCATGGAAGAACGCGACAAATTCGCCCTGCTTTTAAATGAAAAAATGCAAAATTTGCAAAAAGCGGACGGGCAAAACCAAATATCCGTAACTATCGGGGAAGAAAACAAAATGCAGGAATTAAAAAATTTAAGCATAATCTCCTCTGCCTGTAAAGTGGGTGGCAAGACCGTGGGGCTTATCGGCATAGTTGGGCCGAAGCACATGGAATATACTAAAATGATTTCTCTTGTCAACTTTATAGGCCAAATGCTCGGCAGCACAATTACTAATTGGCGCTCGGAACTAGAGGAAAAGGAAGGTAAGTAATGTCAAAAAAGAAACTTAAAGAGGAACTTGAAGAAGAACTCGTTGAAGAACATGAGCCGCTTCAAGATAACACAGAAGTTCAAACACAAGAAGATCAAGAACCTCTAAACAAAGCCCTTGAAGAAGAAAAGGCCAAAGCCCAAAATTATTTGGACCAACTTCTCCGCCTTCAAGCAGACTTTGAAAATTACCGAAAGCGTACTGAAAAGGAAAAGCCTTTACTTATCTCTTTTGGTAAAGCTGAGGTTTTAAAATCACTCTTGCCGATGTATGATAATTTACTTAAAGCAAAAGGGGAGTTTAATAAAGAAGGAGCAGACTTAGAACATTTAAAACACGGGCTTTCAATGATTTTAGAAGAAGTTGAAAAGTCTTTTAAAGCCCAAGGCCTAAAGGTTTTAGACGGTATTGGTAAACCCTATAACCCGATGACCCAAGAAGTTATCACAACAGTACCTTGCCCGGCAAAGGACGACGGCAAAGTTTTGCAGGAACTTGTAAAAGCGGTAGAACTTGACGGTAAAATTATAAGGCCCGCACAAGTTGTAGTTTGCAAATGCGAAGGCGCCCAAGCAGACAAAGCACAAGATAACAAAGAAGAAAATGAAGAACAAAATTAAGATTTAAGGAGAAAAATTATGTCTAAAATTATTGGTATTGACTTAGGAACATCAAATACGGCAGCAGCCGTTATGGAAGGCGGTAAGCCGACAATTATTCCTTCAGCGGAAGGTAATTCTATCGGCGGTAAGGCTTTCCCCTCATATGTAGCATTTACTAAAGATGGGCAACGCTTAGTCGGTGAACCGGCAAGAAAACAAGCAGTTTTAAACCCGGAAGGCACCGCAACCGCTTTCAAACGCCGCATGGGTGAAAATTATAAATTTAATTTGCGCGGTAATGAGTTTACCCCCCAACAACTTTCGGCTTTCGTCTTACAAAAAGTTAAAAAAGATGCTGAAGCATTTTTGGGTACAACTGTTGAAAAGGCAGTTATGACAGTTCCTGCTTATTTTAACGATATCCAACGCCAGGCAACAAAAGAAGCCGGTAAAATTGCGGGGCTTGAAGTCGTCCGCTTATTAAACGAGCCGACTGCAGCCGCACTCGCTTACGGTATTGATAAAACAGGTAAAGACCAAAAGATTTTGGTTTTTGATCTCGGCGGTGGTACTTTGGATGTTACAATTATGGAAATGAGTAGTGAAGGTACCTTTGAAGTTCTTGCGACTTCAGGTGATACAAAACTCGGCGGAACTGATATGGATAATGCCATAATTGATTGGTTAGTTGATGACTTTAAGAAAACAACCGGTATCAATTTGGCTAACGATAAACAAGCCATGATGCGCTTAAAAGATGCCGCAGAAAAAGCAAAAATCGAACTTTCCACCACAATGGAAACCGATATTAATTTGCCTTTCATCACCTCTGACCAAAACGGTCCAAAGCACTTGGAAACAAAACTCTCACGTGCTAAACTTGAAAGTTTAGTCCGCCCGACAGTTGAACGCTGCGGTGCTTCAATTGACAGAGCAGTAAGTGACAGTAAACTTTCCATGAGTAATATTGATAAAATCATCATGGTCGGCGGTCCTACACGTATGCCTATTGTACAGGAATATGTTGAAAAACATGTCGGTAAAAAAATTGAACGCGGTATTGACCCTATGGAATGCGTGGCAGACGGTGCTGCAATTCAAGCCGGTGTTTTAACCGGGGACGTTAAAGATATTCTCTTACTTGACGTTACGCCGCTTTCACTTGGTCTTGAAACTTTGGGCGGTGTTATGACAAAACTTATTGACAGAAACACCACAATCCCTGTCAAGAAAACCCAAGTATTTTCAACCGCGGCAGATAATCAGCCGGCAGTAACAGTCAATGTCTTGCAAGGCGAACGCCCTATGGCAAAGGACAATGTACCACTCGGTAAATTTGACCTTGACGGTATTCCGCCAGCCCCGCGCGGCGTTCCGCAAATTGAAGTTACTTTTGATATTGACGCAAACGGTATCTTAAAAGTATCTGCAAAAGATTTGGGCACTAATAAAGAACAACACATTACTATCAGCGCACCCAATAAACTTAGCGAAGAAGAAGTAAATAACTTCGTAAAGCAAGCGGAAAAGTTCGCAGATGAAGACAAGAAAACCAAGGAAAGAATTGAAGCCAAGAATGAGGCTGACACAGTCCTCTACACGACCGAAAAAGCCTTGAAAGACCATGGCGATAAAATCGGGCAAGAGGATCGCCTTAAAATTGATCAGGCACTTTCCGAACTTAAGGAAGCCCTCAAAACTGATGATACAGACCGCATCAAAAAGGCAAAAGATGCTGCTTTAGAGGCAAGCCAAAAATTGGGTGAAATTATTTATAAAGAAGCCCAAGCAAAGGCAAACCCTCAAGCTAATGCAGGTGCAGCAGGTGCTAATACACAAGCTAACCCGCAAGGCGAGCAAAAGAAAGATGATGTAGTTGAAGCAGAAGTTGTTGACGGTAAATAAGTGTAATTTAGCCCCTGCCAAAAATCGGCAGGGGCTATTTATTTTGAGTGTGTGATTATGGCAAAAGCAGATTATTATGAAACTTTAGGCGTTAGCAGAAACGCAAGCGAACAAGAATTAAAAAAGGCATACCGCCGTTTGGCATTAAAATACCACCCGGACAGAAATCCATCCCCGGAGGCGGAAGAAAAATTTAAACAAATTAATGAAGCCTATGAGGTCTTATCAGACCCTAAAAAGAAACAAATTTATGATACTTACGGCGCAGATGCCGTAAACAACGGTGCCGGCTTTGGCGGCGGTTTCCAGGGCGCAGGTTTCGGCGGCTTTGAAGATATTTTCAGTTCCGTTTTCAGTGATATGTTTGGTGGCTCTTTCGGCGGCGGTTTTGGCGGAAAACGCAAACGCGCACGCCGCGGAAATGATTTACAACAAAAAGTTGAAGTTACTTTAGAGCAAGCCTATACCGGCGTGGAAGAAGAAATAACTTACTCCCGCATTGATACATGTGACGTTTGCCACGGAACAGGTGCGGAAGAAGGCTCAAGCACCAAAACTTGCCCGACTTGTAAAGGCTCCGGTGTAGTGCAATTCAGCCAAGGGTTTTTCTCCATGCGCCAACCCTGCCCCGATTGCGGCGGCCAAGGCACAATTTTGGAACGCCCCTGCAAAGCATGCAAAGGCAGTGGCAGAAGTAAAAAGAAAAATACTTTAAAAATTAAACTCCCCGCAGGTGTAAAAGAAGGTAGCGTTTTGCGCGTTGCAAACGGCGGCGATATCGGTACACTTGACGGCGGATATGGCGATTTATATTTGCAAGTTAAAGTTAAACCGCACAAAATTTTTGAACGTGATGATACAGATTTAATTTTAAATACGGAAATATCTTACCCGCAAGCGGTTTTGGGCGGTGAAATCAAAATAAATAATTTGATGAAAGAAGAATTAACCGTGGAAATACCTAAAGGTTCAACTGACGGAAGTGTGCTTACACTGGACGGGCAAGGCATGCCTGTTTTAGGCAAAGCAAACAAAAAAGGTGCAATGCGTGTTGTACTGAATATTAAAGTACCAAAGAAAGTTACGCCGCGCCAAAAAGAACTTTTGGAAGAACTTGCCAAAACCTTTGACGAACAAGTTAATACGACAAAAAAAGGCCTATTTGACAAGTTATTTGGCTGGTTTTTGTGATTGCCTTATAAAAATTCACACACTAAAAAAGGGCTGTGTTTAACAGCCCTTTTTTAAATGTTTTGTTGAATATATTATTCTTTCGCCCCTGCTTGTTTAAGCAATTTTATTATTTCTTTATTTCCTCTTTCCTTGGCTATAATAAGTGCAGTAGTTCCGTCATTAGTTTTAGCATTTACATCAGCACCTGATTTTATTAATTCTTTAACTATTTCAATATTGTCATCTCCAGTTGCTAGAATCAAAGCCGTAAAAACATCATTTTTTGCATTAACATCGGCTCCCACTCCAATCAATTCTTTTGTTATGTCTAAATGTCTATTACCTATTGCTATCATCAATGTCGTAAGGCCTGATAAATCATCCTTAGCATTTACATCTGCCCCTGCCTGAATCAATTGTTTCACTATATCCAAATTACCGTTCCCGCTTTCCAATAACAATTTAGTATTAATATCCATTTCATTATCAAAACAATTATTGATACATTGCACACCCTCTTCAGATGGTTTTATAAATTTTTTTTCTTTAGTGTTTTGACATCCTACAGCAATAAAAAATATTAAACAACACAAAAATATTTTAACAATACGCATAAACTTCTCCTTTAAAATTAAATATCATACTATTTTATTTTATCAAATTTATAGTTCAAAACCGTAGCGAACGAGAGTGTTTTTAGTGCGACGCAGCAAATTTAAATAAAGCCAAACCGTGTGCAATAACCTAGCAAGTATTTCTGAGGAAATTTTAGTTTTCTCTTTGACGACGTAAGAGTTCAAAACCGTAGCGCATGTGAATGTTTTCGCATCGCGCAGTAGATTTAATGGAATTTTCAATTTTCTCTGCGACGACGTGTACCAAGAAGTAAAACGAACGAAGTGAGTTGCGGTACTCTAGGAGCAGAAAAATTGAAAATTACTTAAATATACAAGCGCGTTTTATGCGTTTGTGCGCATAATGCGGAACATTAGCACGTATTAATTAGGCAACAGTTCAGGTACTTCTAAAACTTCCCCGCGGGTTAGTAAATCCACCAACGCCAGTTCCACCTTCAGCATGGCAATACAGTCGTCTTCATTGTACATCAAAACTTTTTTAAGGGCGGCTTCGTCGCCGTCATTTAACCATTTGGTAAAGTAAACCATACTGTCCATCGCACCGCAGTCTTTTTGCCGCCAATTAAAACCTAAAGCAGGTGCGGCCGCTTTTAAAGATAAACTAGGTGCAGGCAAGTAAAAAGATTTTTCCACCTCAATTTTAAGGTCCACGCAGGCGGAAATAAGTTTTTGCAAATCTTCTTTAATACTTGGATATTTATTTTGAAGTGCCTTCATTTTTTTGACTTCATATTCCGTCCAATGATACAAGACCGTATCCGGCCCGCAACTTGCAAGATAGTCGGCAAACTGCTTAAAAATCTTTTCTTCTTCCTTTTCTTCTTTGGCAATAAACGGCACGAAAGTGCCTGCCTCTTTATCCCAAACACCGATTAAATAAATAAAAGATACATTATTTTCCTGAAATGTTTCGGTCGCCTCAAAATCAAAATATAAATTGCGTTTTTTTATAGGCGGTGGAAACTTGCCCTTTGCCCTCAAAACAGGTTTATTTTTAACAAAAGCCAAAGCATGCGCATAAGTCAAAACAGGTGTATTATCCGGGTAAGTAGGATCGGAAAGCAACTGTTTTATTTTCTCAAAACCGGCGGCAACAATATCGTCATAAGTATTAATGTTAGCGGCGCGTAAAATCGCGCGCATAGTGCTGTTTAAATGCGGAATTAAAACCAAATCATGCTTTTCAAAAACATATTTATTTGCATAAACACGCCATGGCGAAAGCGCACCCTTAGGCGGTTTTTTTGCTTCGGGAACAGTCGTGCCTGCTTTGATTGAGTGGTAAAGTTGCACTGCATTTTTTGCACGTTCCATAATGCGCGCACAAGTTAAAATTTGTTCTTTTGCTTTAAAAACAAACAGGGCCTCGCCTGCATCATAGCCCTGAATTTCCGTCAAAATTTTATTTAAAAGTGCGGTTTGAAGTGCATAATGTTCCTTCATTTCCCCGGCGCGTTTAAGTTGCACAATTTTATAATGATAAACCCCAAAAACACTTTGCCCTTGCGGTACTTTTAGCAAAAAATTTACACCGCCGTAAATTCCTTCCTTTTCGCGCAAATCCCATAAAGTTCCGCCGATAATACCGTCCGCACCGTTTTGCATGGCCTCTAAAGTTTTTAAAAATTTTTCATTATCCGCACCCGTGATTATAACAGGGTTTTTGCAGTGATCATAAATCCAATGTTCGCGTATTAATCTATCGGTTTTGCCGCGCAAATTTTCATACAAATTAGGTTCTTCAACGGCCTCATTTTTAGGTGCGTGGAAATGGCACCAAAGCCCGAAAGGATCTTCCAAAATTTGGTACATTTTCCCGGCAGGTAAATCTTCCTGCCCAGGCGTTCTGCCTGCACTAAAATTATCAAAAAGTTGTTTAGCCAAAGAAGTATTTTCCATAAACTAAATTCCAGCCTGGTCCATTTGTTCTAAATATTCATTTATTCGTTGCATTTGTTTTTCAATTCTTTGCCTTTCGGCTTGGTCCTCTATTTCGCCAAGTTTTTGTTCATACCCACGCAGGGCATTTTGGAAATCTTGCCTGGTTTTTGCATAATCACCGTTATGCGCATCAATTTGAGCGGAAATAGTCCACAAATCAGGATTGGTATTATCAATTTCCATGGCTTTATCTAAATATTTTTTTGCAACATCAAAATCTCCGTCTTGTGCTAAAGCATTTGCCGCCGCCGTTTGTGTTTTTAAATCTTTCGGTTGTTTTTCAGCGGCAATCATAAACATTTTGCTTGCTTCTTTTATATTACCCTGCCCTTGATAAGCTAACCCCAAATTAAAGGCATTAGGTCCGTCCGGGTTTTCATCATAAAGTTGGTTAAATAAATTTACAGCCCTATCATAATCACCTTTATAAAAGGCATTTGATGCCTCTGCAAAACGTTGGTTTGTACGGGCAGAAATTTCTTTACCTTCAAGTAATTGATATTTAGTTTTTGCATCTTCCGCAGCCAAATTATTACCTGCTTGCTTTGCAATATTTGCAGCATCAAGATATGCCTTCTTTGCCTGTTCGGTTTGGCCTAAACTATTAAACAAATCCCCCCTGCTGATAGCAGCCTGGTAATTATTGGGATTTAAATCAAGTGCTTTATTTAAGTCGGCAAATGCTGATTTATAATCCCCGTTTTGGTAATTGGCCTGCGCGCGGTGGTAAAATAAAGAGTCATTATCCGGGAAATTATTTATTGCGGAATCTAGCACAGCCCTTGCGCCCTCGAAATCTTTATTTGCTATCATTTTTTGTGCTTGTGTAATACTTTGCAAAGCAGTACCTTTAAGTAAATCTTGTTTTCTTATTTTAGGTGCTTTAATATCTTCTTGCTTAACCATGTCTTTAAAAGTAGGCATTTCTTCTTGAACAGGTGCAGGTGTTTCCGGTTTTTGCATCTGTGTTGAAAAGCCTGAAAAAGCAGATAAAATATCTTCATTTTTCGGCATATAATTTTTGAAATCTCTTAAAGTTTCACTTTCTGACGCATGTTTTAAAGAATTAGAAATTTTATCTATCATCTTTTTATTTATAGGGAGATTATTTTTATTTTGTGCAGACGGTTCTTTTGTTTTCTTCGGCGTAGTTTGTGATACTTGGCTCGGCATATTTTTGGTTAGCATTTGCGAAATATTTCCTGCCTGTTTTGCCGCACCCAAATTGCCTTCTTTTTTATAAAGATCACGTGCTTTTTGGAAATCCCTATTTGCCGCCTGATAATTACCCAAATTTAAATTTGTTACCGCGCGGTTATAATAATTATCCGCCTTGCCGGAAAGTTGCGCAGCGGCAGTAAAATCTTGCTCGGCCTTATCAAAATCCCCGGCATTAAATTCCATTTCCGCACGCATTTGATAATAATTTGAATTTTTAGGATCTATCGCAATTGCTTTATTTATTGTCTTTATTGCAGCAGGCAAATTGCCCTGCCTTTGCAAAATCTGTGCTTTTAAAGCGTGAACATTTGCATCCTGCGGACGGTATTTCAAAATTTCATCGAGTGATTTTATGATGTCTTCTGGTTCTTTTGCTTTGGATAAATTTAAAACAGCTTCCTGTAATTTTTCCTGCACGTCATTTTGATAATTTTGCTGCTGTCTAATTTTATTTAACGGGCTACTAGATTGTTGCAAAACTGTTCTATCCCCCCCTTCCTGTTTTAAAAGCATTACAGCAACGACTGCAATTATTATACCTATTAAAATTCCTAAAATAAATTTTTTCATATTATCACCTTAATTCATCAGATTTTATATATCGTTCGGGATGGGCTGAGTGAGGGCAGCGCATACGCATTAAACATTGTGCGCAAGATTTTGCACAAGGAGGGAAATCCGTTCCCTCAAGTTTTTCACCGATTTCTATATATTTATCCAAGACTTCATCTTCATTTACTGTTTCAAAAGGAATTGAAAATATTTTGTTTAAAGCTACAAAATAAATGCTTGCCTTACCGTTAGTTTTACCCCAAGCGCGTTTTGCGCCAATACTGTAAAGCGCAAGCTGGAGTGATTTCGTTACATCAAAATTTTCATTTATTTTTGCATCTGTTTTATAATCAATTACATGGTAAGTACCGTCAGGCAATTTTTCAAAACGGTCAATTTTACCTCTAAACTTCCAACCCTTATGTTCAAAAATAAATTCCTTTTCACAACCTAAAATTTCACTATTTCTATATTGTTCGTGTTTTGCGTAATCTTCAATAATCCTTTTGCCTTTTAAGTAATATTCCATTTGTTCGGCCGCACTT
Source organism: Elusimicrobiaceae bacterium (assembly GCA_045644515.1). Taxonomy (GTDB): domain Bacteria; phylum Elusimicrobiota; class Elusimicrobia; order Elusimicrobiales; family Elusimicrobiaceae; genus Proelusimicrobium. The sequence goes on along the minus strand of JAZRHA010000028.1, from coordinate 17,678 downwards.
GAGTAACCTGCACCCAAAAAACAACGGTTATAATAAACAAGTAAACTTTCCGGATTATTTGAACTGGTATGATATTCTTCAAGTGTTCTGTGTATTGATACTCCAAGCGAAGTTACCGGCACAAGCCCTTCCCTTTTGCCTTCAATAAATTTAAGTTTATATAAAAAAGGGCAGAACTGATAAGTCGCTATCTTTGAATAATTAAGTTCATGATAATTATTGGGTATCATTTATATTGCAAGAAGTGAACGGTGGTATCGCCGTACTTTTCCTCCCGTATAATTTGCAAAGTTTCAGGTACGCTAAAAGTTTCTTTTTTGTGATGTTGTGCTACTATTAAGCCTTTGGGGGCAAGCAATTTTGACTCGGCAATTTGCTGTAAAACCGGCCCCGTAAAAAATAATGGCGTATTTTTTATATCCCTGTAAGGCGGGCCCATAAAAATGATATCATACCCCTCCCCTTCACAATAGGCCAAAAGCCATGCAAGCGGTTTTAATAAATCCGCTTTTAAAATTGTTGCCCTGTCTGTAAAACCAAGATGATCTGCATTTCTTTTAATTGCTTTTAAGCAGGCAATTTCTTTTTCTGCGGAGACGGTTTTTATGGCACCGCGAGATAATGCTTCCATAGAAACATTACCTGTTCCGGCAAATAAATCCAAGAACACCGCACCCACAATTCTAGGACGCAGAATATCAAAAACGGATTGTTTTATCCTATCAGAAATCGGCTTAACCGGGAGTTTTTTGGAAACGGAAAATAATTTCCTCCCGCGTGCCGTACCTGCAATAATTCTCATAAACTAAATATGGGCAATACCTTCTTTAATTGCGTAACGAATAAGTTCCGCTTGCTTATGAATATTAAGTTTTCTCATAATATTATTTCTGTGAACATGAATAGTATTTAAGGAAAGTTTAAATTCTTCAGCAATTCTTTTGCTGCTAAAGCCTTCTGAAATTAATTGCAAAATTTGGCGTTCTTTATGTGTTAAATGCCCTTTAGGTACACGGCGTCCATCACTAGAATTATCCAAAAATCCTCTAATCAAATATTTAGATACTTGTGAACAAAGAAAGAACTTCCCTGCACACACTTCATCTATTGCTTCAATTATTTCGTTTATTGTCGCTTCCTTAACCACAAAAGCATTTGCCCCGGCTTTGACTGCATTTTCAACAGATACTCTATCATCAAACATACTCAGTATGATGATTTTTGCTTTGGGCTGTATCCTTACCAATTTTTGTGTTGCATCAATACCGTTTAAAATAGGCATAGAAATGTCAATAATATAGACGTCTGCCTTCTTTTCTTTTGCGACCTGTAAAAGTTCTTTACCGTTAGATACTTCGGCAATAACTTTTATATCTGATCTCTTTCTTTCTAAAACAGAGCGTATACTCTGCCTAACGATGACGTGGTCATCAGCCATTACTACTTTTATCATAAGCTACCTTTTATAATTAAACTTGGGACATCTAATTGAGATTGTAGTACCTTTCCCAAGTTTACTAGTTAATTTCATTGTACCTCTTAAGGATGCAATGTTTTCTTTCATTCCTTCAAGCCCAAGGCTTTTTGCACTTCTGTGGGCTTGAGGTTTAAAACCTTTTCCATCATCTTTTACAGTAAGATAAAGATATAACTTATCTTCCTTTAATGATATAATTAAATTTTTCGCTTTAGCATATTTGATAGTATTGCTTAAAGCTTCTTGTACTGCTCTATATAACACTAATTTAGTATCTTTAGATAATACAGTTTTATCTTCAATTTTGTAAGAGTACTTTATTTTTATGGTTTCAGTTTGAGATATCTTTTCCAGTAACTCTTTTATAGATGCATCTAATCCGACTGAATCTAATTGTAATGGACGCAACGAAGTTATAATTTCCTTCATAGCATGTACGGACTCTTTAACAGTATTTTCTAGGGTATTTAGGCTCTTAAGAGCATCTTTTATACTCTTCTTAGCTATATCTTCTTTTAAAATTTCAATCAGTGCATTTGTGCGTATAGAAAAATTACCCAACTGATCATGTATAGCCGATGTTACTAAACGTTTTTCTTCCTCTCTTGCCTGCATTATCACACGAACGAAACTCTGCCCTGTTTTTTCCGCCAAAATCATTTTGTCCCCACGAACAAATAATTCATCAAGCTGGCTAATAATAAATAATAAAGAAGATACTTTGCCATTTTCATCATTTAACGGAATAATTAAAGTACGAAAAAATGTGGGTACATATGTACTCTCAAACCATTCATAGGAAACACTTTTACCTGTAAAAGCAGTTTCACGAGCATAGTAGTGAATTTCATCGGTTTTAATGCTTTTCCTAAAATATTTATCAAAAATATTATGCAAACCGTATATATATGAATAGTTACCAAATTTATCTAAAATGTACACACAAACATAATGCCCCGCAAAACCAAGGCCAACCGGCCCTTCTTTAACGGTATAGGGCATATTATTTGAAGATAATCTTCCTTTAATTGATGCTTTCTTCATGGATTTCATATATAAAATATTTTACTATATTTTAATTAGAAAATATAACCTATTTTTAAACACTTAATAATTATTTTTAGGCAGACTGATTAGAAAAATCACATTCAAATTTTAATTATTTATATTTTTATTTTGAAAACTTTCAAGTTCTTTTACCAAATTTGTCAAAATCGGATAAAGATTGTTTATATACTCGTTTTCGAAAGATGTTAAACGCTTTTCAAGATTTTCGGCTAAAGCTTTTAGTTCGTTATAGTGTTTTTCTTCCAATAATCGATTTTCTTCTAAATTATAGGTAAAATCTTTTACCTTATCTTTCAAATCAAAAATTTCCCTGGCAGGTAAAGAGTCAGTTTTTAAAAAGAGCTTTTGCACCTGTTGAACAGCATTTGCCTCTTCTTTAATACCTTCAAAGAAATCTTGAACAGGATTTTGATCTGAATTATTATTCTCAGATAATTCATTGACGACGGGTTCTTTTTTAACATATTCAAGATCTTCCTCCCAAGAAAATTCATTTTCTTGAGAATCGTTCTCTTTATACTTTGCTATAAAGTAAAAAAGCAAACCTAAACAAAATAAAAAACCAAGTGAATATATAGCCATATATTTATGATAGCAAATTTTTTAAAGTTATGCTTGCAGAATTTTCTCAAATTCCATTGACGATGTAAACTACCACGGACTTTCAACCATGGCCTTTTTGTTTTTAGAAGACCGCGCATCCAGCGTTGAGGACTAAAAAAACACCCCCATTCACAACGGGAGTGTTTTTATTTGGTCTCATTAATAAATTTATTTCACAGCTTTTTCACACAAACAAATAAGTGCATTTATAATCTTACTCATCTGGTCTAAAGACGCCCATTCAAAAGGCCCATGCGGTGTAGCATAACCGGCATCTAAATTAGGTGTTATTAAACCCATATAAGTTAAACGTGCACCATCTGTACCACCGCGGATAGGAGCGCCGTCTGCATCAAGGCCACATTCTTTAAAAGCTTCTTTAGCTAATTTGACTGCAGTCGGATTCTTATCAATTACAGGGCGCATATTCTTATAAGTATAAGTTGTTTTTACCTTAATTTCAGAACCGGAATATTTTTTACGAACACATGCAACAATGTCTTCCAACTCTTTAACCATGGCACGTAATTCTTTTTCTTCAAAAGAACGTACCATTGCGCTTGCTGTGGCCGTAGTAAAATCAGCTTTACTTTCCGTAAAAGTTAAAAAGCCTTGACGGCCTTCAGTCGTTTCAGCAAGTTTATTTTCAGGCCATCTTGAAATTATATCAGCCAAAATTCTTACAGGGTTTTCCATTATCCCTTTTGCTTGACCTGGGTGTGCCAAAACACCTTTAATAGAAATATCAACAGTTGCAGCATTAAAATTTTCATAAGCAATCCCATCCCCGCATTCCCCATCAAGAGTATAAGCAAAATCGGCCCCGAAGGCAGGAACATCAAAATTATCCGGTCCACGTGCGATTTCTTCATCCGGGGTAAAAGCAATTCTTATATCTCCATGTTTAATTTCAGGGTGAGCAATCAAATATTTTAACATTTCCATTATAATAGCAATACCTGCCTTATCGTCCGAACCTAATAATGTATCACCTGCAGAAGTTATTAAATCGTGGCCTACACATTTCTTTAAGGCAGGGGAAAGTTCCGGTTTTAAAATAACACCAAGTTCTTTATTAATTACAAGTTCCCCCCCTTTATAATCAGGGTGCAAACAAACTTTTACTTTACGGCCGATTGTCCCTTCAGGGTAAGTATCCATATGTGCAAGAAAACCTATAACAGGATATTTACCTTTAACATTTGCCGGGAGTTTCGCCGTTAAGTGGCAAGTAGGCGCTAGTTTTATATCTTTTAAACCTAATTTTTCCAAATCTGCTTTCAGCACTTTAGCAAATTCTACTTGTGTTTGGGTAGACGGAGTAGTCTGTGATTTAAGATCACTTCCGCTTTCAATTTGTGCGTATTTTGTAAATGTTTCTAACACTTGTTTTTTAAAGTTTATCATAATTCTAGTTCCAATATATCTCAAAATTTCGTCTAATTAATATAGTAATATTATAAAATATTTTGAGGTTAAAATGAAAAACTTATTCCTTTTAATTACTTCTTTCGCATTTTTGTGTTCATGCACAGCACTCCAAGAAATGCATCAAACCGCAAATTGTCAGTACGACTTAGCCGGCGTTGAAATAACCGAATATTCTTTAGATAATTTATCAGCAGATATTGGCCTTGCCATCACAAATAAAAGCAAAACAACAAATGCAAAAATGAAACGTTTTTCAGGAAAACTTTATTTAAATGACACACCTGTAACCGATCTAAATTTAGGGGAATTCTTAGTTGAACCACAAACTACAAAAGTGGAAAAGGTTTCAATAAATGTACCTTTTTCGCAAGTAGGTAAAAATATAATAGGGCTTGTTGTAGCAAATTCACAATCAATAAAATATAAAGTGGTTGGAACGATTTATTTTGAAACCCCCGTTGGCGAAATACCAATACCGGTAGTTTTTGCCAGATCGGAAAAATAATTTCAAAATTAGGAGGACATTAAATGTCAAATGAAACTACAGCTTCGAAAGTAGACTTAACTGCCATAATAAACAAGTGGAAAAATGTTGAAGGCAGTTTGGTTATGATGCTGCATTCTGTTCAGGATGCATGCGGGTATGTACCGAGGGAAACGGCTATGGAAATTTCCAAACAAACCGGTATCCCTTTAGCAAAAATTTATGAAGTGCTTACATTCTACCACTTCTTCAAATTAACCCCCCCGGCAAAATATCAAATCTCTGTTTGCACAGGTACAGCCTGTTATTTAAAAGGTGCACCACAACTTTTAGCGGAAATTGAGAAAGTAATCAATGTCAAATCAGGACAAACTTCTGAAGACGGTAAATTCTCCGTCCAGGCACTTAGGTGCATTGGTTGCTGCGGGCTTGCACCGGTAATCTCAATTAACGGTAAAATTCACGGCCAAGTAAAACCGGCTGATATTAAAGGTATTTTAGAAGAAACCACAAAAGGTGAGGCTAAGTAACCATGAATAATAAAATAAATAAAATTAGGGAAAACTTTAATAAGCAATACGCTAAAATTAAAAACCGTGTCGTAATTTGCGGCGGAACAGGTTGTATTGCCGGCGGTTCTCAGAAAGTTTATGAGGCCTTCCAAGAAGAATATAAGAAACGCGGTTTGGATTTCTGCTTAGAAATTACAGATGGTTGCCGTGAAAATTCCACTTATATTTCAAAAAGCGGCTGCCAGGGTTTTTGTGCGCAGGGGCCGCTTGTAAGCGTAGGCGAAATTTTTTATACAAAAGTTAAACCGGAAGATGTAAAAGAAATTGTTGAAAAAACAGTTTTAAAAGGCGAAGTCGTTGAACGCTTGCTTTACACGAACCCGGTCGACGGCAAACATTGTAAAACACATGAAGATATTCCGTTTTACAAAAAACAACACCGCATTTTACTGGCTGACTGCGGTAAAATCAACCCGGAAGATATTAATGAATATATCGGTCACAACGGTTATCAAGGTTTAGTAAAAGCTTTTGAAATCGGCCCAGAAGGTGTAATTGAAGAAATGAAAAAAAGCGGCCTTCGCGGGCGCGGCGGTGCAGGTTTCCCAACTTGGCTTAAATGGGATTTAACAAGAAAACCAAAAAGTAAAGTTAAATACATGATTTGCAACGGTGACGAAGGTGACCCGGGTGCTTATATGGACCGCTCTTTACTTGAAGGCAATCCTCACTCAGTTGTAGAAGGTATGATTATTGCTGGCTACACAATAGGTGCAACACGTGGTTTATTCTACATTCGCGCAGAATATCCGCTTGCTATTAAACGTATCCAAAAAGCAATAGATGATTGTTATAAAATGGGGCTTTTGGGGAAAAATATTTTAGGTTCAAAATTTAATTATGATCTTGAAATCAGATACGGTGCAGGCGCTTTCGTGTGCGGTGAAGAAACCGCTTTAATTACTTCTATTGAAGGTAACCGCGGTACACCGCGTCCTAAACCGCCATTTCCTGCGACTTGCGGGCTTTGGGGTAAACCGACAGCTATTAATAATGTAGAAACGCTCGCTAATATACCTTATATTATGGTAAAAGGCGGCGATTGGTATTCCCAAATGGGTGTAGGTAAATCTAAAGGTACCAAAGTTTTTGCTATGACCGGTAAAGTTAAAAATACCGGCTTGGTGGAAGTTCCTATGGGTATTACCGTCAAAGAAATCGTTTACGATATCGGCGGTGGCCCACTAAAGGGTGACAAAGCAAAAGCTGTTCAAACAGGTGGCCCGTCCGGCGGTGTTATTGATCCGGCACATTTTGATATGCCGATAACTTATGAATCTTTACAGGAAATCGGTGCAATTATGGGTTCCGGCGGATTTATCGTTATGGACGAAACCGATTGTATGGTAGATATTGCAAAATTCTATCTTGATTTCTGTGTTGATGAGTCTTGCGGCAAATGCGCCCCGTGCAGAATCGGCGGATATCAAATGCTTCAGATTCTTAACAGAATTACCGAAGGTAAAGGCAAACCGGAAGATGTTGAAAAACTTAAAGATATCGCTCATGCCATGCAAAAAGCTTCACTTTGCGCTTTAGGGCAGACAGCACCAAACCCGGTCTTATCCACTTTAAAATTCTTCCCCGAAGAATATGCAGAACATATCAATGAAAAGCATTGCAAAACAGGCAAATGTTCAAAACTTGTCCGCTATGAAATAACCGATAAATGTATCGGCTGCGGTATGTGCAAACGCGCTTGCCCTGCAGGTGCTATTACGGGCGAAGTCAAACAAAAACACGTAATTAATCAAGAAAAATGTATTAAATGCGGGCTTTGTTTCAATAATTGCAAATTTAAGGCAATAGTTAAAAAATAGGGGTGAGTTATGATTAAAGCAACTATAAACGGAAAACCTATAGAAGTAAAAGAAGGCACTTCAATTTTAGAAGCAGCAAAAGCAGCGAATATTAAAATTCCTACTTTATGCCATCATGAAGATCTTGAAGCAACCGGCGGTTGCGGGCTTTGTATTGTTAGGGTAGAAGGTTCTAATAAAATGCTCCGCGCTTGCACTACGGCGATAACAGAAGGTATGAAAATTATTACACATGACCCGGAACTTATCGCCGTCAGGAAAAGTGTGCTTGAACTCATCATGTCAAACCACCCCAAAGATTGTTTGACTTGCGCAAAAAACCAACAATGCGAACTTCAAAATCTTTGTGCGGAATTCGGTATTAGGGAAAACAGATACCCCAATATTTTAAACATCCGCCCTACTTATAAAGATAACAGCGCAAAAGGTATCTGCATTGATACCGCAAAATGTATACAATGCGGCCGCTGCGTACAAGTTTGCCAAAAGGTACAAAATGTTTGGGCATTGTCTTTTCAACACAGAGGTATTAAAACCACACTTCGCCCTGCAGGCGTTGATTTAAAAGATTCACCTTGCGTTAACTGCGGTCAATGTGCGGCACATTGCCCTGTGGGTGCAATCGTAGCACAAGATGACACACAAAAAGTTTGGGATGCTTTACGCGATCCTAATAAACATTGTGTCGTACAATTTGCACCGGCAGTACGTGTTGCAATCGGTGAAGCATTTGGTTACCCCGTCGGTAAAAATTTAACCGGCGAACTTACCGCTGCACTTTATGAACTTGGTTTTAATGCAGTTTTGGATACAAACTTCGGCGCTGATTTAACAATTATGGAAGAAGCTTCAGAGTTTAAACACCGCCTTACAAATAAAGGTGTTTTACCTTTGATTACAAGCTGCTGCCCTGCATGGGTTGACTACCTTGAAAAATATCATAGCGATATGTTAGATAATGTTTCAAGTGCAAAATCACCGCATGAAATGGTGGGCGTACTTGCAAAAACTTATTATGCAAAACAACATAACTTAGATCCGAAAAATGTTTTTGTCGTCTCAGTTATGCCTTGCACAGCAAAGAAATTTGAAATCGGCCGCAGCAAAGAATTAGCAAGCAGCGGTTACCCGGATGTTGACGTTTCCTTAACCACACGCGAAATTGCCCGCATGATCAAACAAGCAGGTATTGAGTTTAATAAACTTACCCCCCGCAAAGGCGATCATATCTTGGCAGAATATACAGGTGCAGCCACAATCTTCGGCGCAACTGGCGGTGTTATGGAAGCCGCTTTAAGAACCGCATACTTTTTAGTTACAGGCGAAAACGCAAAAAACATTGACTTCAAAAAAGTCCGCGGTTTAAAAGGTATTAAAGAAGCCAAAATTGACGTCAAAGGCACAGAAGTCCGCGTTGCGGTTGCCCATGGGCTTGGCAATGTCGGTAAACTTTTAGAAATCGTCAGGAAAGCCAGAGAGGAAGGCAAAGAACTTCCTTATCACTTTATTGAAGTTATGGCTTGCACAGGCGGTTGTGTTGCCGGCGGCGGTCAACCGTTTGGTGTAACAAATGAACTCCGTGCTGCAAGAGCAAAAGGTTTATATAGTGAAGATTCACACATGAAACTCCGCTGCAGTCATGATAATGAAGCAGTTAAGAAATTATATAAAGATTTCTTAGGTGAACCTTTACATGGTAAAGCACACGAGTTATTGCATACACATTACACAGCTAGAAAGAAATACCAAAAATAGGCTATTAAATATTAGGGCCCCCGTGTTCTCTCACGGGGGCTTTTTTTATAAATAGGAAATCTAACCTTAGCACTTTTTGCTGTCAAAGTCTTTTTGGTAAATTTTGATTTTTCTACTTCTAGAGTACCGAGATGTCGCTTCGCTCCACGTTCTTCTTGGTACTCGTCGTCGCAGAGAAAATCAAAATTTCCTCAAAAATACTTGTCAGATTCGCGTTGGCGTTTTGCTTTATTTTAATCTTAAATTTGCTGCGATGAACAAAAAAAAATATCTAAAAATTTTAATAAAAAATTCATACAAATTAATATTTCTTTTTTACAATTTTTTTATTATCAAAAAATATCAAATTTAATTTTGTTACAAAAAAAATTTGCAAATTGCAAATTATTTTTTAACAATTTTCCCGACGTAAAAAAATATTTTTTTAAAAAAGTGTTGACAAACATAAAAAAATGTTATACAATTTTTTTGTTATGAAAAAGAACACTTTAAATTTTAAAAATTTTGACAACGCTTTAGTTTTAAAAAGCGCAGGTGTTTCTTTTATTAGCCTTTCCATTATTGGTATGTTTATGCTTAACATGTTTATTAAACTTATTCCAGTAACAGCGAGGCCTTGACAAAACAAATTTTAAATTTTATTTTTTAAGACCCCGCTGATAAAAAAGCGGGGTTTTTATTTTGGAGGTTGCCGCCAACTTATAAACAAGGGCAAAAAATTTAAAGAAGTAAAAGAAGTTCAAGCAGTACAAGATGTAAAAGCAGTAAATGCAGTAAAGGTTAGGACAAAAAAACTATATTAAAAATCGAACCTGACCTATAAAATGAAGAGTAGTAGTAAGTAAGGGAAACTAAATAATATTTTTAACGGTCAATCTTCCCGTTAAAGAAAAGGCATAGCCAACCTGAAACTATTAAATAAAAGGAAAATAAAATGAAAACACAAAAAATAGTATTAGCGTTAGCATTAGTAGCAGTAACACCAGCCGTATTATCAGCACAAGATTATGTTGGCGGCCCAGGCAGTAAAATGTCTTATATCGCAGATAATGCCCTTGCAAGAATCAGACAAAATCATAAAGAGAGCAATCCGCAAGATCAAAACCCGGTAAAACAGCAGAACACAACCAATCAACAAGCCACGGCACAACAAGAAAAAACTGCCGATACAACCCCTGTCCCGGCATATTATCCTTACGGCGGTCTGGACGGGCATGCATATTTAGCCGGTGAACTTGCAGCTGAAAAAAGACAAAAAAGACAAGAAAACAGAAGAAAAAATACTTCTAGCAATACAGATACGACCACACATAAAGCAACACAAACAAGACCTAGCAGCACATATAATCCTTACGGCGGGCCGGACGGTCACAGATATGCCCTCGGTAATGCAGCAAGAGATGCCAGACATAATTCAAACCCGGTTCCTACACATGTTAAGGATATTGATACAGTTGCAAGAAACCATCAAGTAACTCTTAATAATAAAACAGCAGATAAAAGCGCGAAACAAACAAATAAAACTTTCCGCTATTATTTAGGTGAAATCGGTCAAGCAATTGTTCAAGAAGCGCGTTACAGTAAATAAAACCAACTTGCAAGAATTCAAAACCCCGTCGTTAAGACGTGGTTTTTTATTAACTAAATTTTATTAATCAACCGGAACGGTGTTTTCAAAAGCGAGGAAAATTTCTGCAATTTCTTCAGGTGTTTTAGCAGATATTAAACGTTCGCGCACGAACGGTGTGGAAGACACAGCCGCAAGTTCAGCAAGTATTTTAAGTTGGAAAGCAGGCTCTTTAAAAGGTGTTAAGATTAAGAATATCAGTTTTACATTATTTTTTCCATCGTCAAACAAAATACCTTTTTTGGAAATACCTACACTTACCAAAGGTTTTGCTAAAGAGGCCACCCTTGCATGAGGAAAAGCAACACCCTTCTCCAAAGCACAAGACATTATTTGCTCACGCTTTAAAATAAATTCTTTGGCTTGCTCTTTTGCAAATGTAGGTTTTTGTTTATATAAAGCATTTAGCATTTCTTCAAAAGCGGCTTCCTTTGTGGTAGATTTTAAATTAATTACGCAAGCCTGCGGTACTAAAAAATTGCTTATTGAAAGGGCATTAGGCTTTTCATATTCATCGCGTATTTCGCCGACGAGTTCCTCCAAAACATCTTCCAAAGTAAGAAGGCCAACAACTTCCTCTTTAGCATTTTTAATTAAAGCCTGGTGGTTTCTGTTTGTTTGGAATTCCCTTAAAGCGGCCTCAACCGGCGTATGTTCATCAAGCATCAAAAGTTTATAAGTAAAACGTTCTTCAATGGGCTGCAAAGATTTTTCACTTAAAGATTCTAGTGACATTTCTTTAATTAAAACATATTCCTTTGCATCGTCGATAGTTTCCGTATAAAGCGGATAACGGGAGTATTTACGTTTATTAATAATTTCCAAATTTTGCGGCCAGGTATTTGATTTTTTTAAAGCGGAAATTCTTGCGCGCGGCGTCATAATTTCTTTGACTTTCACTTGTTCAAAATCAAACAAATTTTCAAACATCATAAGGCGGCGCAAGGAAAATTTTCCCCCTTCCTGAGATTTTGAAAACATCATGCGCAGTTCTTCTTGGGAGAGCGGTGTTTCCTGATGATGCGGATTTACGCCGATTAAATCTAAAGTTTTATAAGCAACCCAAACTAAAATATTTTTGAAAACATTTGTAACTATATAAAAGTAATGCAAGGGAACAATGATATATTTTAAAACCTGCTCGGGATATTTTATGGCAAGGAGTTTTGGCACTTGCTCGCCGTACACAACATGCAAAGAAGTAATTATCAAGAAAGCCAAAGTAAAGGAAATCAAATGTAAAGCTGCGGACGGCAACATAGGTACGATATTGGGCATCAGCCAAGATAAAACTTTCCCCACGCTTGGCTCCCCTACCCAACCGAGTGCAAGGCTTGTCATTGTAATTGCGATTTGAATAGCGGAAAGATACTCATCAATATTCTCATGTGCTTTGAGCATTAATTTTTCTTTATATCCGCCGTTTTTGGCAAGCTCTTGCAGGCGTGTGTGGCGCACTTTAACCAAAGCAAATTCCCCAAGCACAAAAAATGCATTAAGCAATATTATTAGGAGTGCCAATAATATAAATAGGAGTGTAAACATAAAGACATTATAACAAATAAATAGGACCTTTGGGTACCCCCCTTGAAATTTTGGCAATTGTATGTTAAACTATAAGTGTAGGATGAGTATGACATTACATAAGTTGTGCAGTTGGCAACCTTTGTATTTTTAACTTTAACCGTTCGGTTAGAGTGTAAGAAACAGGCTCATTGTTATTTTGGTATTTAAAAATTTGTGCCATCTAGTCACTAGGTGGCAAAATAGGAAAATGTAAAACTGTTTTTGATAACCCCACCCCCTGCCCCTCCATCTTTCTTACGAAAGGGGCGGGGAGTATAAGGAATATTCCTATAATTCCTCTCCCCTTTACTTGTAAAGGTGGAGAGGTTAGGTGTGGGGTTGTAAATAAGATTCATTTTTCTAATAGTCAAGCAACACATCAAGCAACTGTGAAACAAAACAGTCAAGCCCACATGATAACAACAGTCGTAGTCTGCCAAATGGCAGAAAAATAACTTTTTGCCCGGGTAATTTTCCCTAAAGGGCGGAAAGACAAAAGGAGGCATATTATGCCAAATAAGGATAGTTTCACGTTTAGTGATAAATTGAGGAAGAGTAAATCTGTACCTCTCTCTAAACGTTTGCCCTCAATAGTGGGTGGCAAGAATACGCAAAAGCGAACATTAGTGCAACGCGCGCAACGTGATTTACCTTTTATATTAGTAGCAGCACTTGCTTTGCTTTTGTTACCGTTTTTAAGCAGAACCGGTAGCGATGACATTCCCAGCACAGGCGATTTCGCATGGAACACATTAACTGATGAACGTTCCTTTGCTGAAGGCGGCAGCTCTGATATTATGCCCGCGGGTTCAATGCAGGACCCGTTGGATCTTATTTTGCGCCCGAGGAGCGATATTGAAGGTTCCGGCGTAACAATGGGAACTGATGCATCAAAAAGCGCATACGGTTCCGGAACCGGCTCTGAAGACGGATATGGTACCGACAGTTACAGCAGCAGGTATAGCAAAAAAACAGGATCTTCTTCCACTAACCCTGATTATAACACACGCAAAAGTTTCGACGAATCTTATACAACCAAAACTACCAAAAAACCTGCCACAACAAAATACGGCCAAAAAACACGTGCAAAAGTCCGTCAAGCTATTGTAAGAACACCAACCCAATTAAATAAAGATTTGCGTATTTCCCAAATGCATCCGAACAGAGGCGGCGCAAGCCTTAGCCATACTTTGCCTATCGGCCAAGGTCCGAACAGAGGTTCAGGCGGCGGTTTTAGAGAAGGTGTAAGGCCTATTGCTTTGCAACCTTTAGTAGCACGCGATGGTATAGGCCGCAGCATGACTGGTGAAAACTTGTATGCAGAAGCGGCCCGTTCAAGAAATGCAATGAACGCAGGCGGCCCTGCAAAAGCAAACTTGCTTGCCGCACAAATGCGTGATGTTGATGGTAAACTCACACCCGAAGGCCCCGGTTTCGGCGGCCCCGGCCCCGGTGCAAGCGTAAGGCCCGGTGCAGGTGGTAACGGCCCGGGTAATACCAACGGTTATAATATCGGTAAACCTTGGTGGTGGAATATGATGCAAGCCCGCAGCCAAAAAATGTGGGACTTACTATATTATGAACCACGCAGAATTTGGTACACCAATATGTACAACTATTTATCCCAACTTATGAACTGTTTATTTACCGGTAATAAAGATGGGGACGTCAGCACTATGTTCGGTAAAAAAGCAGGTGATGATGATATGATCTGCGAAGGAGCAGCCATGATGTCCCTTGGTGATTATGTGGAAAAATTCGGTAGTTCACAAACCACAAAAACAAAAGAAGGCGGCTCCGAAACTATTTCTGACAAAGATGGTGCCCGTGAACGTTGGTATCAAGACTGTGAAAAGGCACACGGAACTCCAACAATACAAGAAGGAAAACGTAAATCTTTCCTCCAGACTCGTTTTGAATGTGTTGGGTTAAATTGGGGATGGTTGAAAGGAATATTTAAAGCCAAATCATACGGTGCAAATTGTTCACATGTTAATAATGACCCGATGGAATTTACTTATTCCGTAACCAAGAACGGCAAAACCAAACAACGCCTTGAAAATAAAGCAGTTGTCGCCTTAGTTGCTAAATTAAGCACCGATACTGTAAAAGGCGGTGAACAAGGTCATTGGAAAGAAGGTGACAAAGATAATTATTATCAATTGAACGGGCAAGAATTTGTCGTTTATGCTCAAGTTGGAACAAAATTAAGTATGTCTAGCACAGATTTGAATAATATTCGTAACTCAGATATATGTACACTTACTAAAGTAATCGGTTTCGTTCCAAGGGCCGACAGAGGTGCCGTAGAAAAACATGTTGATAGAGCAAACGTTACCAAACTATACGATGATAAAGACAAAGAGAACTTTACAAAGGAATATGAAAAACAAAGTGTTCCTGTAATAGATTCTAACGGAAATAAAGTAGATCGTTACACCAACAAAGAAGATAAAGCAAAAGACAAACAGGAAAATATAAGAATTAATAACTGGGCGCATTTCCGTGCCCAAGTTCAAGCGGCACAACGTATTTGTACCGGGAAAACATCTTATTCAGATGTTCATCCTCTTACACTAAATAGTGTGTATGATCTTGCGGACTTTGTATCTCAAGACGGTCTTTTTAACTCAGGTGTCAAAACGAACAGTTACAAAGAATGTACTATTTGGGACAAAAAACCTGAATTCAAAAAATGGATTAATAATGTTGAATGTACAGGTTGCGGAGGTGTTGGTCAAGGTTGTGAACAACCCATAAGTATATTGGAAAACACAACTTTTACAGCTCATATTACGGATTCTAAAGACAAACATGTTTATGCCGTATTAGTTGACCAAATAGACCAAAGAACAAAAGCTAAATTGGCTTATGTGGTTGACTATGAGTTAAGTGATAATAAAAATACTCTAAGAACATGTGACGGTAATGATTGCACCTACACATTCAATATTGATGCCGCCACTTTGGGTATAACTTCCGGCATAGTTGACCCTATGTCTGAAACTAATAATTCCACACGCGGTTCAGGTGTAATTTTCTGGATTGTTACACAAGGAAATGCTACATTCAAGAAACATCAAGGTGATGATATCGCCGATAACACCCACATGGTAGATATTGATGATTTAATTGAATCTAGCCAATCTTTAATACATCAAACCTGCCGCTACAGATGGTGCCATGATATTGCAAACTGTGAAGCAAAGCAACAACCACCACATAAAGATTATTGTGTGGAAGGTGATAATGTGTATATTGCTACTGAAGTGAATCTAAACGGTAAGAAAGTTTATGTAAAAGTTGAAGGGCAAGGTCCACAACAGATCCCTGCAACAAAACAAATGCCGGAATGTACCATATTATGTTATGACGAGGACGGGGTACATATATGCAATAAAGATGGTGAACCTGATCCCAGTAAACCAACATGTCCTTTAGACGAAGCTACTAGAAAACAATATGGTATACCGCCATGCCCGCATTGCTGTACATATACGGATGGGAAAAATTATCTCAGCACAAAACTAAAAGGGCAAGATGGAAAAGATCATCTGTATATTATTGATGCTACTCCCGGTAAATGTACAAAATCGGAAGGGGATTGTAGAGTCGCAGCATGGAGTATGGAAGGCCAGGACCTTATAGTCTATGATATGTCCTCTTATAAGCCGGAGTGCTTAAAACTTGTTCCGGGAGAGACAACGGAAGCCTTCAAAACATGTACCGGTACAGGTGGCCCTGGGTGTCCTAAAGTAAATTTGACACCATTCAGAGATCCTACGCCTTTCTACACGATACATGAGCAATCTGATGAGATGGAGCCGAACCTTGATCCGAACAAACCCGGCATTCCTCCTTATGATCCGCAGTTCTTTGAACTGTTCCCGCAACTTAAAATACAGAAGGCGGGAGATATTCCGGAAATTGATTTAACTCCTTGTAACTTCTGTGGAAGATCTGATTATCAGAACGCGGATATAAGAGCAAAGGATAAAGTTATACAAGATATCTCACTGCAAGTTAGACAATGTCTTGATAGAATCAATACATTGAGAGAATTTATACCAGATTTGGATAAGTATATCCAGGATGTTAGTTTCGATAAATTGTACTTCTATGGCTATGCCAGTAATCGCGGTTCACATCGTGCCGGATTAATTTCAGATGCACCTACAATAGGCTGCTCAACAAGCGGTGATGATAGAACTGATGGCGATTTATATAAAGAATATAATACCGGATCAGCTGCATATCATTGGGGCGACTGTAACAAAGCCTTGAGTGAAGATAGAATTCTTTACATAATGGATAAGATTATTGGTAACGAAAATCTTAGACCGTTTGATATTGGTGTTGACAATATAAATAAATATCCTGATTATAATGGTTTCACCAATACAACGCCTAAAGGTCTAGTCTCAGATAAAAATGGTAGCCCGAAATATAGGTTTATGGATAATCAACATCCTAATATAAACAATGCTTCTGGTGATGAGTTTATCTTCGTATCCAGGCCATGCGGTTCTGACGGTGCAAGACATGAATATAATGAATCAAAAGCGGCACAAGCGGAAGATAGATATGTATTGATAACCCCGGTCGGTGGTAAAGAAGAATGGTGCAAACCAGATAGAATGACTTGCCCAAGAGCGGATAAAATTATGCAAGATGTCGTAAAGAAGCTTAATGATAAACTTAGAGAACTTTATGATGTTAGAACAGACAAAATAAAGTTTGAAAGCACACAAAAAGTCATTACTTCCTACGAAGGATCTTCACCAACACGCCGTTCAACAGTCTCCACCGCAAATGTTAGTGATGACTTATCAAATAGATATAATCAGATGGTTATAAATGATCAAGAACGTCATTCAGATACAGATCATCAAATTTTTCATCAGCCAGATGATGTAACAGATGCAAGATTCGGCGGAAGAAATGCCCAATCTCCCGATATATCTGTGTTTGAAGAAGTATTTGGAGAGATTGACTAAAACTAATACCAAAGTTAACGACATCTATAGCGAAACATTTCCCCCGCGCGTGAACTAAACACCACGGGGGATTTTTATTACTATTCTAACCTTTTTTAAAAAGTATATTATTTGCTATACTATATTTATAGGATTCATTATGGCATACATATTTATGGATGAAAGTGGTTGTTTGGGTTTTGATTTTACCAAACCCAAGACATCAAAAAATTTCATAGTTACTTTTTTGTTCATAGAAAACGACAATATTTTAAACAAAATTGTGTCTAAAACTTTTA
>JAZRHA010000027.1:0-1644 GCA_045644515.1 Elusimicrobiaceae bacterium | reverse complement strand
GGTAATACCGTCCTAGAAATGATTTTGGGCCTAATGGTCAAAAAGTATACCTAGATTAATCGTTTTTTAACAAAATTGCGCACGCTTTCCCTTATATTTCCCTCACCCTTTGTTGTTTTATTTTCGCGAAGGGTATAATTACCCTAGCGAAAATAAGAAAGGGCGGAGGGTGTCGCGTTTACGCGACGGGTGGGGGTTTCTTGTAATACTGATTTCCTATTTATCCTCTTGGATGGAATTTGCGGTGCTTTGCGCGTATATCTTGAATATTTACATGTGTATAAATTTGCGTGGTATTTAAACTCTCATGCCCGAGCATTTCCTGAAGTGAACGTAAATCCGCACCGCCTTGCAATAAGTGGCTTGCAAAAGTATGCCTAAATAAATGAGGGTGCAGCGGCGTGCTGATTCCGGCTTGGCGGCCAAGCATTTCAATATCTTTCCAAACAGTTACGCGGCTTAGTTTTTTGCCGTTTTTATTTAGAAATATTTCACTGTCCGTTTCTTTAGTTGCAAAATGTGCGTTACGTTCAAACAAATATCGCTCAAGCAAGATGCACGCCTCTTGGTGCATTGGTACAAAGCGTTGCTTTCTGCCTTTACCGAAAGCCAAAACCCAACCTTCTTTTGTATTAACATTTTCAAGTTGCAAATTGATAAGTTCGCTAACCCTTAAACCCGTTGCATAAAATAAACTTACAATGCACAAAGTGCGCCACTCCGCGAAATTTGTAGGAGGGAAAGACAAAAGTTTTTCCATGTCTTCTTGCGATAATTGGCTCGGCACTTTTTGAATAAGGCGTGGCGAATATAAAAATTTTGTCGGGTCCTCTTTAATCAAACCTTCAACCAACATAAATTTATAGAAACATCTTACCGCCTCAATTTTGCGGAAAACACTTGCCGGAGCAAGTGTTCGTTCGGTTTTAAGCGAATAAACAAAATTATCCAAAAGTTCCGGGCTTGCTTCGGCAAGGCCTTTATTATGGCGCGTGCAAAAATCGGCAAATTGTTTAATGTCGCGCCCATAAGAATCAATGGTGTTGGGTGACAGTTGCCGCTCAAAAGTAAGATGATTTTTAAATTCGTCTATTAGCATATTACTCTTTCAGTTCAAAAATTTTTGCAGGCATTGTTGCGCCTTTAATTAAGAACAATTTTTTGGCTTCGCAACCTAAATATGAGGCTAGTGTTTTGCGTGCTTCGTCGTTTGCTCGGCCTTGTTCGGCGGGCGCAAGCACCCAAAGTTCAAAAGTATCCGGCTTTTTTTGAACTAATTTTGCCCTTTTTTGCCCTGCATGGACTTTTACTTTTATGAACATAATTTATTCATTTTTTAATAAATTTAATATCGGTAAAACATTTAATTTAGCATTTATATTATCTATCTTTTTTTGGCATAATGCCATTGGGGATATAAAAAGATCTAAATTAATTAATGGTTCCTTTATGTTTTGATGTAAAAACACTTTTTCAGGTGTAATAAGTAATTCTATTAGGTTTTTATGAACTTTTTTATGGTATAGTAAATTATTAATAAAATCCTGGTTTAAAATAGTAAAAGCAGTTCTCGGATCAACTGAATAAACGTCATAATATTTCACGAATTCCTGATTTTCTATTTTCACTCGCTTTAATTTTTTA
>JAZRHA010000026.1:0-12065 GCA_045644515.1 Elusimicrobiaceae bacterium | reverse complement strand
CCCCCCACGACCTTTCTTATCTTTGCTACCGCAAAAATAAAACAACAAAGGGTGAGGGCAATAAAAAGAATGCCCCTCCCATAATAAAAACACATTTGCGCGGTTAATTATAACTCAATTAAATATTTGGAGATTTTGCGGAAGGCTTCGCCGCGGTGGCTAATTTTATTCTTCTCAACTTCAGTCATTTCCGCTAAAGTTTTTTTGTATTTTGAAACGAAAAATAAAGCATCATAACCAAAGCCGCCGCTGCCTTTAAAGTCCGTCAAAATTTTGCCATCAATTCTACCTTCCTGTAGGAACAATTGCCCGGTCGGTAAAGCAAGTGCAGCAATAGTTTTAAAATGCGCCGTTCTTTTAGTAGCAGGAACGCCGGAAAGTTCTTTTAAAAGTTTTTCATTATTTGCTTTATTATCGCATCTGTCTGCATAAGCATAGCGTGCGCTGTTTATGCCCGGTGCGCCGTTTAAAAAATCTACCATAAGGCCGGTATCATCTGCCAAGGTTATTAAACCGGTATGAACTACACCGAAAACCGCTTTAATTTTTGCATTATCTTCAAGTGTTTTACCGTCTTCAATAATCGGCGGTAAATTAGGAAAATCAGCTAAAGTTTTATAAACTAAAACCTTGCCCGATTTTGTTTTACCGGGCAAAATTTTAAGTAATTCTTGAACTTTATGTTTATTTGATGTTGCTAAAAGAATTTCCATATTTTACTGAAATTTTATCGTAAACTTTTTCTAAACGTTTCATATCAAGGTTTGGGACTTGCGGTATATAATTTGGGTTTCCTTCCTTTAACATTGTAGTGCGGTCCTGCTGTGCCATTAACTGAATATAATTTAAAGCTACATTATATGATGCAAGCATTTGTTTTGAACTTACCCATTCATCTTGGCTATGTTCATTATGTGAACCGGCAAACATATTATATGTAGGGATACCTAAATATGTTATATCCCCGGCATCACTACCGCCGCGGCCTGATTCCGGACGCATTTTAACACCTGCTTTTTTATAAGCCTGTTCAATAAGGCTATAATTTGTAGGATAATTTTTAAGAACTTCTTTAGAGTTAAAATAAGAATCCTTCATATTTAAAGTAACACTGGCAACACCATCGGAATTACCGTTTACTTCACCGTTTATAACAGTAATGTAATCTAAATCATACTGTTTTGCTGTTTCCTGCGCCCAACTTAAAAGCATTTTTTTGTAAAGTTGCATTTCATTTAATTCAAATGATCTTATACGCCCATATACTACATATTCGTTTGACGATACTGCTTTTGTTTTATAATAACTTAAATAGCCGTCTCTACCGGAACTATTATAAGAGGCTAATGCTTCAGGAAATTGGGAAACAAAATTAGTAGCAATATTTAAGGGCGGAACATTACTGCTGTAACCCGGGTGCCCGGCAGAAGGTGTTTTAATAGTAAAAGTAAAATCAGTTGCATTAAAGTTTTCTACTACAATACGGCCAAAACCGTGGCTATCTAAAACAAGGCCAAAATCTGTGGCAATACTTTTCTTGGTTAAATATTTAGTACTGTTGCCAACCTCTTCATCAGGTGTGAAAATTATTCTTATATCACCATGTGAAATATTTGGGTTTGTAAGTAAAGTTTCAGCTATTGTCATAACAACTGACATACCTGCTTTGTCATCACCGCCTAGCAAAGTAGTACCGTCGCTTGTAATAACTTTACCGCCTGCGGCAGCAGATAAAAATTCATTTCTGTCTTCAAGCAATGTCAAATTCTCGCTTATTTGTAAATTGCCCCCTTTATATTTATGTACTATCGGAACAGGAGTCTTTCCTTGTAAATCACCATCCGGGGAAGTATCTAAATGGGCTGATAAAAACAAAGTGGGCGCATTGGGCATATTGCCGGGTATAGTGGCGTATACATAGGAGTGTTCATCTACTTTAACATTTTTAGCACCTAAATTTTTTAACTCATCTGCCAAAATATTTGCTAAATTAAATTGGCATTTGGATGAAGGAACTTCATCTACATCATACTCACTTTGAGTATAAATACTTGCGTATTTTACTAAGCGGCTAACGAGTTTATCTTCTATATTTTGTGCATAAACAAATGTACTTAAACAAAATAAAACTGACAGTGTAAAATATTTTTTAATCATTTAAATCTCCTGTTGGCAAAATGCCCTTACAAATACTTTACCGAAATTTAAGCCTTTGCACAAGGGAAAAAGGACCTATATTGAAATAGGTCCTTTTGGCACTTATCGTCTAAAGGATTAAGCGAGGTCTTTAATAGAAGTTTCTATTTCTGCTTTTTTTGCTTGCATTTGGGCAAGTTCTTGCCGCGCATTTTCCACTTGCGCTTTGGGCGCGCGTTCAAGGAAGTTTCTATTTTCAAGCATGCGCGTTCTATTATTTATACCGTTAATAACGATACCAAGTTCCTTTTGAAGGCGAGCTTGCTCTTTTGCAAAATCAATAAGGCCCTCAAGCGGAATATAAATTGCCGTTCCAGCAAAAACTGCCGTTGCACTTTGCGCCGGCTTTTGTGCATTTGAATTGATTTCAAGCGTTTCAATTTTAGCAAGAAGTTTAATAAATGCCTGTTGATTATTTAAAATTGTTTCTTCTTGTTTATCTTTCGGTGCAAGTATAACTTTTATTTTACTTGCCGGCGGAACATTAAATTGTGAGCGTACAGTTCTGATTGCACTAATTACGCCTTGCAAAAGTTCCATTTGCTTTTCGGCTTCATTATCTATGCGGCTATCATCGCAAACAGGGTAACTTTCCAAAAGCAAGAATTCTTTGGTATCTTGCAAGTAAGGTTTAAGGCCGTTTGCAATTTCCTCGGTAATAAAAGGCATAACGGGGTGCAAGGCCTTTAAAGTACCGTATAAAATATTGATTAAAATGCTTGAAACAAGTGCATTTTCATCAGTATTAAAACGCGGTTTGGCAAGTTCAATATACCAGTCGCAAAAATCGCCCCACAAGAAGCGGTATAAAGTATCAACTGCAGCAGCCATATTGTAATTTTCAATTTCTTTTGTTGCACGTTTTATCGCTTGATTGTAGCGGGAAATTATCCAGCGGTCCTCAAGGTTTTTGTAATCTTTTTGCAAAGGCGTAATTTGCGTACCTTCGGCAACATTCATTAAAATAAACCTTGCCGCATTGTAAATTTTATTGCAGAAATTGCGTGCACCGATAATACTGTCTTCACCATACGGAATATCTTTACCGGTTATTGCTTGGGAAAGTAAGGAAAAGCGCACGGCATCTGCGCCGTATTTAGCGGTAAGGTCCAAAGGATCAACCACATTGCCTTTTGATTTGGACATTTTTTGCCCACTCTTATCGCGCACAATACCGTTTAAAAGCACGGTTTTGAAAGGTACTTTGCCGGTAAAATCAAGCCCAGTCATAATCATACGGGCAACCCACAAATAAATAATTTCATAACCCGTAACTAAAATTGATGTGGGGTAAAAATAATTTAATTCTTTAGTTCGTTCCGGCCAACCGAAAACGGATAAAGGCCAAAGTGAAGAAGAAAACCAAGTATCCAAAACATCCGGATCTTGCAAAGTTTCCTTGCAGCCGCATTTCGGGCAAACAGGTTGTTCATAGGAAATTATCGGCTCTGCACCATCTTCAAAAGAAACTTTGGAAAGGTACTCTTTGCCTTGTTTGTCTTTTGCAAAAGTTAAACCTTTTGCGGAGCAATGCGGGCAGTACCAAACAGGTATGCGATGCCCCCACCAAATTTGACGGGAAATACACCAATCCTGCATATTTTTAAACCAATTTTCAAGCGGTGCTTTCCAATTTGAAGGAACAAGTTTGACTTCTTCTTTTTGTACAGCATCCAAAGCGGCAGCGGCAAGTTTATCCATCTTAACAAACCATTGTTCGCTCAAATATGGCTCAATCGGCTGACCGCAACGGTAGCAAGTGGAAACAGCATTATTATATTTTTCTTCTTTAACTAATAGTCCGGCTGCATCCAAATCTTTAACAGTTTCTTTGCGGCAGAGATCGCGGTCCATACCCAAGTATTTTTCCGGTGTATTTATCATTTTACCTGCGCTTGAAATTACAACGCGCATTTCCAAATTATGGCGTTTGCCAACTTCATAGTCCGTCGCATCATGGGCAGGGGTGATTTTCAAAGCACCGGTGCCGAAATCTTTTTCAACTGCTTCATCTGCAATAATCGGTATAAAGCGGTCCGTTAAAGGTATTTGCACTTTTTTGCCGATCATATTTTTGTAGCGTTCATCAGCAGGGTTTACTGCAATTGCGGCATCTGCATAAATTGTTTCAGGGCGAGTGGTGGCAATAACAATATCTTGCCCGTTTTCACCTTTATATAAAAGGTGCCAAAGTTTGCCGGCATGTTCTGCGTGTTCCACTTCAATATCGGAAAGTGCAGTTGAACATCTAACACACCAATTTATTAAGCGTTTACCGCGGTAAATATAGCCTTTATCCCACCAACTTTTAAAGCAGGCAAAGACGGCTTTTGCGCGGGCTTCGTCCATAGTAAAACGGATATTTGATTGATCCAAAGCCCAACCCATTTTTTGAAATTGATTATAAATAGCATTACCACATTCTTTATACCAATCCCAAACAGTGGAAACAAACTTTTCACGCCCAAGGTCATGACGGGAAAGTTTTTGCTCCTTTGCCAAACGTTTTTCAATAACATTTTGTGTAGCAATACCGCCATGGTCTGTGCCCGGTACCCAGTTTACACACTCGCCTTTCATGCGATGGTACCTGACAAGCATATCTTGCAAAGTATTATTTAAACCATGCCCCATGTGTAAAACACCTGTAATATTTGGGGGCGGAATAACGATAGTATAGGGTTGTTTCTTTTCGTTTATTTGGGCTTTGAATAGGCCCTTTTCCTTCCAGATTTTTGAAAGTTTATCTTCTACGTTTTTAGGATCGTAGGCCTTTGGTAATGTTATGTTGTTCATATATACATTTTACCATTTTAAGAGACAAAAAATAGGCCTTGTTAGGCCTATTTTATTTTTGAAATATCTTAGATCTATAGAATTTTGGACAAACGTGTGTTTTGTTTTTTGCGCCTTTGTGCTAAAAAATATTCTAAACTTATTTGACCGCAGCCGAGTATCAAAAAGTTTACAAGTATTACAAAAGAAATCAAAACACCTACAATATTAACCTTATTAATTGCACCGGCAAAGAAGAAAAACCCACTAAACAAACTGATAAACATAAGCCCAAAACAAGCGGTTTTCCATGCGATACCCACTAAAATAAGAAGGCAAAAAATTAAAGTTAATATCACAATAAACGGGCAGATAAAATGTGCGGAAGGAAGGCCTATATTAATGCCGTTTTGAATAAAAGCGTTAATATGCAAGGCCTCGCCAAGTGCCAAATAAATAAAAGCAAGAGCAAAAATTATTCGCTCTACAAAAAGCATTATATTTAAGCTCTTGCTTGATAAACTATTCATTAGAATGAAAACCCACCGTTTACAGTATAATAGGTTTGCCTTTGATGATTTTTATTAGAAACATCAAACCATTCAACAGCAGCATTAACCGCAACTATACCGACTTTTACCGTTACGCCAGCAGCTAAGTTATCTGTCGCGCTGTTATTGTACCTTTGAAGATAAGTATAATTCACATAAGGCCTTACAATTTTATAAGTATAACCTAAATTAGCGCCAACTGCATATTTCAAATAACCGCCTGTTACAGCAGTAAAACCGGGGACATCTAACCAGGCAGGATCACGTAATCTTTGATCTGAAAAATGCAAAGCCCTGGTATAAGTTACACCGCCGTCAAAACCGCCTTTTGCACCGCCTAAAAAGATATAGCCGTCAGTTTCACCCAATTTATAATCAGGGTTATAAAATTTATGTTCGGTTTGCCTTGCGCCGGCCCCAAGTGTTAAATTATCAAGTTCAACAACATGGAAGAGCAAAGATTCCAAATTAACTTTTGCATAACCTTCGTAAAAATAATTGGAATAATCATTTCTTTTCGGAGTATAACCGCCTTTTACGCCGACTTTTAAAGCATCCCAAAGCGGAACTTTTGCTTCAACATTAAGGCCGACTTGGTACATATCATCCATATTATCATGCTGGACAATCGCAGCATTTGGGGCGATAGTAAGACCGGGGATAAAGGAAAGGTCATATGATGCTCTGCCTACAAAATACCCGTCACTCCCGGTAACTGCCGTTGCGCTGAGTTGTGCAAAAGCGGAAACGCTTAAAATAACCAATGCTAAGGATAAAAAGATTTTTTTCATATTATAACCTCTTAATTGCATCTGCATTTTCTACCTTTTGCAGTAAGGTTCTTTTTATCATCATCTTGTAAAAATTTAGCGTAGTTGCTAAACTTTCTTGTTTTCCAACCTTTTTTATGGTAACCGTAACCGATAATTAAAGGTGCGGCAACAGTTACTTCGCTGTAAACCATTTGTTCTAAAGAGGTGGAAACTTTACCCCAGGAAGATGCTTCTTTTAAAGTTGAGCCGGATAATGCACCGTCCCTAACATCAGCAACGGTAATTTGAACGGCATATTTATGCATCGGGGAATTTGCACCCAAAATTTCTGCAGCAACGACGGTATCTTGCACAAAATTCTTCGGCACACCGCCGGCAAACATCATTAAACCGCTTTCTTTTGCATTAATTTTGATTTTAGTAAGTTCCAAGAAATCTTTTGCACTATCGATAGAAACATGGTGCCTCGGGTGTTCGGTTTGATGTGCAACTAAACCGAAACCGGCAGAGCAGTCTGAAAATGCAGGAACAAATACAGGTACACCATATTTGTAGGCATTGTATAAAATGCTATCTTTACCTTTTTTATTTTTCTCTAACCATTTGCCGATTTCCCATAAAAACTCGCGGGAAGAATAAGGGCGCGGTTCCAAAGATTCGGCAATAACACGGATAGTTTCATCACATTCTTTAAGTTCGTCTTCATTAATGTAGGTATCATAAATGCGGTCAATGTGGAGATCGCGGAGCAAATTATCATCTGCATTATGCGGGGTGCCTTTATAATGTTTGTAACCAAGGGCTTCAAACAAATCTTGGTCAATCATATTTGCACCGTTGGAAACTATAGCATCAACCATTTTATTTTGAATCATATCAACAATCATCTTTTTAAGCCCGGCTGAAACTAAGGAACCTGCAATACACACAAAAATGCAGCACTTTTTATCTTTGAGCATTTTGTCATAGATGACTGCTGCGCGGTTTAAATCGCGGGAAGTATAGGCCATATTTGCCATATCTTCGACTAAGGGTACGACATTGTGTTTTTTAATGTCTATATGTTTGATAGTTTCTTTCAAGAAACTTTTTTGTGTTGGTTTCATTTACACTTTCTCCTAATTACAATATAAACATTTCCGCTAGGAGCACAAGCGCACACACAACTTGCGCTCATAATTGCTATAATGTTTAATATATTATATAAATTTGTGAGGCATTTATGTACCCTAATTTAAAAAAGACCGATTTACCCGTCTGGGAAGCGATAGAAAAAGAACTTGATAGGCAAAGAAACCGCATTGAACTTATTGCATCGGAAAACTTTACATCACCATCCGTTATGGAAGCACAAGGCAGTATTTTAACAAATAAATACGCTGAGGGCTACCCCGCAAAACGTTATTACGGCGGTTGCGAATACGTCGATATTGTTGAAAGTTTAGCAATAAGCCGCGCAAAAGAATTATTTAAAGCGGAGGGTGCAAATGTGCAACCGCATAGCGGCGCGCAAGCAAATTTGGCGGCATACTTTTCTTTAATAAATGTAGGCGATACCGTTATGGGTTTAAACCTTTCCCACGGCGGGCATTTAACACATGGGCATCCTTTAAATTTCAGCGGAAAATTTTTCAAGATGTTTGAAATAAATGTAAGAAAAGATAGAGAAGAAATTGATTACGACGAAGCATTTAAAACCGCACAAAGTGCAAAACCAAAATTAATTATGGCAGGGGCTTCAAATTATTCACGTATTTTTGATTGGGCTTATTTAAGAAAAATTGCAGATTCAGTCGGTGCATATTTGGTTTGTGATATCGCACATTATGCCGGGCTTGTTGCAGCAGGCGAATATCCAAGCCCTGTGCCATACGCAGATATCGTTACAACCACAACACATAAAACTTTACGCGGGCCGCGCGGCGGTTTAATTTTGTGTAAGGAAAAATATTTAAAGCAAGTTAATTCTTCCGTCTTCCCCGGCATACAAGGCGGGCCTTTAATGCACGTTATTGCCGGTAAAGCAGTTTGTTTTGGCGAAGCTTTAAAACCGGAATTTAAAGAATATCAAAAACAAATCAAAAAAAATGCACAGGCTTTATGTGAAGAGATGAAAAAACGCGGTTACCGCATTGTAGCAGGCGGAACGGACTGCCATGTTTTCTGCGTAGATTTAACTTCTAAAAATATTACAGGTAAGGCTGCGGAAACTGCACTTGATAAAGCAGGCATAACCTGCAATAAAAACACTATTCCGTATGACACACAAAAACCGTTTATTGCAAGCGGCATCAGGCTTGGTACACCGGCTGTAACAACACGTGGCATGAAGGAAAAAGATATGGTAAAAATTGCAGATTTTATTGACTCTGCAATAGCTGCCGCAAATGATGACAATAAACTTGCAAAAATTGCGGAAGATGTTAAAACATTTCTTAAAAATTTCCCGTTATATGAAGGGGGTGTATTATGATAGATGTAGGTATTATAGGCGGAAGCGGGCTTTGTAATTTAGACGGCTTAAAAAACAAAAAAGAAGTAGCGGTAAAAACACCGTTTGGAAATCCGTCTGACAAAATTATTACCGGCGAACTTGCCGGTGTTAAAATAGGTTTTTTAGCAAGGCATAACAGAAAGCATATCTTTACACCGACGGAAGTTCCTTACCGCGCAAACATTTACGCACTTAAAAAACTTGGTGCACGCGTGGTTTTGGCATTTAGCGCAGTCGGTTCTTTAACGGATAAAATGCCACCTAAAACTTTAGTTTTCCCGGATCAAGTTGTTGATAAAACAACTTTGCGTGCAAATACTTTTTTCGGTAACGGTTTAGTTGGGCATGCGCCTTTTGGGGAACCTTTTTGCAAATGTTTGCGTGAACTTTTAATCAAAGAAGCCAAAAATTTAAAAATTCCGCATTCAAAAAACGGAACCGTTATTGCAATGGAAGGCCCGGCTTATTCAAGCAAAGCGGAAAGCCAATTCCACCGCAAAATGGGTTGGCATTTAATCGGTATGACTGCTTGCCCGGAAACAAAACTTGCACGCGAAGCAGGCCTTGCTTTTGCCCTAACCGCGATGGTAACCGACTATGATTGTTGGAAGGAAGATGAGGAAGGTGTAACCCATGCAAAAGTTTTGGAAACGATGAAAACAAATGAAGTTTACGCTAAAAAACTTTTAGCCACGGTTTTGCCGAAAATTAAAAAATTAAAACGCTGCGGTGCTTGCAATGAAACATTACTTAACACATTTTCCGCCGAACAACGCAAAGCATACAAAGCCACTTGGAACAAAATAAAACTTATTTTGGAAAAGTAAAATTATTTTTCTTATTAAAAACCATACTTATATAATAGGTATGGTTTTTTGTTTTATAAGCGTAAAAGGTCCATATTTGGTAAAATTTAAAGGATGACAATTATAAGTAAATATATCTCCAAAAACTTCTTGACAATGTTTGTCGGGATACTCTTTGTCCTGGTATTTGTAATCTTTATGGGGCAGTTTTCCCGTATATTCTCTTATGCTATGCAGTATGGGGCAAACATTTTTTGGGTAATGTCAATGATGATATATTTACTGCCCGATATTTTAGTTTTAAGTTTACCGATTTCATTTCAAATCGCGTTGCTGATGACTTTAACTAACCTCTCAAAAACAGGGGAGATTTTGGCTATGCGCGCATCAGGTTTATCCTTTAAAGAAATTACGCGCCCGATATTTTTTATGGCAATATTACTAACCATAATTTTAATTTCTTTAAATGGATTTTTCAGCCCGATTGCACTTAGAAATTTAAACGAGCAAAAAAATGAAATATCTTCAAAAATTTCAAAAATATCACTTGAGCCGCGCACCTTTATAGACCTCGGCGATTGGGAATTATATACCGAAGAAGGCGATAGAAAACGCCAAAATTTCACGCAAGTTTTATTAACGCGCAAAAATGATGACAGCGCGCTAAACACAAAAATAAATGCCGCACAAGGCAATTTCGTTACAGAATCAAACGGCATAAAAATTTTATTAACAAAGGGCCAAATGCAACGTGTAAGCGAGCAAGAAACAGGCAAGATAATAACTGCGGAATTTGATAAATTTAATTTATTTATTCCCCTTGCCAAAGAGGCGAAAAAACGCGATTTAAAACCGTCTGAACAAACTACTTTGCAACTGCTGGGGAATTTGCGCAAAGCACAAAAAGATGATAAAAATTTTGCGGAGTATAAATCCCAACCCGGCACGCGTTTTGCTTGGGCTTTAGCACCTTTAATATTTTTCTTTTTAACTTGCCCGATTGCATTTATAAAAGGCAAAAGTGCAAACCGCGCCGCGGCGATGGCATTTAGTTTGGTTTTTATTTTAGGATATTTTGGTTTACTTACCGTTTTACGTGATTTAGCGGAAAAATTACCTATTACCGCGCTCGCTTTACCTTTGCCGTTATTAACACCGATAATTGGGTTTATCGTCGGCAAAATTTTATGGAATAAGAGGTTAAAAAACTAATGTCTATAATCTCAAAATATATAGCAAAAAAGTTTTGGGGGCCTTTCCTTTTTATACTTTGCATTTTTTGCGTGCTTGTGTTTTTGGCCGATAGTATTGAAAAAATACGTTGGATAAACTCTTATAACACCAGTTTACGCATGGTGCTTAAATATTCGCTTTTTACTTTACCTGCGTGGGTTGTGCAACTTTTACCTATTGCTTGTTTGCTTAGCGGCCTACTTGTAATAACCGATATGATTTCCACCGGGGAGTGGACTGCATGCCTTGCAGGCGGTTTTACCGTGAGGCAAATTTTTAAACCTTTGCTTATTTGCATTGGTATTGTGGCAATACTCGGTTTTTGCGTGCAGGAATTTGTTGTGCCTGATTTTACAAAGCGTGCGGAACTGACTTTCCAACGCAAAATCAAAGGTAAAAAAGATTGGTATTTAAATGTACAAAATGACGTTACTTTGCGTTTAGACGATAGGCGCATTTTATTTGCAAAGCAAGTTAAAGCGGACGTGGGTTTAATGGAAGGTATGTTTATTGATATTTACGCTGATGACCTTTCTTTAAAAGAGCAAATACAAGCCAAACGTTTTGTTTGGGATGAGGCCCAAAAAGTGTGGAATTTTGAGGACGGTGTACTTAGAAGATTCGGCAAAGAAGCAAAAGTAACGGAAGAATATTTTGATAAACTTGCCTCAGATTATACTGTACCACCGGCCGAAATTGCTATGGGTAAAACAGAGGCAGATTTTTTAAGTATACGCGAAATTTTAACACGCATAAACTTTTTAAACAAAAGCGGTTTGAAAGTGAATCAGGAATATACCTTTTTGCAAACCAAACTTGCCGCACCTTTTGTTACGCTGATTGTTTGCCTGCTTGGTATGCCGCTTGCTATTGCTTTAAAAAGGTCCTCAAAACTGCTTAATATTATTGCCGCAATTGCCATCGGTTTTGGGTTTTGGTGGCTTGTGTCTGTATTATCTTCCGCAGGGCAAAGCGGGATGATGCCCGCCTGGCTTGCTGCCTGGGGCCCTGTGCTATTTTTCAGCATCGTAATTTATTTTGAATTCAAAAAACTTAGGATTTAGTTGGTTTATTCCACTTCGATATAAAGTTCTTGTTTTAAATTTTTTTCCGTTTTTTCAGCCTTAGCAGTCATCCTATGCTTCTGCTTTGCTTCCTTTTTTTCCTGTTTCAAGCGTCTTTTTTCTTCACGCTCTTCCATTTCTTCGGTAATATAATCAAATTTACCGGTTAACAC
>JAZRHA010000025.1:0-4534 GCA_045644515.1 Elusimicrobiaceae bacterium | reverse complement strand
ATGATCAGGATAATGATTTAACTTCAGAAGTTCAAGAGGAAAAAGAACCTTCCCAAGAAATTACGGCATCCGAAGAAATTTTAC
The DNA here is from genome assembly GCA_045644515.1 of Elusimicrobiaceae bacterium. Taxonomy (GTDB): domain Bacteria; phylum Elusimicrobiota; class Elusimicrobia; order Elusimicrobiales; family Elusimicrobiaceae; genus Proelusimicrobium. Next base: position 4,450 of record JAZRHA010000025.1, on the reverse strand, counting down.
AATCCGAATCTATAAACAGAGAGGAAGAGGTTATAAATATTGTCAAAGATACAAAACTTGTAAACAAAGGAAGAACGGTTGGTGAATATTTACAAAATATTTATGGCGGCGAATACAAAAGTACATGGTCTGCCAAACCGTTTACCGATAATGTGTATATAGTGGAATTTTTTGCTTCTAAGATTAGGAATGAGCCTTTTGTCTATCTCTTTAGAGTTGATGTTGATCAAAAGAAGATTACAGGGGCATTAAATAATATTACTTTAGATTTACTAGCGTAAAAGGAGGGTTTTAAAATGGTATCAATGGAAGAGTTGTTTACTTTAATGAGAGATAAAGGTGCGTCAGATTTGCATATGACTGTAGGTGTACCGCCGGTACTCCGTATAGAAGGTAATTTGTATGCTACCCCGTATGAGGTGTTAACCCACGATTCTGTGCGGCAGCTTATTTATTCTTTTATGAGTGAAGACCAAAAACGTCGTTATGAACAAACAAATGAATTGGATTTTGCTATTGCTATGAAAGGTTTTGGGCGTATGAGGGTTAACGTATTTAAACAGATGGGGCATGTCGCTGTTGTTATCAGGCAAATTCCACAAGGTTTTAGAAATTTTAGGGAACTTAATTTACCTACCGCAATAGATAAATTAGTTCACTTGTCTAAGGGGTTAATTTTGGTAACAGGTCCTACAGGTTCCGGTAAATCAACGACTCTTGCAAGTATGATAAACTATATTAACGAAACTTATAGCCGTCATATTGTTACTGTTGAAGACCCGGTGGAATATGTCCACCCACATAAGAAGAGTATTGTTAACCAACGTGAAATAGGCCAAGATACTCACAGCTATAATAATGCGTTAAAATTCGTTTTAAGGCAAGACCCGGATGTTATTCTTATTGGTGAAATCCGCGACCTTGAAACTGCCCAACAGGCTATGAACGCTGCAGAAACGGGGCACTTGGTCTTTGGTACTCTTCACACAAGTGATGCTGTCCAGACAATTAACCGTATTATTGACTTATATCCCCCAGAACAGCAAAATCAGGCCCGATCCCAATTATCGTTTGTTTTAGAAGCAGTTATATCTCAACAATTGCTAAAGAGTACTTTGGGTGCGCACCGTGTTTTGGCAACAGAAATTTTGCTTGCTAACAATGCTGTCAGGGCAGTTATCCGCGACCAAAAAACAGAGCAATTAATTCATACAATGCAAACTTGTTTTAAAGAAGGTATGCATACAATGAATCAATGCTTGTATGAATTGTACAAAGATAAAAAACTTACTTATGATGAAGCTTTGATGAGCTCCACGGATCCTGCTGATTTTAAAGTTTTGTCAGGTAAATAATTTGCAAGTAAGTAAATTAAATTTAGAAATATTGCCCTCTGCCCCCGGCGTCTATTTGATGAAGGATAAGCAGGGGGCGGTTCTATATGTTGGTAAAGCAATAAATATCAGGCGTCGTGTTGCACAATATTTTAGTGGGCACGAAGAACAAACGCGCGGTTGGAAAATAGCTGCATTAATACCATTAGTTTCGCAAATTGACTTTGTTGTTTGCGCAAGCGAACGTGATGCACTCTTACTTGAAAATAAATTAATCAAACAATATAAACCGTTTTTTAACAGTATGTTAAAAGATGATAAGAGTTATTCTTATCTCAAATTAACCGTCGGGGAAGATTATCCGCGTTTACTTTTAACCCGCAAAAAAATAAAAGATAAATCTTTATACTTTGGCCCTTATCCAAAGGCTTATAATATTAAACAACTTTTACATTTTTTAAGGCGTTCGGGGTTTGCACCTTTAAGGCAATGCAGTTATAGTTTCAGCCGTCAAAAACCGCTTGCGGAAAATAAAATTCAGGGTTGCATTTATTTCCATACAGGCCAATGCAGCGCACCTTGCGCAAAAATTTCTTACGACGGTTACAGGCAAATTGTAAACCGCGTTGCCTTGTTTTTAGACGGTAATTTTAAACAAGCTAAGCATGAACTTGAGGGGGCTATGGAAGCCGCCTCAAAAAGTTTAAATTATGAAGAAGCCGCTAAATGTAGAGATCTTATTTCTGCTTTAGAACAAATGGGCGAGCGCATAAAAGTAAGCAAGTATAGCGAGGGTAAACTTGAACATAAACTTGCTGTTTCCGCCAAATTAAAAGAACTTACGCGTGTTTTAAAATCGCCTGTTTTGATTAATCATATTGAGGCCTTTGATAATTCCCATTTATTCGGTAAAGAGGCCGTTGGTGCTATGGTCTGTTTTGTAGACGGGGAAAAGTATAAAGCGCATTACCGCCGCTTTAAAATAAAATCGCAAATGAAGGATACAGGTGCAGATGATTTTTTGATGATGAAAGAGTGCGTTTTACGCCGTCTAAATCAACTTAAAAATTTGGCACCTGAAAAGCGCCCCCAGTTATTTTTAATTGACGGCGGTAAAGGCCAACTTAATTTTGCCGCTGAGGCTATAAAAGAGGCCGGTTTAAATATTCAGGTTATATCACTTGCCAAAAAGGAAGAAGAAATATTTTTCCCAAACCGCTCAAATAGTTTGCGGTTACCAAAAAATTCTCCTGCATTAAGGTTACTTCAAGAAATCCGCGACGAAGTACACAGGTTTGTTATTACTTATCACAGATTATTAAGAAATAAAGCGCTTTATAAATAAATATTAGATAAAATTTATATCGGCAACACTGCTTTGGCTTAATTCGTTTTTATAAGTGTAAATTGCATAACGCAGGGCATCAAGTAAATGGTCATTAAATTTTACCGGCTCTTCTAAAATATTTCCGTTTACGTCACTTTTCCAGGAATATGTCTGCAGTTCTTTTATAAGATTTGTTGAAGATTTTGTAACAAAAAAATTATCGCTTTTAACAGCCATTATTCCGTTTAAAACATTTTTTTGCGCAGATTTAATATTTAGGCCTGTGACGGCAATTTCCGCTATGCGATTTGGCTCGGCAGCATCGGCGTAAATTGTTTTTGATTCTTGCCCTTTTAATAAATTTTTAAGTTTTTCCGTTAAAGCGGTATTTGTTAAACCGCTTTGATATAAAATTTCACGTACGTAAAATTTACCATCGTAAATGCTAATTTGTACCAAGGCCGTTGGGTTATTAAAACCAAAATCCAAACCGTAAAAAATTTCAGTTGGGTTTTGCGGTAATTCATCAACTAAGGACCAATTTTTATAAATAATTTTTTCACTTGCGCCCCACTCGCCCAAAGCAAAAACTTTATAGGCATTACTATCGTAATTTTTTAAAGAAAGCAAAGTGTCAATATAACTTTTTTGCAAAAAATTATTATCTTTATAAGTACTTTTTATGACGGTAATATTTGGTTGCGTTAAAAGTTTTTTGTATATCCAGGAATTTATGTCAGTTGGGTTTAAAGTTAAAAAAATTTGGTTTTGTTTTCCGTTAATTACAGGTGCGCTCAGTCGGGTGAGTAAGACGGAATAATCTTGATAAGTAAACTCTGTTGCTTCTTCAAGCCAAATATAATTAAATTCGGAAGATTTTATTTTTTCGGGGTCATCCAAAGAAAAAAATTGGAACATTGAACGCCCCATTTTGTAAGTGTTTTCCGTCTTATTTAAGCAGGAGGGGGAAAATAAATTATAATCTTTAAGCAAATTCAAGATCAGGCGCATGGCAGTCATTTTTAGTGCTGGCATTGTCTTGCGGGTTACTGCTATTTGGCAAATTTCATTGACGGCTTTATAAATCAAGAGTTGCGCCATAGCATAACTTTTGCCGCTGCGCGCGCCACCCACATTTATGACGGTAGTAGTATTTGCTTTAAAGGTTTTTTTGAATATTTTATTTACTTTAATTATCCTCGTTTTGCTCGTCATAAATAATTTTTGTTATTTGGTTTTCTGCATTATCTTTTGAAGTTTCTTTTTTGTTTTTATTGTATTTGTTTGGGAGCCTGCTCATCAAGGAGAAGGATAAAATATTTGCCGCTTTTGCTTTAAGGGCAGTATCAACCAAAGCAATTTCAAGTTTTAAATTTATAATTTTATCAAATTGTTTTAAAAAGTTTTTATCGTCAAACAAAAAGGTAAAAAGCAAGTTTTTGGGGAGTGCGGAATTTTCTAATGCTTCAGTTAAAGTATCGGCTTCCAGTAAAGCGGATAAAAAATTTTGTTTTTCCTGTTTAAAATTGTCTTTGGTGTGTGGATTTTGTTTTTCCTTGCGGAAATCGTCAATATTAAAAAGGTAATCCATAAATGATGTAATAATTTATGACGGAAACCCACACATAAATATAGCAAATAAAAAGGATATTTACAACCTGCTATTTTTGTTATATAATATATATAGATTCCTCGGTAGCTCAATGGTGGAGCGATCGGCTGTTAACCGATAGGTTACAGGTTCGAGTCCTGTCCGAGGAGCCATTTAAAAACCTCCTGGCAATTGTCA
>JAZRHA010000024.1:0-35291 GCA_045644515.1 Elusimicrobiaceae bacterium | reverse complement strand
AGCAGTTCCCGGATCATCTGAATAAACGTCATAATATTTCTCGAATTCCTGATTTTCTATTTTCACTCGCTTTAATTTTTTAATTCCCCATTTAAGTATTGTGTTTTTCTTAATCAATATATTACAATTTATAGAAAAAGGTGTGTCCACAGTTAATAACATATACCTTGCTACAGTATCATATGTCGTTCCGTGTTTTTTTCGTCCTGGTACTTCCCAAGAAATTTCTTGTAATATAAATTGACGATTTTCTATTTCCCCTTTTAGATTATTATTAAAATTTACGTAACCTCCGTTTGGTAATAATCCGAAATTTTTAAGATGAAATTGATACAAATCTCGAACACTATTATGCTTTGAATTTCCTTCAAATATTTCCCAACCTGAGTTGTTGGCTATTATATGATAAACAGTTTTTGTAACTGCATTTTCATACATTACAATCAATGCAATAGGAATTATAAAAAGCAATATAATACCTATACCTAATACAGAGTTTATATTAGGTTCTTTAACTAAAATATAGAGGATGATACAAATAAATACAATAATTGTAAAAAAAATAGCAAATAATATCTTATTTCTTTTTGAAGTTAGTTGGTTAAATTCCTCTCCGGAAAAAGAAAGATTTTCATTATCCATATTATTACCTACCGTTATAAGTTTGTTTAAATTTTACTAATTAAGAGATGTATATGTCAATGAAGAAAAGTCCTGTCGCGCATAAAGCAGTTTATGCGCTGTGGGACAAAAAATTTAACACATCGGACTTGGCCACAAGTCCGCTCGTTGACCCTCGCGGCTCGCGGCCCCGCCTCGCCATCCTCGCCTTTCGCTACGCTCAAACTCGGATATGGCTGCGGCTTTCAAGTCCTGCCGCACATAAAGCAGTTTATGTGCTGTGGGACAAAAAATTTAACACATCGGACTTGCCTTGCGGTCATTTTGCTGACGCAAAATGCCTCCAGGCCGGCCCTCGCGGTTTTTGCCTTTCGGCACTTCGTGCCTCAAACAAAAACATCGCTCCGGGCTTCAAGTCCTGGATGCAAGCAAAGCAGTTTGCTTGCTTGGGCAAAAAAATTTAGCCTATCCGCACGGGATAGGCTAAAATTTTTTGCGCCCACCAGGACTTGAACCTGGGACCATTCGATTATGAGTCGAGTGCTCTAACCAACTGAGCTATGGGCGCCAAAGCGTATATATAAATTATACTTTATTTTTCCCCGATTTCAAAATTTTAAAATATAAAATAAAGTAATATTATGAGGATAAAAATCTGGCAAGTATTTTTGAGGAAATTTTGATTTTATAACCCCACCCCTAGCCCCTCCGCCTTTGCAAGCAAAGGGGCAGGGAATTGGCGGAAAAATTTTAGAGCACAAAACCGTAGCGCGTAAGAATAATATCGCGCTGCGCAGCAGATTTAAGATGATTTTTGATTTTCTCTGCGACGAAGAGTACCGCGAAGTACGGGGAGCGTAGCGACATCTCGGTACTTTAGGAGTAGAAAAATCAAAAAGTGCTTAAATATGCAAGCACGTTTCGCGCGTTTGTAAACATAATACGGAACGAAAACACGTAATATAAAGCAAAAATATTATAAAATATAGTCAAAGACGGAGGACTTATGGCACAGTATAAAGACTATTATAAAATTCTAGGGGTATCAAAAAACGCAAGCGAAGCGGAAATAAAAAAAGCATTTAAAGTCGCTGCAAGGAAATATCATCCTGATTTGCAGCCCGACTCAAAAAAAGCGGAAATGACCGAGAAATTTAAAGATGTAAACGAGGCCTATGAAGTTCTATCAGACAAAAAAAAGCGCGATATTTATGACCAAGTAGGCTCTGCAGATTATCAAAATTATGCACGCGGCGGCGGTGCCGGTTACGGGGGAACCCGTACACAAAGAGGGCCAAACGGCAGCACTTATTATTACAGTTCAAACGGCGGCAATCCTTTTGGCGGCAGTCAAGCCGGCGGTTTCAATTTTAACGGAACGGGCGGTTTTGATGCCTCTGACTTTAGTGACTTTTTCCAAAGCATTTTCGGTGGCGGTTTTGGCGGCGGAAATCCGTTCGGCGGTGGTGCAAGGCGCAAACAAAGCCGCGCGCAAGACCCTTACGGCTATTATGGTGGTGATCAAGCTGAGCAGGCAAATTTAAGTTTAAGTTTACCTTCCGCATATCGCGGCGGCCTTGTAAATTTAACTTTACCGAACGGTAATAATGCGCAAGTTAAGTTCCCTGCCCGTATTACAGACGGTGCAAAAATAAAATTAAAAGGCCTTGGCTCAAACGGCGGGGACTTATATGTCAATATCAAACTTGCGGCGGACCCTTTTTATAAAGTGGAAAATAATGATATTTATTATGTCGCAGACATTATGCCATGGACGGCCGCACTCGGCGGGCAAGTTAGTGTTCCGCTCCCGGATGCAACGCGCATAACAATCAAAGTTCCGCCCCAAAGCAGGAGCGGACAAAAACTCAAATTAAGCGGTAAAGGCCTTGGCAAAAGCGGCAATTTTTATGTGCAACTTATGATAAACAACCCGGCGCATTTAACGAGCAAGCAAAAAGCATTGTTTGAACAGTTGCGCGAAAGTGCAATTTAACTATTTATACGCCTTATCAACTTCTTCTTTAAACTTGGCAAAAACGCCTTGTTCTATGGCGGTACGAGTATCTTGCATTAAGCGTGTTAAGAAGCGAATATTATGTATGGAAAGCAATCGGTGGCTTGTAAGTTCACCGCATCTAAACAAGTGCGATAAATAAGCGCGCGAATAATGTTTGCAGGTAAAACAATCACAATCTTCTTCAAGCGGTTTTGTGTCACTGCGGTAAGCAAGATTTTTTATGTTTAATTTACCGTTACGCGTCATAACTTGGCCGTTACGGGCAACGCGTGTGGGCCACACGCAATCAAACATATCTACGCCGTGCGCGATACAATCAAGTATCTCTTGCGGTGTGCCAAGCCCCATTAAATATCTTGGCTTTTCAGGCGGCAAATAAGGCGTTGTGTGGGTTAAAGCAAAATTCATTTCTTCCCGTGTTTCGCCGACTGATAGACCGCCGATACAAAAACCGTGTAAAGGTAATTTTGCCATAGTTTCTGATGCATCTTTCCTTAAATCGTCGTAAATCGCACCTTGAATAATACCAAAAATCAAAGAGTGCGGAACGGTAAAAGAGCCGTCTTCATTTTTTACAATTTGTTGCGGAACAATAGAGTGATATTTTTTTACCGCGCGCTCCGCCCAGCGTTTTGTAAGTTCAAGCGCTTTTTTTGCGTCTGCTTTTTTTGATTGTGCTGGTATTAGCATATCAAGGCAAGTCCAAATATCAGAGCCGATTTTTTGTTCCGCTTCAATAACGCTTTCCGGAGTAAAAAAATGTTTACTGCCGTCGTGATGGCTTTTAAACCAAACGCCTTCCTCGGTAATTTTTCTAAATTGCGATAAACTGTAAACCTGAAAACCGCCGGAATCTGTTAAAATACTTCTGTCCCAATTCATAAATTTATGAAGGCCGCCCATATTTGACAAAAAATCAGCCGTCGGGCGCAAAAATAAATGGTAAGTATTTGAAAGCAAACACTCAGCGCCTACATTACGCAAATCTTCGTCGGTCAAAGCCTTAACGCAACCTTGCGTTGCAACCGGCATAAAAACAGGTGTATTGATTACGCCGTGTTTGGTATATAATTTACCGCGGCGCGCTTTGCCGTCGCTAGCTTGTATTTGGAAAGGTGAAATAATTTGTGTCATAAAATTGCCATTGAATCCCCAAAGGAATAAAATCTGTATTTTTGTTCAACCGCTTGCGAATAGGCGCGGTAAATAAAATCTTCCCCGGCCAAAGCACAAACCATGCATAAAGGTGTAGAATCGGGGAAGTGGAAATTTGTTATAAGCCCGTCAATAACTTTAAATTTATAATCTCCGTAAATAAAAAGGTTTGCCCATTTTTTGCCCGGTGTCACACCGCCGAGGGCGTCAGAAAAACTTTCAATAGTGCGTGTGCTTGTTGTACCAACTGTTATCACGCGGCCCGTTTTATTTTGTTTTGTTTCATTGATAATTTGTGCGGTTTCCGGCGGAAGTTCGGCAAACTCTGCAAGCATGGTATGGTTCTCAGGTTCACCGCGTAAAGGTTTAAAAGTACCCCAACCGACATGTAAAGTTACATACGCAATTTTTATGCCTTTTTGTTTTAAAGCATCAAAAACACGTGGTGTAAAATGGAAACCTGCCGTCGGTGCGGCAATAGATCCTTCCGTTTTTGCATAAACAGTTTGATATTTTTCTTTATCGGTTTCTAAACTTTTACTAAGCCCGGCATGTTTGCGCGCCGCTTCAATATAAGGTGGCAGCGGCATTTTTCCGTATTTATGCGTAAAAGGCAAAATATCTGTTTGGTTAAATTGCATTATAACTTCGCCGTTTTCCTGTTTTTCCAAGACTTCCGCTTCAAGGCCTTCTTCAAAAATTATGTGCATGCCCGGTTTATATTCACGGAGCAAAACCGCCCAACAATTATTTTCAAGTGCGCGTACAAGCAAAACTTCTACAATGCCGCCTGTTTCCTTTTTACCGTAAATTTTTGCCGGGAACACTTTTGTATTGTTTAAAATCAGTAAATCGCCGGCATTTAGAAATTCAGGTAAATCATAAAAATGTTTGTGGGTTATTGTTTGTTTAGCACAATTAAGAACCATCAGGCGGCTTGAATCACGCGGATCAACCGGGTTTTTGGCAATTAATTCATCAACATTAAATTTTTTAAATCTCTCAAAAGCCATATTAAATTTTTTCGATCTTCGCACCGGGATAATAGCGTTTTAAAATTTCTTTGTAATTTTTACCGTCAAGTGCCATACCTTTTGCGCCCTCTTGGCACATACCGGCGCCATGCCCGTAACCGCGCCCTTCAAGTTTAAGCCCGTTAATTGCAGTTAAAAAGCAACTTTTCATTATAGTAGAGCCGACACCGATACGGAAATCATTACAAGAAACTTCTTGTTTGGTTTTATTTGTAATAACCGTCAAAGTTTTTGCGCGGCCGGACGGGAATTTTTTTGCAATTTTAATTTTCTTAAAAGTACCTTTAATATTATTTTTATCCAAAAATTTTTGAACTGTATCTTTGTTTAATGTTGCTTTCCAAGTATAAGTTTTTGCATGTTTGCAGTAGCCGCAAGTATTGCCGGAAAGCGGTTTAATTGTTTCTTTAAGCCAGGGTACAGGGTCAGTATGCCCGCCGCAATTTGCATGGTAATAAGTATAAAATTTATTGCCTTTATAAGTCAGTACCTGGCCTTTTGTGGCTTGTACCGCCTCTTTCACAGTATCGTAAACAATAAAACTGCCTTTGTACATTTGGCTACGGATATCGCTATACAAATCAAAATCGCCGCCAAGTTTTTTATCTTCAATGCTTTTAAATGTATAAGTGCGCGCAGCAATCGCTTGCGCTTTAAGTGCTTCAACGGGCCAAGAATAACTCATTTCATAAGGCAAGACGCCAAGTAAATAATTTTCAAAATCCAAAATTTCAATAATATTTACACCGTTTTTTGTCGGTAAAATTTGTAAAGAACCGTTATATTTATTTTTGTTTAATTCAAAATTTGCGCTGCTTTCGTTTAAAGTTAAAACAAAACCTTTTTTTGATTGCATATTACCGCAGGTTATTAAACCTTTTGAATTTTTAATATTAAAAGTGCCGCCTTTTTTTACTTTATAAAGTTTATTTGTTTCAAGGTTTTTCACTTTAAATGGCGCACTTGCGGTTAAGGTAACATTATTTTTATCTTCGCTGATTAAAACTTTCACATCGCGTGCAAAAATGTTTATTGCAAGCAAAGCAAATGCTAAAGCAAGGCAGAATTTTTTAAACATTAAAACAAACCGCCTTCGGGTGTCATTTTGCGGCCCAAGTGTTTATAGGCTTTTGCAGTTGCCACGCGGCCGCGCGGTGTGCGTGTTATAAAACCGGCTTTAATGAGGTACGGCTCAATAACATCACTTAAACTGTCCGCCTCTTGTGAAACGGCAATAGCCAGGTTTTCCATACCCACCGGCCCGCCGGAAAATTTATCAATAAGTGCTTCCAAAATTTTTTTATCAACGCTGTCTAAACCTTCGCTGTCAATATCAAGCGCTTCCATGGCAAGCACAGCAATTTCTGCAGTAATCACACCGTTTCCGCGCACTTGTGCGAAATCACGCGCGCGCCTTAAAAGGCGGTTCGCAATACGCGGTGTCCCGCGAGAGCGTTTTGCAATTTCCACAAGGCCCTCGTTATCTGCTTTTATATTCAAAAGCCCTGCAGAGCGTTTTAAAATTGCGGCAAGTTCTTTTACTTCATAAAAACCGAGATTAAAAACAATCCCAAAGCGGTCGCGCAAAGGCCCTGTTAATAGGCCTGAGCGTGTTGTTGCACCCACCAAAGTAAAGCGCGGCACGGCAAGTTTTAAAGTTGTAGATCCGGCCCCTTTGCCGGTGTTTATAAAGAAAGTAAAATCTTCCATAGCAGGATACAGTGCTTCTTCGACTGCAGGGTTAAGGCGGTGAATTTCGTCAATAAACAAAATATCGCCCTCGTTTAATTCTGTTGTAAGCATGGCGGCCAAATCACCCGGGCGCGCCAAAACAGGGCCGGATGTAACTTTGATATTTACGCCCATTTCGCGCGCTAAAATATTTGATAAAGTGGTTTTCCCAAGCCCTGGGGGGGAATAAAATAAACAATGGTCCAAAGGTTCTTTTCTTGCTTTAGCGGCTTCAATAAAAACGCGCAAGTTTTCTTTTAAACTTTCTTGTCCCACAAACTCAGCAAGTGTAGGTGGCCTAAGTGCCGCTTCTATTGAAGAACTGGGCATTTCGTCTTGGTTTCTTGAAACACTTAAATATTCATTGCTCATTTTCTTAAAATCCTTAAAGCCGCTTTAATATTTTCCTCTAAATTAGGTGAAATTTTTTGTTCGCTGTTTAAACGCTCAAGTGCTTTACGGGCTTCGCTTGCGGAAAACCCTAAAGCAGTTAATGCAGATAAAACTTCCGTCATAAAAGGCACTTCTGCCATTTTAATTTTTGCCTCACCTTGAACTACAATACTGTCAATTTTACCGCTTAAACTGTCAATAAGTTTTTGTGCGGTTTTTGCGGTAAAACCGAAAATTGCTGTCAAAATTTTAGGGTCTTTGGTTGAAATTGCTCTATGGAAATCAGGCAAACTTCTAAGTGCTTTTGATAAAAATTCCATCGCTTTTTTAGGCCCTGTGCCTGAAATATTTTCTTTAAAAAGTAAAAATAATTGCTTTTCGTCTTTACTCAAAAACCCATATAAGGAAGTGCCGTCATAAGGTGAAAGGGATTCCGTTACATAAACTGTAACTTCCTGCCCCTTTTCAAGACTTGCAACACTTTGCGGTGCCATGTTTACTTCATAACCAACGCCCGCACAAAGAATAATTGCACTTTGGTCTTGCACATCAAACACTTCGCCTTTTAGTAAATTAATCATAAATATATTTTACTTTATTTAACCGTCTTTCTGCCTAAACTATGGTAGGTAATGCCTTTCATGCTTTCTAAAGTATATAAATTGCGTAAATCTACCACAATGGGTGTTTTTAAGTTTTCTTTAAAATCTTTAGCGGTTAAATTTTTAAATTCATTCCACTCGGTGATAATTATTGCACCGTCCGCACCTTTTAAAGCCTCTTTGGTGCTATCACAGAAAGTTGCGTAAGGGAAGAATTCCGGCCCGTGTTTTTTGCCTTGCGGATCATAAATTTTTAAATTTGCTCCTGCTAAATTAAGTTCAGATAAAATGCCGATGCTTGGTGAATCGCGCATATCATCTGTTTCTGCTTTAAAAGTTATACCCAAAATCGCAAGGGTTTTGCCGCGCAAATTGCCGTCAAAAGCAGCGCTGATTTTGCCCACCATTTTAAAACGGCGCGCATTGTTTTGGGCAATAGTTGTTTCAATAAGTTTTAAGGGGCTGTCCACCTTTTTTGCCATACGCTCAAGTGCCATAGTGTCTTTAGGGAAACATGAACCACCATAACCCGGACCGGGGTTTAAAAATTTGTAGCCGATACGGCTATCTAAACCAATACCTTTTGCGACGTCGCTTATATTTGAGCCGGCCTTTTCGCACATATCGGAAAGTTCATTAATAAACATAATTTTCATCGCCAAAAAGGAGTTTGAGGCATACTTTATCATATTGGCGGTAGTAGTATCTGTTTTAAGTAAAGGGAAGCCTTTATCAGTTAAAGGTTTATACAAATCAAGCATAATGTTTAAGGATTTTTCATCATTTGCGCCGACTACAATTCTTTCCGGGTTCAAAAAGTCCGCTACTGCAAAACCCTCTTTTAAAAATTCCGGGTTTGTAACTACGGCAAAGTTTGCTTTGGGGTTAGTTTTTTTGATTATGCTTTCAACGCTTTCCGCAGTTCCTATAGGAACAGTAGATTTTAAAACTATAACTTTATAATCATCTTTAATATTTTCTGCAATTTCTTTGGCAACGGCAAAAACGAAAGATAAATCAGGATCCCCGGTTTTTTTATCGGCCGGTGTGCCGACGGTTATAAAGATTACATTACTTTCTTCCACACCGCGCGCCATACTGGTAGTAAAACTTAAATTGCCGTTTTTTACACTTTCGGCAACAATTTCTTTTAAATCTTTTTCATAAATAGGCATTATGCCTTTATCCAAATTTTCAATACGGGTTTTATTATTATCAACACAAATAACTTTATGCCCGAGGTGTGCAAAACAAGCACCGCTTACTAGACCGACATAGCCTGTACCAACCATACAAATCTTTTCCATACTTAATTAACCCTCATTACGAAAATTGTTTTCGCACGCACTCAAACGCTTTGCATATTTAAGCGCTTTTTAATTTTTCTACGGGTAGAATTACCCTTTTCCTAGAGTACCGAGATGTCGCTTCGCTCCACGTTCTTCTTTGTACTTGTCGTCAAAGAAAAAATTAAAAATCATCTTAAATCTGCTGCGCGGCGCTATATAAATCCGCGTGCGCTCCATTCCCTACTCTAACACTAATTATATTGTAGCAAATTTGGTATGGGGTATATGCAATAGTGGAATAATAAGTAAGTACCACAAAGACCTAGATTATATATAGGTCTAAAGGCCCTTGCAGGTATTGTTTGCCATTTGATAAAATCTTGAAGTATAAACCCATAATTAAGGAGAAAAACAATGAAAAAAATAATGATGTACCTAGGAAAATACTTTTGCTTAGTGTTCGGTATTTTTCTTTTTGTTTCAAGTGTTCCTGCGTTTGGACAGGAAACAAATCCATTCCTTTCACCTGCGTCAATTGGAAAAATGAGAGGATCTATAAATGATTTTAAAGAGGCTATTGATAAGATGCAAAATGCACTTAAAGAGACAAATTATAAGAAAGATCCTTTTTTCCTTGAGGTGTGTGCCCATGACAGATTTGATGATATCTTATCTGGTTATAAAACGTTAATTAAAGAAGAAGATAAGATTTTATCTTATACAATATCTCTTAACGTCGCAGACAGGGAAGCAATGGATATCCTTGCTTATAATAAATATCTTGCAGAAGATTCACGACAAGCATTAGAAGCCTTGAGATTGCAAGATAAAATTATTTTTAACAAATTGAACAGTCTTATAGAATTTTTTCTCAATGAATATACACTAAGTTTTGAAGGTGATCTAGCAGAGCTTATAGGTGCAGACAAAGCGGTTGAATTTGAAAACTGTTTAAAATATTTTCAAAACCGTTTTGATGAAAATTTTTATAATGGTCTAAAACAAAACATTGAACTTTATAATAAAGAAATCTATCCGAAAATGACTGAGTTGTTCAGAAAATCAGTTAAACCGGGTGATGTATTGGAAACTGCTTTTAAACAGATGCCTCAAGAACAAAAAGCCGCTTTAAAGTTAAGTTTGCAGGCTAGAGATGCTGAAATCTTAACTGAGGAAATGGCTGGAAATATGATGGAATATATAAGAGCTTTCGGTAAAGGATTAACTGATCCGAAATATTATTCCAAGGAAGGTTTAATAGTAGATCTTAAAGCCATGAACCTTACCGAACGCTCTCAATATGCAGATGAAATTACAGGATTAAACCGCGGCTCCAAAAACTTTATAGCAGATTATGAAACACAACTTAATACTGTTGAAAAAAGAGTTGTCCGCAAAAGTATAACCAAAGGTTTTTGGGTATTGGCAGGTTTGGGCGCAATTGCGACTGCAGCTTATATAACGGATGTAGCGGCAGATAATCACTTTAATGCCGGCCGCACGATGTCAAACAGAGAACTTGCCGCTATTGGCAAAAAAATAGAAAACGGAACAGCAAATGTTAAAGAAAGGTTTGCATTTTTCACAAACCCGGTTACTAAACGATACGTGCAAGAAGACCCTGTTTACACTTTAAACCTTGTTGATTTGGTAGAAGGTGTTTATGCAGCTAATGAATTGTTAAATACACAAAAAGCACAAGGAAAGCAAATAAAAGATAACGTGGAAAATGGTGTGCTCAAAAACTTAAACAAGCAAATGAGCACTACTGATTTTGGTGTCGGTAGCCTATAACAGATTAAAAATAATCTCTAAAAAACCGTTTGCGTGTTAAGTCATGCAAACGGTTTTTTATAACCCCACCCCTTGCCCCTCCGCCTTTGCAAGCAAAGGGGAGAGGAATTAGCGGAAGTATTTCTTATTAAATAAAGCCAAACCATGCGCGTACACCCGGCAAGTATTTTTGAGGAAATTTTAGTTTTCTCTTTGACGACGAGTACCAAGAAGAACGGGAGCGTAGCGACTCTCGGTACTCTAGGAGAAGAAAAACTAAAATTTACCAAAAAGAATTAGCCGGCACAAAACGTCAAAACCCGAGCTTCCTATCATAATTTGATATAATATATACATATATAAATGAGGTATTTATGAGAGAAACTTTTTTGCCTTTCGCCAAACCCACCATCGCGCAAGATGGTATTGACGGAGTAGTCGATTGTATCAAAAGCGGTTGGCTGACAATCGGCCCCAAAACTATTGCTTTTGAGCAGGTTTTTAAAGATTTTACAACTTCCCCCTATTGTATTGGTGTAAATTCCGCAACTGCCGGTTTGCACCTAGCCTTAATGGCCCTTGGTATCGGTAAAGGCGATGAAGTTATTACAACACCTATGACATTTGCCTCCACCGTAAACACCATAATTTTAGCCGGCGCAACACCTGTTTTAGCTGATATTGACAGAAATACTTTAAATATCGTTCCGGCAAATATTGAGGCAAAAATAACACCAAGAACCAAAGCAATTATGCCCGTGCATTTTGCAGGCCGCCCTTGCGATATGAAGGCAATCAGGCAAATTGCCAAAAAACACAATTTAGTTATTATTGAAGATGCCGCCCATGCTTTGGGTGCAAAATATCAAGGGGAAAATATTGGCAAAACTGACGGTAAAAATGCGGTAGTTTTCAGTTTCCACCCAACAAAAAATATTACAACAGGTGAAGGCGGTATGGTTTGTTTAAGTGATGAAGCCGCCGCAGAGGCCGTATATATTATGCGCCAAAACGGTATGAGCAAAGGTGCTTGGAACCGCTATGCGGCAAAAGGCAAAACGCATTATGATATCTCCTTGCTTGGGTTAAAATACAATATGCTTGATATTCAGGCGGCAATCGGTATCTCCCAGATGAAACAACTTGAAGATTTTAATAAACGCCGCGCGGAAATTGTGGCAAAATATATGGCCGCTTTTAAAGATACAAAAGGTTTAATTTTGCCTGCCCCAGTTGAAAAAGGCGATTTACATTCCTGGCACATTTTTACACCGTTAATTGACACCGAAGTTTTGAATATCACACGTGATGAATTTATGAAACTTATGGGCGAGCAAAATATCGGTACTGCTTTGCATTATCAGGCAATACCGACATTCAGTTATTATCAAAAGACTTTCGGCTGGAATGTTAAAGATTACCCGGAAGCCGAATATGTGGGCGAACATATTGTGTCTTTACCTTTATTCCCTGCTATGACGGATAAAGATATTGAAGATGTTATAAACACCACCAAACAAATATTAAAAGAGCATTTAAAATGAAAAAGTTATCAGTAGTAATACCTGTATATAATGAAAGTGCGTCCTTACCGAAATTATTTGAGCGCACTTTCCCCGCATTAGATAAATTAAACCGCCCATACGAAATTATTTTTATAAATGACGGTAGCAAAGACGACAGTATTAAACAACTTAAAGCCATGTATGAAAAGCGCAAAGACGTTGTAAAAATTATTGACTTTAACGGTAATTTCGGGCAACACATGGCAATAGTTGCCGGCTTTACAAAAGTAACCGGTGATGTAGTGGTAACAATGGACGCAGACCTTCAAAACCCGCCGGAAGAAATTGAAAAAATGCTAGCGGAATTTGATAAAGGGCATGACGTTGTCGGCACCATCCGCGCAAAAAGGGATGACCCGTTTTTTAGGAAATTTGCCTCTAAAATCGTCAACATAATAACCAATAAAATTACAGGTTTAAAGATACACGATTACGGTTGCATGTTACGTGCTTATGATAGGCGCATAGTTGATATTATCGCGGAAAGTGAGGAAGCCACAACATTTATTCCTGCCTTTGCACAAAAATTTGCGGTAAACCCGATAGAAATTGAAATTTCCCACAGCAAGCGTATGGAGGGGGAATCAAAATACAGTTTGTTCCGCTTAATTAGTTTAAATTTTGATTTGATGACAAGTTTTTCTTTAGTACCACTCCAATTTATTACAATTTCGGGGATGGTAATTTCCGGTTTAAGTTTTTTGCTTGCGTCTTATTTGATTGCTTTGCGTATAATTTACGGTGCAGGAGCAGATGATACAAACGGTGTGTTTACATTGTTTGCAATACTGTTTTTCTTAATCGGGTTTATGATTAGCGCAATCGGTATTACGGGGGAATATATAGGGCGCTTGTTTAAAGAAGTCAGAAAACGCCCCAAATTCGTCGTCAAAGAAGAATATGGAATATAGGCCTAAACTTTTATTTTTCGGTTTCAGTATGACAGGTGCCGCCGTTTTGGAAGAACTTATCAAAATGGATGCTAATATTATAGGTGTTTATACTTATGAAGATAACCCAAAAGAGAATTGGTTTCCATCTGTAAAACTTTTGGCACAAAAACATAATATTCCAACCTTTACGCCGGAAAAATTAACCGCCGAAGATGTACAAAATATAAAAAATTTGGCACCTGATATAATTTTATCCGTTTATTACCGCTCTTTGATAAGTGATGATATTTTAAAACTTGCACCTTTGGGTGCTTTTAATATGCACGGCTCACTACTTCCTAAATACCGTGGCCGCGCACCGATTAATTGGGTGCTTGTTAAAGGGGAAAAGGAAACAGGTGCAACCTTGCATTATATGGTAGCAAAAGCAGATGCAGGCGATATCGTGGGCCAAAAAGTTGTGCCTATTGATAATGAGGATACCGCCTTAACTTTGACAAAAAAAGTAACTGCGGCCGCTTGTGAAATTATTAAAGAAGTTTACCCCTTAATTGAAACAAAACAGTTAAAACCGCGCAAGCAAGATATGTCTGTAAGCACATATTTTGGCAGGCGCACCCCATCAGACGGTTTAATAAATTGGAATCAAGATGCGCAAACAATTTATAATTTAATCAGGGCAGTAACAAAACCTTTCCCCGGTGCGTTTTTTGAAGAGAACGGTAAAAAAATTATTATTTGGTGGGCTAAAGTTTTACCCACAAAAACACAGGCAGAGCCGGGTACAACAATATCAAAAAAACCCTACATTATAACTACTGCCACAAACGATTTGGAAATTTTAGATTTTGAAGTACAGGAGATACAAAAATGAAAGTTTTAATACTTGGTGCTGATGGTTTTATCGGCTCACATTTAACCGAAAGAATTTTAAATACTACCGATTGGAAAGTTGTTGCTTTTGACTATGTAAAACGCAATTTAAAAGGTTTAAAACACCCCAATTTTACTTTTAAAAAAGGTGATATTTTTAAGGCCGACCGCTGGATTGAAAACCAGGTTAAAGAAGCAGATGTAGTTTTGCCATTAGTCGGTGTTGCAAAGCCGATGTACTATATTAAAAAACCTGTGTGGACTTTTGAACTTGATTTTGAACAAAATTTAAAAGTTGTCCGTATGTGTGTTAAGTATAATAAAAGGGTTATTTTCCCGTCAACCTCTGAAGTTTACGGTATGAGCCCGGATAGAGTTTTAAATGAGGAAACTTCACCTTTAATGTTAGGCCCAATCAATAAAATGCGCTGGATTTATTCCTGCGGAAAACAAATGATGGACCGCGTTATTGCTGCATATGCACAAGAACAAGGTTTAAAATATACTTTAATCAGGCCTTTTAACTGGGTTGGTACGCGCCTTGATACTTTTGAAGATGCAAAAAACCGCGCGGCAAGAAGCATTACACAAATGTTTTATGACGTCGTAACAGGCCGCCCTCTTGTTTTAGTTAACGGCGGCGAACAACGCAGAAGTTTTACTTATATTGATGACTGCCTTGATGCTTTAATGCTCATTATTGAAAATAAAGGCGGTAAAGCAGACGGTAAAATCTTTAATATTGGTAACCCAAAAAACAATCACTCCATTAAGGAACTTGCTTACACTATTGTTGAAACCATGAAAGAGTTTAAAGAATATAAACCGTTTGCAGATAAAGCGCAAATTGTTGTACAAGATGCCAAACAATATTACGGCGGCACTTATCAGGATGCGCAGGACCGCTTGCCCAGCATTGACAATATGCGCAATACTTTCGGTTGGGAACCAAAAATTTCTTTAAAAGAAATGGTACGCAAAACACTTGCCTTGTACCTTAAAGATTTCAAAAAGGGCAAAATAAAATAAATGCAAAATATAATTAAGTTTTTTACAGACAAGCGCAATTTAAAATATTTTATTTTTATTGCTTTTGTCATACTATATTTTTGTAATATCGGCGGTTATGGTTTAATGAACCCGGATGAAGGCCGCTATGCGGAAATACCGCGTGAAATGCTTGAAAGCGGTGACTATTTTACACCGCGTCTAAATCATGTTTTGTATTTTGAAAAGCCGCCACTTTATTATTGGTTTACCGCGGCCTCTTTTGCCGTGTTCGGTCAAAATGAATTTGGCGCAAGGTTTACTTCGGTAATAATGGGTTTAATATCCATTTTCCTAACCTGGTTTGTTGCCCGTAAATTTGAAAATGAAAATACTGCTAATTTATCTGCCGTAATTCTTGGAACAAGCGGCTTGTTTTTTGCACTTTCTCGGGTAAATATTATTGATATGACGCTTTCTGCCCTGCTAACGCTTGCTTTGTTTAGTTTCTATATTTTTTATAAGGAAAACAAAAAACGCTGGCTCTATATCTTTTATATTGCTTTGGCTTTAGCAACCTTGGCAAAAGGCTTAATCGGCATAGTTTTGCCGGGCGGCGTAATATTCTTTTTTATGCTCTTTACGCGTGACTGGAAAATTTTAAAACGTCTATTTTTAACGCCTGCAATATTAGTATTTTTCCTTGTTTGCGTTCCGCCTTTTTATTTGATGTGCAAAAAGAACCCGGACTTTTTTTACTTCTTTTTTATTCAGGAACATTTCCTTCGCTATGCAACAAAAATGCATGATAGATATGAACCCTTTTGGTTCTTTATCCCTGTTATAATCGGCGGTTTATTTCCGTGGACTTTGGGTTTATTTGTAAATGTAAAAAATTATTTAAACAAGCAACAAATTAATCTTTATTTAATTTTGTGGGTTGTAATAATAACTTTATTTTTCTCAGCTTCCGGCTCAAAACTCATACCGTATATTTTGCCGGTATTTCCGCCGCTGGCAATTTTGATTGCCAAAAATATTTTGGCCTTAAAGGACTATGCAAAAATTACCAAAATCTGGCTTTGGGTATTTACTGTTTTAACAGTTATTTTATGTTTAGGTGTTGCCCTAATTTTTAACGGTTTTATACCTTTAAAACGCATAAATGAGGCCTTAGTTTACAAAACCCCAGCGACTTTGATTTGCGCACTTTGTTTTGTGTTTTGTATCTCCTTTTGGATTTATAGAAAACAAGCCAAAAAAATGCTTATTGCCCATAGTATTTTTGCATTTTGTTTCTTGGCAGTCAGTTTACCGGCCTTTAGTGCTCTTGCAACGCAAAGGTCCACAAAAACTTTAAGCAATATTCTTAAACCCATTTTAAAACCGCAAGATATTGTTTTGCATTTCCAAACTTATAAGCAAGATATGCCCTTTTATACAAAACACCGTATTGCAATTTATAATAGGGAAGGCGAACTTGCTTTTGGCCGCAGTAAAGCCGAAGACGCAGATAATTGGTTTATAGAACCTGAAAATATTGAACAATATTTAAATCAGCCTTTACAGGAAAACCAAAAACTTTATATAGTAGTAAAAGATAAACATATCAATCAAGTGCCGGGCATTGAAAATTTTGAATATATCGGCCATGATGAGAGGGAACTAAATTTATATGTCAGAAAATAAAAATATTTTAGCAGTAAAAGTTGATGTCGATACCTTGGAAGGCTACCTTAAGGGTGTACCTGCCATGGTGGAAGTTTTAAATAAATTGGGGCTTAAAGCAACTTTTTATTTTTCCTTTGGGCCTGATAATTCCGGCAAAGCAATTTTCAGGATTTTTAGGAAAGGTTTTATCAGTAAAATGTTTAGGACAAAAGCGCCAAGCACCTATGGGCTAAAAACCATGATGTACGGCACACTTTTGCCGGCCCCTATGATTGTTAAAGACCATCCCCAAGTTTTTATTGATACTGTAAAAGCCGGCCATGAGTGCGGTGTACACGCTTGGGATCATGTCAAATGGCAAGATAAATTACCCAAATTGTCATATACCGAGATTCGCGCCGATTTGTTAAAAGCGGTGGAAATTTTTGAAAAGTTAAGCGGCCAAAAACCGCATACTTTTGCAGCACCCGGCTGGCAAATAACATCTAATGCTTTGGCAGCTTTGGACAGTTTAAATTTTGATTATGTCAGTAACGGGCGCGAAGGCAAAGCACCTTTTTACCCGATTTTCGAAGGCCAAAATTTTAAAACTTTAGAAATTTCTTCTACACTACCTACAATGGATGAAATTTTAGGCCTTGACGGTATAAATGATGATACCATTGCAGATTTCTATTTAAATTCCTTAAAACCGGGCTTAAATGTTATAACCGTACATGGGGAAATGGAAGGCCGCAGCAAAATTAAGCAATTTGAAGCTATTTTACGCGGTGCTTTAAAACGCGGTTATACAATTTGTCCCTTGAAAGATGTTGCAAAAAATGTAACAGATGCTAAAGAAGGGGAGATTATTCTTGGATATCTTAAGGGCCGTGCCGGCACATTAGCCATACAAAAATAATAAAATAGGGGTGTAATATGGGAAAAAGAATGAAAGATTATGTTGCCGCAATGATGCAGGTCGCTAAAAAAATGACATCTAAAGTTGCTGTGTCTAAACAAAATAGAGAAGAAATTTTGCGTGAAATGTTGGTTCAAATTAAGTTCTTTCAGCATGAAAGGCTTATTCATTTAATTGTTACCGTACTGTTTGCATTTTTGACGATATTTACCATTGCTTGTTCATGTTTTTTTAACAATCCTTCATACGGTATACCGTTTTGCCTATTGTCAGTTTTGTGTCTTGCTTTGTTAGTTCCCTATATACACCATTATTATGTTTTGGAAAACGGGGTACAAAAACTATATGAAATCTATGATGAGATTAAGGCCGGCCGCAAAGTCAAAATAAGGAAAGCAAAAAAACAAAAAAGAACTAAGTAACCTACATCATTATTTTATATAATATTTTTATAGTCCCGCGGAGGTTCTATGAGCGATAATTTAAAGAAAACACCCCTCTATGACGCATGCCTTAAAGCAGGTGGGCGTATGGTGGATTTTCATGGCTGGCTTTTGCCTGTTCAATACGAAAGTATTATTGCCGAACATAAAGCCGTAAGAAATGCAGCCGGTTTATTTGATGTTTCCCATATGGGGCAAATAATTTTTAAAGGCGAAGATGCCTATAAATTTTTGCAAAATATCGCCACAAATAATTTTAAACAGGAACCCGGCGCCGGTGCTTATGCACATATTTTAAATGATGACGGCGGTATTATTGATGACATTATCGCTTTTTGCATTAACCCTAATGAATTTTTTCTTGTAGTGAACTCCGCAACACGTTATAAAGACTATAACTGGTTTGTTAAAAAATCAGCCGGATATAAAGTGGAAGTTAGTGATGTTTCAGATGATTATGCCATGCTTGCACTTCAAGGCCCTAAGGCTTTAGATATCTTGGAAAAATTAGTTCCGCAAATAAAAGAAATTGCACGTTTCCATATAAAGCAAGATAAAATTTTTGATGCTTCTGTTTATATTACACGCACCGGTTATACCGGCGAAGACGGCGTTGAAATTATGGGGGATGCACAAACAATAAATAAATTGTTTGATTGGTGCCTTGCTAATGGTTTTACACCTTGCGGGCTTGGCGCACGCGACGTGTTACGTCTTGAAGCCGGTTACCTTTTAAGCGGTAGTGATATGGATGAAACCCGAAACCCGTATGAAGCATCTTGCGGATGGGTGGTTAAACTTAAAAAAGAAGAAGATTTTACCGCCAAAGCTAAAATGGCAGCCGTAAAAGAAGCCGGTGTTAAAGAAAAATGGACAGGTTTTATTTTGCAAACTGCCGGTGTTGCACGGGAAGGTTGTTTGGTTTTTAAGGATGGAAAGCAAATCGGTAAACTTACAAGTGCCACCTACTCCCCGTTGTTTAAAGGTATTTGCGCCGGTTACGCTCCTGCTGATTTAGAAGAAGGCGCAACAGTTGAAATAGAAGTGCGTGGGCGTAAATTGCCTGCCAAAAAAATAAAAATGCCGTTTTATAAAAACAGAGTTTAGTGAGGTGTAAAAATGTATAATCAAGAAAATTGTAAATTTGCAGCCACACATGAGTGGGCTTATATTGAAAATGGGGTCGCAACCGTCGGTATTAGCGATCACGCACAACATGAAATCAGCGATATCGTTTTTGTGGAACTCCCTAAAATCGGTACAAAAGTTGAACAAGGTAAAAGTTGTTGCGTAATTGAATCAGTTAAATCAGCCTCTGATATCTATGCACCTGTTAGCGGTGAAATTATTGAAGTAAACCAAGCTGCAGCCGATAATCCGTCAATAGTAAATCAAGAACCTCATGGTAACGGTTGGCTTTTTAAAATTAAAATTGCAAATCAAGATGAAGTAAAAAATTTACTTTCTTTTGACGCTTATAAAGCAACTTTATAATATGTTCACTTCAAATACTAAAGAAGATTTAGCGCAAATGCTTGCGGAAATCGGTGTTAAAAGTTTTGACGAGCTTTTACCTGTTCCGCAAGTTTTGCTTAAAGGTAATATTAATTTACCTCCTGCTTTAAATGAGCAGGAACTTACCGCCGAAGTCAAAAAAATTGCAAGTAAAAATAAACCGCTTATTAATTTTGCCGGTGGTGGTATGCAAGGACATTTTGTGCCTGCTGCCGTCAATGCTTTAAGCACAAGGGGGGAGTTTTTAACCGCTTATACTCCTTATCAAGCTGAGGCCTCCCAAGGCACTTTGCAGGCCATTTACGAATATCAAAGTTGTGTTTGCGCTTTGTTTGATATGGATATTTCAAATGCCTCCCATTATGACGGTGCAACCGCTTTAGCTGAAGCCTGCCTTGCTGCAACTCATTTAAAAAACAATAAAACAATTTTATATACAAAAGGCTTGCAACCTAATTACACCGAAGTTCTGAAAACTTATTTTAAAAATGCAGAAGTTAAATTAAAAGAAGTCCCTTTAAACGCAGACGGTACAACAGATTTAAAACAACTTGAAACACTTCTTAAAAACGGTGCCGCCGCATTTATTTTACAAACACCGAATTACTTTGGTTGCCTTGAAAGTGCGGAAGAAATTTCTTCTTTAGTACATGCAAACAATGCTTTACTTATTGCAAATGTAAACCCCACAAGTTTGGGCATTTTGCAAACACCCGGTTCTTATGATGCGGATTTTGCTGTCGCAGAAGGCCAAGGTTTAGGCAATGCCTTAAATTACGGCGGGCCTATACTCGGCATTTTTACATGCAAAAAACAATTTGTAAGGAATATGTCCGGCCGTTTATGCGGTATGGCAAAAGATAAGGACGGCAAACGCGCTTTTGTTTTAACTTTGCAAGCAAGAGAGCAACATATTAGGCGTGAGCGTGCATCATCAAATATTTGTTCCAACCAGGCACTTTGTGCTTTAAATGCAACGATTTATCTCACACTTTTAGGGCCTGAAGGTCTAAAAGAAGTTGCCCTAAAGAATTTGGAAAATGCCCATTATTTGCAAACGGAACTTTGCAAATGTGACGGTTTTACCCTAAAATACAAAGCACCTTTTTACAATGAGTTTGTTGTAACAACAAAAGCCTCTGCCGCAAAATTAATAAAAGCGGCCGCCAAAAAAGGTTTTTTGGCAGGTATAGCACTTGCCAAAAACGAACTTTTGCTTTGTTCTACCGAAGTAAATACTAAAGTACAAATTGATGCTTTAGTTAATATTTTAAAGGAGGTAAAATAATGACTAATGCTTATCCGCACAATGTACTTTCAATAGAAAAGTCCGTCAAAGGTAGACGCGGTGTTAAAGTTTGCACACCGTCAAAACGAGCACAAGATTTTTTACCTTCAAAATATTTGCGCAAAACGGAAATCAATTTACCGGAACTAAGCGAGTTCGATACAGTAAGGCATTTTACAAATTTATCACGCCTTAACTTTTGCCTTGATACACATTTTTATCCGCTTGGTTCATGTACCATGAAGTATAACCCAAAAAGTTATGATGTTTTATCTTCATTAGATAATTTTACAAGTTTACACCCTGCTTTACCCGAAGCCAATGCCCAAGGTACTTTGCAAATTATTTATGAACTTGATAATATGCTTGCAAAAATTACCGGTTTAAGTGCATTTACTTTGCAACCTTCTGCCGGTGCGCATGGTGAATTTTGCGGTGCTTTAATTGCACGTGCATATCACGCAAGCCGCAAAGATAAAGCAAGAACACAAATAATTGTACCTGATACCGCACACGGTACGAACCCGGCAACAGCGGCAATGGCCGGTTGTGAAGTGGTAAATATTAAATCTGCCGCAAACGGTAAAGTGGATTTAAACGAGCTTCAAAAAGCATTAAGCGAAAAAACTGCTTTGGTTATGCTTACCATACCAAATACTGTTGGTTTATTTGAAGAAGATATTTTGCAAATTGCCGATATGGTACATAAGGCTGGTGCTTTGCTTTACATGGACGGTGCAAATTTAAATGCTTTAATTGGCCTTGTTAAACCGGCTGATATGGGCGTTGATATTATGCATATTAATTTGCATAAAACTTTGGCTACCCCGCATGGCGGCGGTGGGCCGGGTGCAGGTGCTGTCGGCGTAAGGCAAGGGTTGGAAGATTTCTTGCCAAGCCCTAGGGTAATTTGCAAAGAAGGTAAATATTCTTTTGCCCAAAAACATAAATTAAGTATTGGCAAAATGAAAAGTTTTTACGGTAATATCGCAATTTTAATTCGTGCATACTGTTATTTAAAACAACTTGACGGTGAAGGTTTGAAAGATATTGCTAAGAATGCAATTATAAATGCAAATTATGTGAGGGTAAAATTGAAAAATTATTTCCCTGCTTTCTTTGACACTAAATGCATGCACGAATGTGTTTTGACTATTGATAAAACAAAAATGCCGACAGTCAAAACACTTGATATTGCAAAGAATTTGCTTGATAGAGGTTTCCATGCACCAACTATTTATTTCCCGTTAATTGTTCCGGAAGCTTTGATGATTGAGCCGACCGAAACGGAAAATAAACAAGTGCTTGATAATTTTATTGAAGCCTTAAAAGAAATTTATAATAAGGCTTTGCATACGCCGGACGTTTTACATGATGCACCGTTAAATTGCCCTGTTAAAAGGATTGATGAAGTCAGTGCAGCAAGGGAACCTAATTTGAGATGGACAAAGTAAAACTTATTATCAGCCCAGCTCTTGATACATATGCGCAAATGGCTGTTGATGAATTGCTTGTAGCAGATTTTGCACCGTGCATAAGATTCTTTAATTGGGACAAACGCCCACAGGCAACTTTTGGTTATATACAAAAATTTGCCCAGGCTGCAACAGAATTAAAGAACTTAGGCATAAATAGTTTTACAAGGCGTATGACAGGCGGCGGTTTGGTGTTGCATAAGGATGATTTGACATTTTCTTTAGTGTTTGATTTACCGTCAAGGATTCAGCCAAGTTTGATTTACACCGCTTTGCACGGTACAATACAAAGAGAATTGACTAGTGCCGGTTTCTTGGCAAGTGTTTATGAGGGTAAAAGCGATTATAACCCACAAACTGCCGGGGGGAAAGTTCAAAACTGTTTTACAAACCCTGTCGCAGATGATTTAATGCTAGACGGTAAAAAAGTTTTGGGCGGTGCTTTAAGGCGTTTTGATAAAAGGGTTTTGTATCAAGGATCTCTGCAGATTAAAGATGCCGAAACCCAAGAAATAAAAGATGCTTTGCTTAAAGGGTTTTTAAAATATCTTAATACCGATACTTTTGAAAATTACACTTTAAGCCGAGATTTTATAAATAAAGCCATAAATTTGGCACAAACAAAATACAGAAGTGAGAATTGGTTAAATAAATTTTAGTATGAAAAAATTTCTTAAATTTTTAATCGGTATAGTGTTACTTCCTTTTGCCTTCTTTTTTATTTATGATTTTATGGGGGTAATTGGAACTATAATTAAAAATTTTCAAATAACATTCCCATTTTTATTTGGTATAGCTATATATCTTATTCTTCATAAGTATGTTTATAACTTTTCACGCCCATATGTATTTGCTCACGAGATATGCCATGCCTTAGCTGCTTGGGGCTGCGGCTATGAAGTAACAGATATAAAAGTAAAAGAAGAAAGCGGGGAAACAAAAGTCAGTGATGTTAATACCTTTGTTTTGCTTGCACCTTATTGTGTGCCGTTTTATGCGCTTATTTTTACTCTCTTATTTTTTATAACCAGTTTATTTTGGGTTAATATTTTAAATTATGAAAAATTATTTTTAGGTTTGCTTGGTTTTTTAGTTACGTTTCATTTAGTCCACACTTATAAATCTTTGACAGAAACTGAACAAAGCGATATTACACTTGCCGGCGGCGGAATATTTTCTTTTGTGTTAATAGCTATAATTAATTTAACATTGATTATTCTGTTTATAAATTTTTTATTTCCGGGTATAATTGCACCGACATATATTATTAAGGAAGTTTTTATGCAAACATGCAATTTTTGGAAAATGTTTTTTATATACATGCATAAATTTATTGTTTGGGCAGGTAATCTATGACAGCACGGAAAATAAGACGCGGCTTATTTAAAGCAATAAAATTTAGTGCAAAAAATATTGTACGGACAATATTTTTCATGGTAACCGTAGTTTTCCTAATAGGTGTTCTTGCATGGTTTTTGACTATACGATATGTAAATGCAAACAGTATCGGAACACAGTTTGCGAAACAACTTCAAGCATATTTAGGCAGGGATGTTTATATTTCAAGGGTTAAATTTGTTTTACCTTCAACTTTTGTATTAGAAGATTTAAAGGTTGTAGATAATACCTCCCAAGATTATAATGAACTTGTATCTATAAAATCGGTTGCTTTGCATTTTGAATTAATTCCATTATTTGAACGTAAAGTCCTTGTAAAAGAGGCTGTTTTTGAGAATCCTACTATCAATATTACAAAAGCAGAAGATGGAACATTCAATTTGCCGGAACTTAAAACCAGAAAACATAAATCATCAAAAGGTACGGAATTTTCTTTCACTACTAAAGAGGGTACACCTTGGGAAGTCATTATTCAGGATTGGGTGCTTAAAAACGGTACCTTTTCTTTCAAAGATTTGGTTTATAAAAAAAGTCACTCCTTAAATGGTTTAAATTTACGTTTCTATGATTTGCAGTTTAGTGAAGATACTCATTTCGACCTTAATTTCATTTTTAGGAATAAACTTAAAAATAGAATTATTGAAACAGAAACTTTAGCAACAGGGGAAATAAATTTCGCCAATTTTAAACCTAAAGACATGTCATTAAAGGATATTGATATTGATGTATATGCTTTAAAATCTCCGGCAAAAATCAGATTAAATGCAAATAATTTTGTCAATCCTGAATTAGATATAAAAATTAAACTTCCCAAAATGACTGAAAGTGATTTTTCTTTCTTATTTGATTTGAGGGATAAATATTCCTTGCCGGAAACTGAATTATCATTAATTGGTTCTGCTAAAGATAATTTTACCCAAATTGATATTTCATCTTTAACATTAAAAAATAAAGATGTTGATTTAGCTGCAAATGCCGGGCTTTTTATAAGTTCCGCCACTTTAAATGGTGATATCAACTTAACCAAAGCGAAAATAGATTCGTCTAAGATAGCTAACTATTACAAGCCTTTAAAACCATTTGCTTTGACAGGTAATTTGGATGCCGGCGGTAAATTCTATTTAGAAAATTCAGTATTTAAAACAAGAAAATTAAACTTAAAAAGTTCTTCATTAAGTTCCAAAATTGTTAATTTTACCGTGCAAAATGCAAATATCGCTTTTGAAGCAACTGAAAATTTTAATAAAATGAATGCTGTAGTTCAAGACGGTACTTTCCTAGTGGGACGTCAAAAAATAAGTTCCATAAAGGGTAATACTGCCTTAGATTATAAAAAACAAGATTTTTATGCCATAATAGAAAGTGGGCTTTTAAACGGTAAAGAAACTAAAATGAGCGTAGCTATTGCCAATGTTCGCCAGGAAGATAAACGTAAAGTGAAAATGTTACTTTCTACAATAGAATTAAATCCGCTTGAAATTTTTGATATAACAGAAGATTTTGTTCAAGCCTTGGTTCCTAATCATAAAAGAGATTGGCAGGAAGATACTTCAGATCTTGCTTGGCTCCGTAATTTTAGGCCTGCTTTGCCGAGTTTTATGAAGAATTTTAAAGGTGCAGTTTATGCTAAAAAATTTACAAGCCCTGTACTTTCTGGGGAAAATTTTTATGCCAAATTTAACTTTAAAAATTTACTTCCGCAAATGAAAGATTTAGGCGGTAGTATAGAAGCAACACTCTCAAATGGGATAATTTATAAATTGCAAGAGGCTGCTGATAATCAAAAAGTACTTGGTATAGCATATCAACCGTTTGTTATTATGAGCCGTATGGAAAGAGCAGGTTCTTTTAAAATGGGTAAAATTTTAAAAGATACACCTTTTGAAGTAATGAGTGCATTTGCAACCTTTAAAGACGGTGATATGTTGGTAAATAATTTTTACGTGGATGGCCCGGTAATTTCTGCTGCTATTGGCGGTAATGTCGATTGGGTTAAAGAACATTTTAATTTGGATATCGTTACGATGTTTAAAAATACATCAAAACGCGGTGCTTTGTCTGAAAATCTAACAGATGAATCCGGTGCTCCGGCTCTGGCTTTCGTAACTTATGGCAGCATGTTAAAACCTAAGCTGGAAATGAAGAGCCCCAAAAAAGTCGGTAAACAAATTCAAGCAGCAAGGGAAAAGGAAGTTTTAGAGTTTAACGAAATTAAAAAATTCAAACAAAATTATAAGGAATAATATGCTTAAAAAACATTTAGATTTACTCAGTATTATTGAAGAAAATAATGCTCTTATAACTGGGCATTTTACATTACCAAACGGTAAACATTCGCAAATTTATATCGATACAGATATTCTTTTGCAATATCCCAGTTTGGCTGCTAAATTAGGTGCTGGGGTAGCTGGATTATTTACCAAAAAAGCAGATATTGTTTTTGCATCTTCCCAGGAAAGTTTACTTCTTGCAGCACAAGTCGCTGTTGCAATGGGTGCACGTGTTATGGGTGCTAAATTTAAGGATGGGAAAATAGAGTTAAAAGAAACACTTAAAATAGAGGAAGGGGAAAAAGTTTTAATTGTAGATAATGTTTTTATGACTGGCCGCAAAATTAATCAAACACTTCAGATTTTGCAGAGATATCATGCATCTGTTATCGGTGTTGCGGTTTTGGTGGATCGTTCAAACGGTTTAAATCTCGCATTTGAAAATGTGCCACTTCGCGCACTATTAACTTATCCGCTTGATTTATATGAGCCGGATTTCTGCCCTATGTGCAAGCAAAAAATACCATTTACTAATAAGGAGAAATAAATGCTAACCCTAAAACTCAAACAAAAAGAAGAACACCGTATTAAAAACGGCCATTATTGGATATTTTCAAATGAACTTGAAAAGGTGGATACCTCTATAAAAGCAGGTACTATTGTTCGTTTTGAATCTGCCCGCGGTGAAGTTTTAGGAACAGGGTTTTTTAATCCACACAGTTTAATTTCCGGCCGTTTGATTGTGAAGGGGGAAGAAGAACTGGGTAAAAATTTTATTTTTGAGTTTTTAGATAATGCTTATTCTTACCGCAAAGAACTTGGCCTTCGTAAATTTGGGCGTATGTGTTATGGCGAATCTGACGGTCTTCCCGGTTTAATTATTGACCGCTACGGGGATTATTTGGCAATAGATATACACTCTGCAGGCATGGAACTTTTAAAAGAAGATATTTTAAGTGCCTGTAAAAAACTTTTTAAACCAAAAGGCATTTTATTTAAAAATGAAAGCACTTTTAGGGCACTTGAAGGCCTAACCCAAACGCCGGAAACTGTTGGTGAAATACCTGAAGAAATTGAAATTGAGGAAAATAAAGTCAAATATTTAGTTTCCTTAAAAGCAGGCCAAAAAACCGGTTTTTATTTTGACCAACGCGATAATCGCGCACTTTTAAAACCTTATTTTAAGGATAGAATTGTTTTGGACCTTTATTCTTACAGCGGTTCTTTCGGTATCAATGCCGCTTTAAACGGGGCCCAAGCTGTTTGGGGTTGTGACAGTTCTGCTGCAGCTGTTGAACTTGCAAATAAAAATGTTGCCTTAAATAAAGTTGAAAATATTTGCGAGTACCGCCGTGATGATGCCGAGAGGCTGCTTTCCGCTTTTCGTGCAAATGAACTCCCTACAAAACCTAATATGATTTTACTTGATCCTCCTGCTTTTGTTAAAAATAGGAAGGCTTTGTCACAAGCAATAAAATTGTATACTAAACTTAACCGTATGGCTTTTGAAGGTTTAGAGCAAGGCGGTTTGCTTGCAAGTTCCACTTGCTCGCACCATATTTCAAGGGAAATTTTTGTTAGTATTTTAAAAGATGCCGCAGCGGCAGCAGGTAAGAAAGTTATTTTAAAGGAACTTCGTACTCAAGCGAAAGATCATCCCGTTTTGCTTGGTTTCCCGGAAAGTTGTTATTTACATTTTGCCTT
Organism: Elusimicrobiaceae bacterium; assembly: GCA_045644515.1. Classification (GTDB taxonomy): domain Bacteria; phylum Elusimicrobiota; class Elusimicrobia; order Elusimicrobiales; family Elusimicrobiaceae; genus Proelusimicrobium. The sequence continues at coordinate 7,690 of JAZRHA010000024.1, read as the reverse complement.
GCTTGAAGTGATATAGTTTAACCGCCGATTAGTATCTTGATGCTTACAAGCAGTAAAACAATACCGCCGCAAAGTTCTGCTTTTTTTCCGAGTTTTGTACCAAGTTTAGTGCCTAAGTAAACGCCAAACGAAGTGGCAGTTGTTATGCAAATACATAATGTTATCAGCACAAGCCAAATATTAACTTTATAAAGTGCTAAACTGATACCGATTGCAAGCACATCAATATTTGTTGCAAGTGCCATAATCATGAGTGTTTTAAAAGAATTTAAAGCGCAATGGCGTGCGCCCTCATCTTTTTTGAAAAAATTTAAAATCATTTTTGTGCCGATATAAGCCAAAATAAAAAAGGCAGCCCAATGGTCATAATTACCTATAATTTTCCCTAATTCTTTACCGCCGAAAAACCCAAAAAGCAGACAAATAATACCTGCCCCTACAAAAGTAAGACACACTTTAAAAACACGCGTAACAGGCACATCTCTACTATCACATCCGGCGGATGCGGTAACGGCAAAATTATCTAAAGATAAACTTAAGCAAATGAGTAAAATTTCCCAGAATTTCATATAAGTATTTTACAATAAAAAACCCCTGTATGTTTAGGGGTAAAATGGTGGACCTGGTCGGGATCGAACCGGCGACCTCCTGCATGCCATGCAGGCGCTCTCCCAGCTGAGCTACAGGCCCGTATAAATATATTATACCAAATCTTTAATCTAATTTGTTAGGAATGGAATCTACAATTTACATTTTTTGCCGGCTAATTCTTTTTGGTAAATTTTAGTTTTTCTTTTTCTAGAGTACCGAGAGTCGCTCCGCTCCCGTTCTTCTTAGTACTCGTTGTCAAAGAGAAAACTAAAATTTCCTCAAAAATACTTGCCGGATTTGCGTGTTTGGTTTGACTTTATTTGATAAAATACGACGTAAAATAAAAATTTTAATTACCCCCTTGACAAATTGAAAAAAACCCTTATACTATATGTATGGGCAGCAGATAAGGGGCTTAGATTTTAATAAGCGTTTCCAACTCTAAAAAAGAGTGCTGCCCTCAGATTTTAGAGATAGCTCTTTACTAATTTGTTGGCAGGCTCTTTTCCGGACGGTTGCTGTGATTTTAGGTGATTGTTCGGGGCTGGCGTAAATCCCGAAAGGGTGTGGGTTTGGGGTTTGCAAGTGAGGGTGGTGGCTTAAGTTGCGAAAGTTTCTTGGGTTGCTTCTCTTGCGAAAACGGTTTAGGTGCAGTTGTTTTGCACTTAGGCTGTAAATGGCGGCGGTGCGGTGCGTTTACCCCCGTTTGCCGAAGGTGGCGGTAGGGATACCGCTTATGTGAAGGAGACGTATATGGAGGATAACTCCAGTTGTCGTTAGGGCAGGTTCGGTGGATAACTGAGCCTGCTCTTTTTATGTCTAAAAAAAGTATAATGTTTATATGGAAAAACCGTCATATTTAGGGCATAGAGAACGTATAAAAAATAAATTTAAAAAAGAAGGCCTTAAACCTTTTTTGGATCATGAGGTTTTGGAACTGCTCTTAACTTATTCTATACCACGTAAAGATACTAAAAAACTTGCCTGGGCTTTACTTAAAACTTTTGGCTCTTTAAGTGGCGTTTTAGAGGCAAGTAATTTTGAACTCCAAAAAGTGAAAGGCCTCGGTCCGCAAAGCGCTTTACTGATAAATATTATTAGGGAAATTATAACCCGTCACAGTTATGATAAAATTAAACAACGTAAAAGTATTGCCAACCAAGAGGAACTTTACAATTATTGTATAGCGCATCTTAAAAATAAAAAACAAGAGTGTTTTGAGGTGTTGTTTTTAGATATAAAACTACGCTTAATAGCGTCTGAAATATTATCTGAAGGTAATATTGACAATACCAGCGTATATCCGCGTAAACTTATAGAACTCATACTAAAACATGGCGCAAAATACATAATATGTGTACATAATCATCCGTCAGGTGATCCAAGCCCATCCATGGAAGATACATTTATGACAGAAAACCTTAAAAATGTTTTGGATGTTTTGTCCGTTAAAATGGTAGATCATATCATAGTAGGTAATGGTAAAATATATAGTTTTGAAAGCGGTTCTTATATACAGAAACCAAAATTATTTCTATGACAGTTAATTTACTTAAAGAAGTTTTAAAACATCAAGTTTACCCGGCACTCGGGTGTACGGAGCCTGTATCTGTTGCACTAGCAGCTGCAACTGCCGCAAGTATTTTAAAAAAAGAAAATGTTAAAAAAGCCACTTTATTTTTAGACGGTGCAACTTTCAAAAACGGGCTTGGCGTCAAAGTTCCTAATACAGGTGGCTTGCGCGGCAATTTAGTAGCAGCTGCTTTAGGTTTAGTTTTAAAAAATCCAAAGCAAAAAATGGAATTATTAAAACATGTTACGCCGGAGATTTTGGATAAAGCCTTAAAACTTATTGAAGGTAAACGCGTTATTTTAAATACAGTAGCCAAAAAAGGTTTTTATATTTGTGTTAATGTAGTGGGGGATAAGGGCAGTAAAGTTAAATGTATAATTTCAGGCGGGCATCAGGATATTTGCTACCTTTCCTTAAACGGTAAAATTTTAAAAGAAAAAAGGCAAAAAACACAAAAAAGTTCTTATTTGCAAATTCTCAAAAAAGCAAGTATATCTGATTTAGTTAATTGTGCCGAACACGCAGACAAAGCGGATCTTGATTATATCAAGCAAGGTGTTAATATGAATTTAGCTGCCTCTAAACAAGGTGAAGGTTTGGAAAAAGTCGGCTTCTATTTAAAAAATTTAGTTAGGCAAAAAATCCTCACTAAAGATTTAGTTACCGATACCAAAATTTTATGCGCCCAAGCAGCCGACGGCCGCATGGACGGTTTTTGTTACCCTGTCATGAGTTCCGGCGGTTCCGGTAACCAGGGGATTGTGGCGATTTTAGTGCCGTATTACGTCGGTAAACAATTAAAAATTAAAGAAGAAAAAATTTTGAAAAGTATAGCCTTATCACATTTACTTAACGGTTATGTCAAAGTCTTTACCGGCGAGCTTGCCCCGATTTGCGGTTGCGCAATTGCAGCAGGTGTTGGTGCTGCGGCAGCTTTAGTTTACCAGCAAAAAGGTGCAGATATTAAAGCAATAACGCTTGCAATAAATAATATTATCAGTGATATTGGAGGTATGCTTTGCGACGGTGCAAAAAGCGGTTGCGCTTTAAAAGTTGTCAGTTCCGTTGACAGTGCTTTGCGCTCTGCCTTTATGGGAATAAAACATTACGGTATAACGGACGCTGAGGGCTTTGTTGGTAATAGTGCTGAAAAAACTATTCAAAATTTAAGTAAAATTTCAAATATCGGTATGCTGAAAGTTGATAGCACTATCGTCGGTATAATGAAGGAAAAAATAAAATAAGGAAAGCAAAATGAAACCTGTTTTTATTTTAGTTCGCCCAAGAAACCCTTTAAATATCGGCGCTTGCGCACGCGCGATGGGAAACTTTGGCTTTAAAGATTTAAGGCTTGTTAAACCTTATGCACCGTCGTGGAAAGAGGCAGTTACGGCAGTCCACGCAAGCCATATTTTAAAAAAAGCCAAAGTTTATGAAAGTTTAAAAAGTGCGGTCGCAGATTGTTCCACAATACTTGCAACAACTTCGCTTGACAGGCGCGTTGCTTACCGCCAGGTTATCAGTTTGCCTGAAATTGCAAATTACGCGCTGAAGTTTACCGGTAAAACCGCCATAGTTTTCGGTTCGGAAAAAACAGGTTTAAGTTCTGAAGATATTGCCCTTGCAAATTATATTTTGCATGTGCCCACAAACCCCAAAATACCATCTTTAAATTTGGCACAAGCATTAATGCTTTGTTGTTATGAAATCGCAAAGCATGATTTCCCGCGCCCGTCAATAAAGAGCGAGAAAATTGCCAAGCAAAGCGATTATGCAATTTTTGAACATGAGTTCCAAAATTTCCTTAAAAAAGTTCCGCGCCCGCCTGTTTTAAACGATAAAAATTGTATGGAATATTTTAATGAAATTAAAGCAAAAAGTGCTTTAACAACACGTGAAGTTTACTTTTTAAAAAGTTTGCTTGTTCGCACTTTAAAACTTATTAAATAATGTATAATAAGTTGTAGCCCATAAAAAAGGAGATACTATGAAAAAATTATTTATGCTGTTCGTAAGTGTAATATGTATTTTATCCGCTTGCCACAGAGGTCCGAACCCAAAGGAATCTTTAGTCGCGGCAGGTAATGCCTTACAAAATTTTGATGCAGATGTCGTTGATAAATATATCGATATAAGTTCTATAATAAACGGTGCTATTGATGTAGCCGCGAAACAGGATATTAAAGGGCTTTCTAAAGAAGAAATTATGGGTATGACCGCCGCAAAAATGATTATTGTGCCTATTGCCAAACAATTTATCTTGGAAGGAATAAAGCAAGCAGCAAATTCAGAATATAAAGATTATATTAAAATGGTCAAAGTAAAAAGTTATGAAATTTTGAGCAATAAAGACGGTATTGCATCCGCAAAAGTTACTTTTAATTTTGAGGATGCAAAAAAATATGCTCTTGATAAAAATTTAGTACCGGAAGACGCCAAACCGTATATGGAAAACACCGAAACGACCCTTATCTTAAAAATGAAACAAAACGGCGAATATTGGCAAATTACGGAGATTACTAATTTAGACGAATTAATAAAAAAATACGCCCCTTTGTATGAAGAGAAAATGAAAGAAGCAAAGGAAAAAAGACAAAGGGAACAGGAAGAAAAATTTAGACAATGGGAACAACAAAATGAAGAGAGAATAAAACAACAAAATAAAGAATTAAATTACTCGCAAAAAAAAGATGAATTTTGGAAACATACCGAGTTAATGCGTTTAATAACAGATTCTCAGCGCAGGTATTATAAGTTAAACGGTAAATATACAGATGACTTTAATAATTTAGATTTTAATCTCAATAATATTAAAGATATTTTATCAAAAGGTTCTTCCAGTTTCACGACAAAAGATCTTGTAACATATGTCATAGATAAAGAAAAAGTCACCGAAACGAAACCGCAAAAATATACCCTTGAATTATATTACTCCAAAGGTAAATTAACTTGTAAAGATAATTTTGACGGCAGTTGCAGGGAAATAGGCGCATCAAATGTTTATTTCAACTTTTATCCTGCTTCCGGAAAAATAAAACGATAAAAAGAAAATAAAATTTCCCCCGGTGTGTTTTTCCGCCGGGGGATTTTTTTATTTCTTTATTTACGTAATTCTTTTAACCAGGCATTTATTTCTTTTTCAAGTTTTTGGCGGTTTGATTTTTCTTGTTTTTTGCGTTGTTCTTCCTGTTCATCATCTGCCGTAGTGACAGGTGCAGCCAAACTGCGCGGATCGGCAGGGATTGCAACTAAACTAATTTCATAAATTTCCGCTAAAGTAAGCAAACTCGGATCACTTGCCACTTCATAATGAAAGCGCCCGGCAATGCTGATACCTTTTGCATGCCCCTCTTTATATAGTTGGCGCGCATGTGCAATAGTCGGGTGGTTTGAGGCGGAAAATAAGGCCTTGAAATATAAGCCCTTTTCATCTTCAAAAATTTCTGTTACCGAGCCTGCCAAATGGTCAAGTTGGTTTACATGGTCAATTAACAAAACCGGGTTCTTTTTAAATTCCGTAAGTTCATAAACAAAGTTTCGTTTTTGTTTCAAAACTGTGGGAATATCGCCGTAGCGGTCCGCTAAATTTTTGGTGTTGGCATAACCCTCAATATAAACAAGGCCGTTTTCCTGTTTGACTGTTGCGTCTTGCAAAGGCAAGATTTTTAAGGCCGGTGTTTTTAATGTGCCGCAAATTTTATGTTTCATTTTTTACTCCTTTGATTCTTTTTTGTGCTAAACGGTAAACCAAGTGCTTGTGCAATTTCTGAGAGCGAATAGCCCATTTCATGGTAAATTTTTGCTGTTTGGGCGCGCTCTAATTCTTCTTCTTTTAAGCAGGCAACTTGGGAAATATCTTTATCAAAATACATTGTTTGTGTTTTGTCAAAATGCGGCAGCAAAAATTCTGTAAGTGTTTCAAGCATTAAACTTTGCTTTGGCAAAATGCAAAGTTGCCAAAAAATGCGCTGCTGCTCTTTAGTGTTAAACTGTTGTGCCTGTTCAAAAAGCCCGACGAGGGCCGGCGGAACATGGAAGATGGAAAGTATTGTCTCGCGGCTCATTTTCATTGCTTCAATAAAGTCCATATCCTTTTGGCTTAGGGTGATGTTTTGCCATTTTAGGCCGCCTTCAAGCAAAGCAACTTTATGCGCTTTTTTTGCACCCTGATATTTTTCGTTCCAACTGTTAATTATGCGCGAACGCGTGGCAGGGTCAAGTTTTCCGTCGGTATATAGTAAACCGGATAAGGCACCTGCATGTTCAAAAAATGCACGGTTATAACTTTCCGCCTTTTCAAGTGTATCTAAACTTGCGCGCGCCGCCGCTATCGGGGAAAGGCCGTAAAAAAAGTCAAACGGATTAAAATATTTAAAGTGAATAACATCACTTGCTTTATAATATGCGGTTTGAGATCCGGCGCGGTATTTGTAACCTTCAATCGGTTCTGAAGATTTTTTGCCCGGTATAATTTCCACAAGTTGTGAAAGGAGGGGGAACATTTCCGTTGGTGTACCGTCGGGCAGTTGCGAGTCCTTTAAAATATAAGCGTTCCCAGTTAATTCCAAACTTGCGATTATCCATTGGCGTAAAGTGCGGCCGCTCATGAATTTATTTGGGCGGTACATTAAGTCAAGGGCAGGGTGGCTTTGGATAATTTCGCCTTGCTTATTTTTTAGGACAAAGTCCGCCGCGGAAGTGGTTTCCGCAATGGTATTGACGCAAGCATAAACCCATGCTTTTGAGCCGTAACTATCAACATAAGGGCTGTAATTATGGCTTGATGGGTTTGGCAAATTCTGCCCTTGCAGGATGCTTGGTGCAAATTGCATTACGGCGGGAGCAGTTTTGGTTTTTAGGTTTTTGATTATTTTTTGTATTATGTTCATTTATTTTGGCAGTGGCGGCGGCAACTTGGCAGATTATTCGAGCAAAAAAGAGTGCCAACCTAATTTTAGGCGGCACTCCCAAGATGATACTAGCAAATTTTTAAAACTTATGCAATTTTGACTCCTTATTGCCCTCACCCGCATGGCGGGAGTGGGGTTGTAAAATAAAATTTATTCCTTTAACTCTTCCCCCCTTTCTAAGGTGGGGAAGTTGGAAGCGGGGTTGTATAATAAAGTTTCCTTATTTAATAACCCCACCCCCTTGCCCCTCCACCTACGGGTAGAATTACCCTTTGCGAGCAAAGGGGCGGGGAGTAATAGGAAAATTCTAGTTAATTTAAAAATATTTTACACGGGGAATAAAATTTATGATAAAATAAAAATATCTTAAAACATTATAAGAATTTATTAATTTAACTCGGAGATTTTATGAAAAAATTATATTTTATTTTCATTTTATTATTTGGCTTTTTAACTTTTGTTTCGCAAATTGCCTTGGCGGATGCTCCAATACCTCCATATATGAGAAAACAAATAGAAAAAAGAAACAAGGAAAGATTAGCATGCATATCTGAAAAAAAATTACAAATACTTCAAAAAAAATATACTGGAAGTGACATAATAAAACCCCAAAAAG
>JAZRHA010000023.1:0-20278 GCA_045644515.1 Elusimicrobiaceae bacterium | reverse complement strand
TCAGTAGTTTTTGTTTTGATAAGTTCCGCCGCTTTTTTGGGTAGTTCATGCACTACACCCCGCCAGCCGCAATGCGTTAAAGATACATATTTACCGTCGGCAGACCATAAATAAAGCGGAACACAATCTGCAGTTAAAATCATCACACCAGTTTGCGGTAAAGATAAAAGCCAACCGTCTGCTTCATGTAAATTTTGTGCTTTATAATTTTTTAAATCTTCTTCGTTATTTATGCTGATAATTTTATCCCCGTGCACCTGTTTTAAACCAAGTATTTTGGTGGGGGGGATACCCAAACTTTCAAAAACTTTAGCGGCAATTTCTTTGTCGCGTGCTGAACCTAAGCTTCTGTCAACAGTACCGGAAATTATGCCTAAATTTATTAAACGTTCGTCGGAATAAATATTCATTTTGCCAACTCCGCTTTAATAGATTTTTGGTTTAAAATCGCTTTTGCAAGAATTTCAAAATGTTTTGGCGCATCACTTGTATATGCTTGGATTTTTCCTTTACTTTTGGTTGTATTAAACAAATTATTTTGCGCTAAAATATTTTTTGTTTCAAGTGCGGTATTATGTGCTGAATCAATAAGTTTTACGCCGGGCCCGAGCATTTTTGCAATTTCTTTTTTGATTATTGGATAATGTGTGCAGCCCAAAATTAAAGTATCTGCGCCGCATTTTTTAACAGGTGCAAGATAATATTTAAGCATAGTCGGGAGTAAAGTTTTAAGCAGTTTTTTATCTTCAATAAGCGGTACCAAAAGCGGGCAGGCAAATTGATAAACTTTTAAATTTTTATTTAATTTTGAAATAGTGTTTTTATAACTGTTACTATTAACCGTTGCTTGCGTTGCTATTACGGCGATTTTACCGTTTTTTGTCGTTTTTACAGCCTCTTTTGCAGCCGGCATTAAAACACCTAGTAAACCAACTTTTGCAATTTTTTTAATACTTGGCAAAGCCAAAGCGGACGCGGTATTACAACCCACAATAATAAATTTGACTTTTTTATTTTCCAAAAATTTAACGATTTCGGTAGAATATTTTGTTACCGCTGTTTGTGATTTATTACCGTAAGGTACATGTGCGGTATCACCGAAATAAATAATATTTTCAGAAGGCAAAACTTGTTGTAATGCTTTTAAGATAGTAAGCCCGCCGACGCCTGAATCAAATAAACCGATAGGGGTATTTCGGTTTTGCATATTAGAACCTTACGCCGAAATTGGCCTCGTAACCTACACCATAAGATGCGAAATTTGCTGCCAAACTCAAATCCATATAGTTTGGCAATTTAAAGTTTAAACCTGCTGTTCCGCGTGCGGTTGTTGAATATGATTTTTTATCTGCCAAAGAAGGTTCTAAAGCAGGGGCGGTTTCTACCGTAAGCACCATATAATCAACACCTGCACCGACATAAGGTGTAACATAAGGGGTTTTGAAAGATACAACCAAATCACCGCTATAATGCGATACGGAAAAATCGCGATACACACCCGATTGCGCTAAAGTAACAATCATGGCCTGGAAGGTGTAATTCTCGTCGCGCGGACGTGTTATGCCCCATTTAAGGCCGCCGCCGGCAAGAGTTAAACCGTCATAAGAAATGGCGCGGATAAAACCGTCTAAACGGAAGGGCAAGCCAATCTCACCCTGAATAAGCGGCATAAATAAATTTTTATTATCATCACCTAAAGCAGTATCTTTTTTACTTAATTTCGGAACGTACACCCCGTGCATGGAAAGCTGAAAACCGCCCCAACCCAAAATACGCCCGGTAGTATAGGAAGATGCACCAAGCATGCCTGCCAAATCTTTGGAAAAATAAGGCAAGTTTTCTGCCGTAACCTTATCACGAAAGCCATTAAAGGAAGATAGGGCCATCGCAAATGTCGGTGTAAAAAATAAAGCTAAAAATAAAAGTTTTTTAAATTTCATAAAAAGTCCCCTTATTAATTATATAAAAACTAGAGCGAAAGTGCCAAAATTTCGCCTTTTTTAACGCGCCCTTTCAAAGTTCTTGCAGGGAGTTCCACTGTGTACCTTGATTTTAAAAATAACGGGCTTACGCGCCAGGGCGGCATATTTTCAATAACATGTAAGACTTGTAAATTCTCATCTAAAAAAATAACGTCAATATTAAACCTCATAAAACAAGTGTGAATTTGCGTGCAAGGTTTTAAAACTATTCCGCTTCCGGCGGCTAAACTCTTTTTAAACATTAACCCTATTAAGCGGCTGAAGTAGGTGTTATTCATTTTTAAATCATTAGCAAAGACTTCTTGTGTTTTAGGGTTAAAACATCTCATAACAAATCTTTTGTTTCCTTAATTAACCAATTCCTAAAATTCTTTTTGTATTTTCCGCTTAAAAATTTTAAATCTTGCGGCATTTTTATGCGATAAATTTTTTTGTTTTTCTTTTGAAAACTTGAAATTAAAAATACTGCACTTATATCCCTGTCAAAAGAAACTTTTGCCACAACTAAATCTTTGTCTTGAACTTTTCTTGCGCTCATGAGAGAATAAAGAGAAGTTTTACAACTTGTCCTCATATCGCAAATACCTTCAAAGCAAGAAATAACATGGTTAGCAAAATCTTTGTTTAGGACGGCAATATTTTCAAATTCTCCGTCGTCTTTCTCAAATACTACGGTTTGAATAACTGAGTTTTTATTTAGTGACACATTTTTAATTTCAAGTGTTTTGCAAAAAGTTATTGTAGCCTCTCCGTCTTCTTCCTGTTCAAAAGCAGATATTTCAAGCGCGTTTGCGGCTTGAAATATTTGGCTAAATAGGAAAATTGCTAAGAAAGTTTTAGTCGTTAACTCTTTCAACATAGGTGTCTGTTCTTGTATCAATTCTGATTTTATCGCCTTCGTTAATAAAAAGCGGAACTTTAATTTCAATACCGCTTTCCAAGGTTGCAGGCTTTGTCATATTTGAAACGGTATCACCTTTTACGCCGGGGACGGTGGAAACGACTTTCAAATCAACTTTAATCGGGAGTTGAATATTAAAAAGCACGCCGTCAATAAAAAGGCCGATAACTTCCATATTGTCAACTAAATATTTTTCTTGTTTACCAAGCTTCGCAAGCGGTACACCGATTTGTTCAAAAGATTCTGCGTCCATAAAATAAGCCATGTCGCCTTCTTTGTAAAGGAAGTTATGCGGGCGTTTTTCAATGGTAACTTCTTCAAATTTATCTTCGGGGCGGTAGCTGGTTTCAATTAATGAACCGGTGTTTAAATTTTTGAGTTTTACACGTACGACAGCGCGTGCCTGTGATTTGCGGTGATGTTGATATTCCAAAATTTCAACAAGTTCACCATTTTCGTTTTTAAAAATTAAACCTTCTTTAAACTGAGGTGTTCCTATCATAATATTCTCCTATTTAGTTAATTTTATACTGCCTGTTTTTGTTATTAAAAAGGTATCTTCATACCTAATACCAAATTTGTTTTTGAAATAAAGCCCAGGTTCTATCGTCGTTATTGCATTTTCTTTTACGGTGTCTGTACTTTTTTGGGAAAGTATCGGGCGCTCATGTATTTCAAGCCCCAAGTTATGCCCAAGTGAGTGAATAAAATATTTTGCGGCATCAAAATTATCTTCAAAATAATTGCGCGCGTTACTGTCAAGTTCCTTTGCGCTCTTGCCTGCTTTTAAGGCTTTGCTTGCGACGGTGTAAGCCTCATAAACCGCTTCAAAATAATGCTTAAATTCTTGCGACGGTTTTTTGCCGAACCAAAAAGTGCGCGTCATATCAGAGCAATAACCTTTGTAGCGGCAACCGAAATCTACCAAAACCGGTATTTCTTTTTTAAGTTTCAAATTTGAATTCGTATGATGCGGGTTTGCGGTGTTTTTACCAAAGGCCATAATGGTATCAAATGCAAGGCCTTGGCCGCCTAGTTCCGCCATAATGCCTTCAAGCAGTTTCGCAGCTTGGATTTCCGTCATACCGGCTTTTAATTTCTTTTTAAAAATTTCAAAACTTTTTGAAGAAATTTCGCAAGCTTTTTTAATAAGTTTTATTTCGTCTTTTGTTTTAACTTCGCGGATAATTGAAGTTATTTTTGCCGCTTCTTTTACGCCTGCCTTATATAAGGCAATTCCGTTTAAATAAGTGGAAGCATAAGGATCAAAAACAAAATTTTTTGCTTGTTTACCGAGGTTTTTTACTACGTCCGCAATATCAAGCGAATTAACAAAATTCAAAAACGGGCATTTGGTTTTTATGTCAATTAAATACATATCCTTTGTGTAGCAAGTGGCTTTTTTGGGTGTTATAACAAGGAAGGCATCACCGTCGCTAACAAAAGTAAAAGAAGTTAAATAGTTGACGGTCAAAATATCGGTAATAACAGCACCACCGAGTTTTTGCTCGGCAAGATATTTTTGAAATTTTTTCAGTGTTTCCGTCATTTTATTTGTTTGATTCCTTTTGCGGTCATGTAAAAACAATCTTCATGGCGTACGCCGAATTTACCCGGTAAATATATGCCCGGTTCAATGCTAAAACAATAATTTAAGCCGATTTTATTTTTGTTTAAATCTGATATATCTGCAAGTTCATGGTCTTGCATGCCGATACCGTGCCCTGTTCTGTGCGTGAAATATTTGCCATACCCGGCATTAACAATTACGCTGCGTGCAAGTGCATCAATTTGTGCGCCTGTCATGCCGTATTTTGCTTTTTTCGCGGCGGTATCATGTGCTAAAATTGCAAGATCTAAAATTTTTTGATATTCGGGGTTTATTTTGTCACCGAACCAGAAACAACGTGTAATATCCGAACAATAACCCTTATAAACGCAACCGAAATCAAGCAATACAGCAGTATTTTTTGTTAATTTGGTATCGTCAGGCAAATGGTGTGGGTTTGCACCGTTTGCACCAAAAGACACCAAAGGAATAAAGGACATTGCCGTTGCACCGCGCTCACGCATAAACATTTCAATTTTAAGTGCAACTTGTTTTTCCGTCATACCGGCTTTGATTTCTTTTTTGATGTAAAGAAAAGCCCCGTATGCAATTTGTGCGGACTGGCGCATTATTTTAAGTTCCTGCTCGGTTTTTGCAGCGCGTACTGAATTTATAAAGTTTGAAACGGTTTTAAAACCCGCTTTTTTGTAAAATTTAGCGGCGGCAAAAAACTCTTTATTCTCATCAAAGGCAGGTTTTAATTTTAGGGCTTTTGCCTGTTTAATAATTTCAAGGTGTTGCTCTTGTTCAAGAGGTATAAATTTGGCTTTCGGGAAATATTTTTTTACATCATTTTCGTATAGCGGACGCGTTACAATTACAAGGCCTTTTTTATAAATAAGTACAGTGGCCTCATTTTCACAAAAAATTTCACCTAACAGATAATTCATATCGTGGAGATCTGTTAAGACGAGCCCGTCAAGTTTATTTTTATTTAGGGCTGAAAGGATATTTTTTAATTTTGAGTTATCTATACCGGGCATATATACCTCTATACATTATACCAATTATATAGAGAGTTGTAATAGGAATTTCTGATACCTTAGTTTTGTGCTAGCGGCGTCTTTTGGGCTAATTTAAATTTTTCTTATCCTAGTGTACCGAGAGTCGCTTCGCTCCCGTTCTTCTTGGTACACGTCGTCAAAGAAAAATTTAAATTATCTCCAAAATACTTGCTAGGTGTGTGTACTTGTAGCGTGGCTTTATTTTTTGGTTAATATTTTTTGGAGTGCTAAAATGGTTTCATCTTTTGGAAACAGTTTTAATGTTTCTTTGCAATCTAAAATTACCTTTTCAATTTCACCATAACGCATATAAAAATAAATCCTATCAATATAATTTTGAACATTATTCTTGTTTGCTTTTATTGCTTGGGTGTAAAATTTTTCAGCTTCTTGTTTTAAGCCAACATTTTCACATACGGTTATTATATTTTTGCAAGCATAATAATCTTTATATGCTTTCTTAAAATCTTCAACCGCTTTTTTATAATTTTGAATTTTATCATATAATTTTGCCCTTTCAATATAAAGTTCTTTTATATCCGGGTATTTGTTTATAAGTTTACTATATTCTTTTATTCTTTCTTTAATATTTTCTTTCATAATTGTATCTCATTATTAAAAATTTGAACATAAATAAACGGCTTATTATATTCAATACTTAATGAACCGATTAAATATAACAGCCGTAGTTTGCCATATGGCAAACATTTGACACAAAACAAAAGGGGATCAGCCAATTCGTTTTGTGTCTTAACGACTGTTTTTGGTTTCATTAAGTAATTGTTTCCAATTGGGTTTTGTTTTAGCAAAACGCCCAAAAACAGAATAAATTTTTTAGGGGGGGTAACCCTACATTAAAATTTTAACCTCTATTAAAATTATAATAGCAAATAAACGTTAAATATGCAAAATTAAACAATCAAACTTTCTGCGGTCATGTCGGACGGTTTTGAAATGTCCAAAAGTTTTAAAACCGTTGGGGCAATATCAGCAAGTTTACCGCCATTGGCAAGTTTAATGTTTTGCGCATCATCTGCTACATAAATAAATTCAACCGGGTTTGTGGTGTGTGCGGTTTTTGGCATATTGATTTTATCATCCCACATGTCTTCAGCGTTCCCATGGTCGGCAGTAATTAAAATTGCATAGCCTGCTTTTAAAGCAGCTTCAACAACTTTGCCGCAGCATTCGTCAACCACTTCAACGGCTTTTTTTGCCGCTTCAAAAGAACCTGTATGGCCCACCATATCGCAGTTAGCAAAATTTAAAACAACAAAGTCATATTTATTTTTTGCGATTTCCGTAACGGCGCGGTCAGCGACGGTGCGGGCATCCATTTCCGGGTGCTCGGCGTAAGTAGCAGGGTCAAAAGTACCTTTGATTTCAATTCTGTCTTCGCCGACAAAAGGTTTAATAAGTTTACCGTTAAAGAAAGATGTAACGTGTTTAAATTTTTGCGTTTCGGCAATTCTAAGTTGCGTTTTGCCTGCTTTTGAAATAACTTCCCCGAGCAAATTATTCATGCTGCCGCCTTCACTCATCGGGGCAAGTGCATTGTATTTGAAACTGTCATAATATTTTGTGAGTCCGCAAAAAACAATATTCGGCCTACGGTTACGTTTGAGGGGGAAATCATCTTCCACAAAAGAACGCGTTAATTGTATAGCTCTGTCTTGGCGGAAATTGAAAAACACAATGCCGTCCCCGTCTTTTACGCCGGTATAGCCCTCAATAACTGTGGGGGGGATATATTCATCCACCATTTTGCTGCCTGACGGCGTTTTGTCATTTTCATAAGAATTTTTTATTGCCTCTTCCGCATTTTTTGCAACGCGGCCTTTTGCATCAACAATAAGGTCATAGGCCTGGGTAGTTAAGTCCCAAGTTTCATTTCTGTCCATTGCATAATAGCGGCCCATTAAAGTTGCAACGCGGCCCACGCCATATTCTTTAAATTTTTCTTCAAGCATTTTTAAGTAACCGAGTGAACTGTTTGGCGGTGTATCTCTGCCGTCGGCAAAAAAGTGTACCCAAACGGTTTTAATGCCAAGTTCCGCGGCTTTTTTGATAATATTATAAAGGTGGTCTTGGTGTGCATGCACGCCTTCATCTTGCACAAGGCCCATTAAATGCAAAGCACTGTTATTTTTAACACAATTATCCAAAACCGCTTTAAAAGCAGGAGTATTATATATTGAACCGTCCTCAAAAGCATCTTTTAAACGTTTTAATTCCTGGA
Source organism: Elusimicrobiaceae bacterium (assembly GCA_045644515.1). Classification (GTDB taxonomy): domain Bacteria; phylum Elusimicrobiota; class Elusimicrobia; order Elusimicrobiales; family Elusimicrobiaceae; genus Proelusimicrobium. The sequence goes on along the minus strand of JAZRHA010000023.1, from coordinate 12,543 downwards.
TAACAATGCGGCCTGCGCCCATATTTAAGTGCCCGACTTCAGAAGAACCCATATAACCGGCAGGTAAACCGACTTCTTCACCGGATGCTTCAATTAAAATATGCGGATATTTTGCCAAATAACTGTTAATATTTGGGGTATTTGCATTTAATACGGCATTATTATTTTTATTTTGCCTTACTCCCCAACCGTCGCGAATTAATAAAACAACCTTTTTCATATTATCTAACTCCTGTAATTTTTAGACCAATTTTTTTGGTTTGTAATTCCACTAAATCTTCCACCGTTTGCGCGCCTGATTGCATAAAGTGTTTTAAGAAGTGGTAAAAAATCTTTTCAGCCATAACGGTATCGGCCATGGCCCTGTGCCAGCCTTCGCAAGAAAAGCCAAGTTCCTGGGCAATAATACCAAGGCGGTTTCTTGTAAAACAACCATGCGTACGTGCAAATTTTAAGGTATCCAAAGTTGTAACTTCCGGCATTTTTAGGCCTGCATTTTCAAATTCATATTTAAGGAAAGGTACGTCAAAATCAACATTATGGCAAATTAAAATACTGTTTTCTAAATGTTCTGCCAAAGTTAGGGCAATATCTTTAAAATAAGGTGCATCGGCTACCATTTCATTAGTAATACCGTGTATAGCGGTAATATCCGGTGTCATATACATTTCCGGGTTAATTAAAGTGCTGTAACTGCCTATACGTTTGCCGGCTTGGCTTGCAAGTAAGGCAACTTCGCAAATACGGCCACCGCGCGGGAAACTTAAACCCGTTGTTTCAGTATCAAGACACACAAATTTTGCATCTTTAATATACATAATAAACTAAATACCTCACACCCAATGCTATTAATAAAGTTAGAATTGTTCCGGCAATATTTTTACCGGACATAAAACTAACTTCTTTTGTTTTAAATATTATATATAGACATAATATCCATATCAAGGCAACTATAAAAGCGATATTAGACGGTAAAATTAAAGACATATAAAGCCCGCCGCGGTATATCATGGAAACATATCTTTCATCAAAACTCGGGTAATTTTTATGCACAAAATCTTTTATAAATAAATGTATTAAAACCATAAGTAAATGTGAGGAAATTATTAAACCGCACAAAATTATTATGGATCTTAAAACCCAAAAAGCAATGCTAGTTTTCTCCGGGGTTAATATAAAAGGTGCAACTATAAATAATACGGCAATTTCAATTATTTGCCAACAAACAAACATTAAAGCATTCATGCCTATTACATCGTGATTATCGGATGTATCAATGAAATCGCTAAATATGTGTATTAGGGTAAGAAGAAAAATACTTTCAACCCCGTTAAAAGAAACACCTGCTACTGTAAACCAATTAATTTCAAGATAAGGCAAGCAACAAATTAAAAGACAAACTAAATATACAAGGCCATGTACGGTTAAGCCTTTAAAGGGATTACTGATTTTTTTGCGATAAATATAATCCGTATGGAAGGTAAAATCAGCAAGAAAATGTGCCAGCAGTAAATGCCAAAAAACAATCATTAAGCCAGCCTCTCTTGTTCGGGATTAATCGGCAAAGTTATATAAAACTCTGTTCCTTTATTAATCTCGGAAGTGACTTCAATCTTCCCTTGATGAGCTTCTATAATTTGTTTTACTATAGTTAAGCCAAGTCCGTATCCTCTTACATGCCTGTCGGCTTGATGATACTTATTAAATATTTTAGGTAGTTCTTCCCTTGATATACCAACCCCTGTATCTTTAATTACAATCTTATAATTGTTATTTACTTTTCTTATATCTAAAGAGACACTGCCTTCAGAAGTGAATTTAATTGCGTTCGATATCAAGTTTGAAAATACTCTTTCAATTAAATTTTTATCGGCTGATATAATTAAACCTTTATCGGACGTAATTTTTAAATCTAAATTCTTTTGCTGAGCAAGGGGCGTTAATGCATAAACTATATCTTGGGCTGATCTTTCCAAATCAAATTGTGTTTTATTAAGTACTAAAAGCCCACGCTCTAGTTTTGAAATATCCAATATGTTTTCAACTAAGCTTACAAGCATTTTTGAGGAGTTAGAAATAGCTTTCAACATCTGGCTTTGTTCTTCTTTAGTTAAATTTTGCTCTTCTAAAAGCATGACATAACCTTGAATACCAAGTATCGGTGCACGCAAATCATGCGCGACAGCGTTGAAGACATCATTTTTCATTTCACTGATTTCATGTTCTGATGTTATATCCCTAAATAAGACAATGGCAACAGGTTCCTGGTTTTGAGGTTGAAATGTTTCTGTAATAATCTCAAAGTATGCCTTTCTGCCATTTTTTATGTATTGGAAAATGGTGCCGCTTGGTACTTTGAGTAAATACTTTAAATAATTATCATCCAGATTTTGTAAATGTGTTGTTTTTTCAATGTTTTCTGCGAAAGTATCGCTTGTTAAAATATGTTTAGCTGTTTTGTTAGAGAAAAGTTCTTCACCTTCCAATGTACACATTACAATGCCGTCTCTCATTAAACGCGCAAGTAAATTTACTTTATTTGTTTCTTCAATTAATTTATCAAGTTGTATTGTTTGATATTCTTTGAGTTTCATTGCCATGGAATTAAAGGTTTTTATCAGAGTATTAAATTCCCCCATGTACTTGTTTTCATCAATGTGTACTGAAAAATTGTTGTTTGTTATTTCGTTTGCAGCTTCAATAAGTTTATCTATAGGTTCAGCTAAGTCTTCTGCGAAATACATGGAAGCAAAATAAGATAAAGTTGTTGTCGCTAATACGAAAAAGATAATAAGCCAAGAAATTAGATTAATGGTAAAAAATGCTTCCTTTTGATTTTGAAGTAAAAACAGATAACCTTCACCAATAGGGTTTTTAATATAAGCTCCGGCCAAAGTTAAACCGGATTGTGTTTTAAAATCAGATATCGTTCCTTCGGAACTCAAATCATATTCAATTAAATTTATTATGGGCGGTGTGTCTTTACTTAAAATATGATAACCGTCTTTATCTAAAAAGTATAAACCGCCACTTTTGCCAATTTTATGTAATTCTGTTTGTGTAATAAGATTAGTAATATCAGCAACTAACAAAAGAATATTCCCGTCATCCTGTTTCAAAGTAATAGTGGTGTATGGGGGGAAAAGATCTTCCGGATAATTTATTTTTATTTGTCCTTCAGGAATATTTTTTAAACTATTATTTTGTGATAAATTAAGTAACGGCAAATTTTCAAAGTTAATATTTTTTGCTCTGGCAAGTTCTCGCCCTTGGGGTGAAAATAGTGCAATAAATAAGATATTTGTATCTTGCAATACTTGATTTTCTAAAATATCTTTTTGTTCTTGTAAAGGTTTATTAAGTAATAATGCATTAATGTTTCTAGATATATTAAGTGCATAATTTTCCAAGGAAAAAGAAAAAATATCAACCGTATTTAAATAGTTCTGTAGTAATTCTTTTTTGGCATGCTTTTGATATTGAAATAGAAAAACAGTCGTTATTAAAAGCGGCGCGATAATAACGAACAAAAACATCTTAAATAACTTTGGAAATATCTTCATTTGTGTTACCTAAATTACTAAATATCTTTTATTCCAGCTCTTTCAAAACCAGCTTTTCTTAAACGGCATGCATCGCATTTCCCGCAAGGTTTTTTACCTCCGCGATAGCAGCTCCAGGTTAAGGCGAAGGGTACACCTAATTTCGCTCCTAATTTCGCAATTTGTGCTTTGCTTAATTTTAAAAGAGGTGTCAAAACAGCAATTCTACGGCCCCCAACTGCAGAACGGGTTCCTTCAAAAATAGCGCGTTCTAAAGGAACATAAAATCTTGGGCGGCAATCAGGATAACCGGAATAGTCAACCGAATTAGCCCCTAAAACTATTGCGCTTGCGCCGATACTGTCAGCTAAAGATGCTGCAATGGAAGCAAAAATTAAGTTTCTGGCCGGTACATATGTTGACGGTAAACGTCCAATAGTTTTTATTTTTGATAAAGGTTCATTAGGGATTGCCACTTTATTGCCTACCAAAGATGTAACATCCTTTAACCACGGTAAATTTAAATTAATTTCTATTAACTTGACTTTTAAATCTTTACATATTTTACGGCAGCAATCTCTCTCTTTTTTATGTTTTTGACCGTAGGCTATGTTTAGGCAAATACACTCGTAACCTTGATTCAATGCCCAATATAAACAAGTGGTTGAATCAAGACCTCCGGAATGTAAAATAATTGCTTTTTTAGATTTTTTAATAGACATTATTTTTCATCTCCTAAAGAGGCAGTTTGTGCGAATTTAGTAATTATTTCAAAATCTTCATCGCTAAGATCGTCAATATATTTGACTAAATTTGTTGCCAAAGTTATTGGGCGGCCATTAGTATTGTCTTCATCAAAATACTGTTTTATTAATAGGGCATTTGCACCATGAGCTGCGGCAAAATTTTGTAAACGCAAAATACTGGCTTCAATTATTTTCGGATCATTAGGTAGATTCTTAATACGTTGTATACCTATATTGGACCAAGGACGTGTAATTTGCGTCACGCTTGTGAATATAGGGAGATCTTTCCCGTCTTTTACCTGAACGGACAGATTTTGTGGCCCTACAGGTATATAATCCTCTTTGCCTTGCATTGAAACGCAGGCATTCAAGGAAAATAAAACTACAACTAATAATAAGTACTTTTTCATATAATCTCCTAATTTTTTGCAGCAAGCTGCCCACAAGCGGCAGAAATATCAGAACCTAAACTTTTGCGGACAGTTACTTTGATATTCATTTTTTCTAGGGCTTCTGCAAAAGCATAAACGGCGGTAATTGGCGGAGTTTTTGCTTTTGAAGTAGCCTCATTACAAGCAATTAAATTGACATGCAAAAGATAATTATCCCTAAAAGAATTTATCCATTTTCCAAGTTTTCGTATATGCGCAGGCAAGTTATTTTCACCGTCTATAACGGTGTATTCTAAAAACACCTCGCGTGCATTTAATTTCAAGTAATTTTCAAGTTCCTGTTTAATAATATCTAAATTGTATTTGCGGTTTATAGGCATCAAAGCAGAACGTTGTTTATTGTCGGCATTATGCAGGGAAAGTGCCAAATTTACCTGTGGTAATTCTTTGGCTAAATTCTCAAACTTATCAGCAATGCCGGAGGTAGAAATTGATATATGACGTTTACCAATATTTAAATAGTCTTTATTAGATAAAATTTCCACTGCTTGTTTAACTTCCTGGTAATTTAAAAGAGGTTCACCCATACCCATAAAAACTATATTTGAAACGTGTTCACCCTTAAATTCTTTTTGTAAAAATTGATGCCAAAATAAAACTTGGTCGGAAATTTCTTCCGCTGTTAAATTACGTTTGAAACCAAGTTTTCCCGTTGCACAAAAAGCACAACCAAGGGGGCAACCTGCTTGTGATGAAACACAAACACTCCAGAATTTACCGGGTTTCATTAAAACAGTTTCAATTTTTGGTCCGTCATGTAATTTAAGTAGGGCTTTATAGACTTTATCTAATTTCGAATTTTGCAATTTAACCAGGTCAAAAGATAAAATTTTAAAGTTTTTATTTAAGGTCTCTTGTAGGTTTTTAGGCAATGTTTTTATATCTTGCCAACTGCTTTTACCATCAACAAACACCCCTTGCCTTATTTGGTTTAAGCGGTAAGCAGGAAAATTGTTTGTTTTAATGAAATCCTTGATTTTGGAAAAATTCATATATATATTTTATCAAATTTTGGTGGGATAAAATCACAGCAAGGGCCATTTCTTTGCGTATTTCCATTAAAAATTATAAAATATATAAGTATGGAAAAGTGGGCAAAGGTATATGTAAATCAACACTTAAAGTTATTGCCAACAGTTTATATACTAATTTCGTTGGCATTAATGTTGTTGCCACTTCAGCAGACGGTTAATTCCGTTAGGGCGATTTTGGCTTATTTATTCATTCCTCAACTTAGATTGGCACATCAAACAAAAGAATACTTTAAAGACATTAATGAGGGTACCCAAACTTTATTAAATGTTGCTTTGGAAAATTTTGAACTTAAAGAAAAACTAAAAAAACTTCAAGTTGAAATCCTTGAAATGCCCGTTTTGAGAGAAGAAAATGAACGTTTACGTCAGGCGTTAAATCTTAAAAAATCAATCAAGATTGATGGTATTTGGACTAAAGTTGCATATAAGGAATCAAATAAAATGTCAAGCCTTATTATTGATAAAGGCGAAGAGGACGGTGTATCATTGCGTGCCCCTGCACTTGCATTAACTCCTAGTGGTGTACCGGCATTGATTGGGATGGTAGTGGAGGTTTCAAAAAATACTTCAAAAATTTTACTTTTATCTGACGAAGATTTTAATGCTTATGTGTATTTGAGTAATACAAAGACAGAGGCACTTTTAAAAGGCCATGGTTTGAGAAACGTGACTCTAAAATATTTACCTTTAGAGGAAAATTTGTTAGTTAATACCCCTGTTTTTACATCTTCTTCAAGTGCATTATTCCCGGAAGGTTTATTTGTCGGATACCTTTTAAATGATGGAACTGATGGTTTAACAAGTGCTTCAACTTACAAGGAACCATTACTGAAACCTGCAGTAGATTTTGATGCCATTAAAGAAGTTTTTGTTTTATCTCATAAGGGGGAAAATAATGTTTAGAATATTAAACCTTATTTTAATCTTTGTAATAGCAACAATTTCTTATTGGCTTGGGTTAATTGTTTTTGCTCCGCTTGAATTATCACTTAATATGATGTTTGCCTTCAGTATAATAATTGCGGTAATATTACCACAAAGATATGGGTATACTTTTGCGTTTTTTAGCGGTTTATTTTTAGATTTTTTGGGCACTTCTCTTTTTGGTTCTCATGCTCTTGCTTTTACTATTTTGATGGTATTTTTCTATCAAGTAAGAGATAAAATTGATTTTAAAGAATGCATACCCCAAATGGTTATAACAGGGATGCTTAATGTGTTGTTTATTTTTATTTTCGGCCTTCTTTCAAAAATTTTTACGGGCATTTTTATTTGGCAAGGGTGGAAGGATTTAATTCTTGGCTCCATAGTTTTGGGCTTGATTATGCCTATTTTTTATAATATAACCGTAAAGTTTTTGATATTTGATGTCTTAAAAAAAGTGAATGAAAACTAAACTGGATTTTAATACTCACCGTTTGATGTTTATGTTTATTTTGGCTTTACTTTGTGGAGCTTTAATAACATATAAACTAATTTTTATACAATTTATTTCCCATAACAAATATACTTCCCAGGCCGAAAAAAATAGAACGCAAATTTTATATCAAACCGCACCCCGCGGGAGAATTTTAGCAAGTGGTGGGGAAGTATTGGCATCAAATCAAGCGGCGTTTTCACTATATTATTTACCGCCTTTGGAAATACCTGATGAAAAAACTTTAATAGAAATGGCTGATGCGGTTTCTAAAAACACTTTTAAATCCCAAAAAGATATTTTACAAATTATAAAAAAGTCCTTAAAAAACGGTAAAGCAGCTTTGTTAGTAGATAATTTGGCTCCAAAAAATATTTTTGCTTTAGCGGAACTTCAAAACTTCTACCCGGGTTTATATTTGCTTGAAGAGACAAAACGTTATTATCCCTATGGTGCAAGTGCAGCTCATTTACTTGGATATATTGGTACTATGGAAAAAAGTACTTGGAAGGAACTTTCAGGGGAACTTGATTATCGTTTAAATTCAAAAATAGGTAAAAGTGGTATAGAAAAACGTTATGAAAAAGAATTGAAAGGGCGAGATGGCGGTTTGTTTTTGGAGGTAAATTATAAAGGCCGCGTAACACAAATTATGAAGGATAATCGTTGGCGTAAAGGATCTGATGTCTATACAACTTTACTGGCCCCGGTTCAACAAGCGGCAGAAGATGCTGTTAGGACTTCTTTAACCGGGCGTGGTGCGGCGGTAGTTTTGGATGTGAAAACAGGTGCTGTACTTGCATTGGCTTCTTTACCTGATTGGGATCCCAACATTTTTACACCTTATAATACCGGCAAGAACAATGAAGATAAAATAAAAATATCTGAATATAATTTGGCGGTACAGGGTTTATTTCCGCCTGCTTCAACTTTTAAAACTATTACTGCTTTAGCTGCTTATGAAAATGATAAATTAGATCTTAAACACGAGGATAATTGCACCGGCCGTATATATTTAAACGGGCGTGAATTTAAATGTTGGAAAGATCATGGCCCCCATATAGATTTTATAAAAGGTATGGAACAAAGTTGCGATACTTATTTCTACAATTTGGGTTTAAAAACAGGTTCTTATGATATTGAAAAGATGCAGCGCAAATTTCATTTTGGGCGCAAAACTGGCATTGATTTGCCGGGTGAAAAATCAGGCAATATTTATGGGCCGACAAAGCGTGCAAATTTAAGAACTTATTGGTTTGGCGGGGATACTTTAAATTTATCTATCGGGCAAGGGGAATTACTTCTTACACCGATACAAATGGCAGTTTATGCCGCAGCTCTTGCTTCAAAAGGTAAGATTTGGCGGCCTTATTATATTGATAAGGTTGTTTCCCCATCGGGTAAAATTTTGGAAGAAGGTAAAAGTGAACTTGTGGATCAAGTTAAACTTAAAGATGGTGCATTTGAACTAATACATAAAGCCTTAAAAAGCGTTGTAGATAATGCTACCGGGCGCGGTGCAAAAATTAAAGATATAGCAGTTTATGGTAAAACCGGAACTGCACAGAATCCGCACGGCGATGACCACGGTTGGTTCTTGGCTTTTGCAGGTGAGGAAGGGGAAGAACCCGAAATTGCTGTTTCTGTTTTAATTCAATTTGGTAAAGGCGGTGGTGCACAAGCGGCACCGGCAGCTCGTAAAATTATTAAGGCATACTTTGATTTAAAACACAGCGAAGATATTTTGAAGGAAAACAAAAATGTTTAATAATAACTCAGGAATTAAAACAAGAAAATTAGATTGGCCTTTGATATATGCTTTGATAAGTTTATGCCTAATCGGTTTTCTTACTATTTTGTCTGCCGTTACTGGAACAAAAGAGATGTCTTCAATAATGCGTACCCATATAATTGCTTTGCCGGTTTCTGTTGCGGCTTTTGTTTTCGGATGGCTTTTTAATTATCAGATTTATGCTGAACATTACAAAAAATTATACGCTTTTGTAATATTTTTATTGGTTGCAGTGCTTGCATTCGGTATTGTGGCACGTGGTTCCCATTCCTGGTTTAGGTTCGGTGGATTTTCCTTTCAACCAGCGGAACTTTGCCGTATTGCATTAATTGTTATAACGGCAGCTTTCCTAGCTAGCAGACCGCGCCAAATAAAAAATTTTAAAACACTTGCAATATTTGCGGCATTTATTTTACCTGTTTTTGCTCTTATTATGATGCAGCCTGATTTTTCTTCTATTGTGGTTACTGCCCCTGCTTTGCTTATCTTATTATTTGTTGCAGGAGTAAATACTTATTATTTTGTTTTAATTATTGCTTTTGCGTTGATGGCAGGTATTTTTCCTATACTTTGGACATACATTGGTTTATATCCGGAAATATTGGATAATTCTTCTATTTTAGGCTGGTTAAACTCTCTTTCTTTTGATATTATCCCTTGTTTAATTTTTGCCGGTATAATATTGGGTGTATTTATTATTGGTTGGTTTATTATCAAATATTTCCGCATATTTGTTCCGTTTAGTTTAACTATGATTTTAGCCTTCACTATGATTGCAGGTTTTTTTAGCGGATATTTTGTTAATAATCATATAAAGCCTTATCAACGTAAGAGGGTTGAGGCATTTTTAGCACCATCGGCAGATCCTAAAGGAGCAAGTTATAATGTTTTGCAAGCGCAAATTGCCATGGGTTCAGGCGGAGTTATAGGAAAAGGCTTTTTTTCCGGCACTCAATCACGTTTGGGTTTTGTCCCGGAAAGACATACCGATTTCATATTGGCAATTTTGGGGGAAGAGAAAGGCCTTATTGGTACTTTACTGGTTTTAAGTTTATATATTTTAATTTTGTGGCGAATAGTTGTAATAGCTAGAAATTCCAGCGACTTATTTGGATATTTGCTTTGTGCTGGTGTTTTTGCAATATTTTTCGTTTACATGGCATTTAATTTCGGTATGCTTATAGGTATTGTGCCTGTTGCAGGGATTCCTTTACCTTTTATTTCATACGGAGGTTCAAATCTAGTGTCTAGTATGTGGGCGCTTGGTTTGGTTGAAGGAGTTTATTTTAGACGCCTTTCTTTGATTTAAAAAAATGCTATGATAAATGTAGACACCGCTTTTAGATATAGATTGAAGTTAAATAAATCTTTGGGTGTTGTGTGCCATAACTTTGTAAAAGTTTTGGCAAATGCGGTAACACAAAGTGGTTTAGACTATGTATTAAAAAAAGATCACCCGAGAGTTTATGTGTATTTTGGGGCTTTGGAAGATGAGGAAAGTCTAACAGAAATTGCGGAAATTTTCCTCAAAAATTATATAAGCCCGGAGGAAGTAAAAAGAAAATTGTTGCCATTTTTAGAAGGCAGCGGTTTTGTGTTAAAAGAAGTTGAATTGCTACCTTATCACTTGAGTAATGTGCAAAATTTAATAAGTCATGTTTGTTATCATGTTACCGGTGTTAGGGGAAGTATAAGCAGGGCGCTTTCTTTATGTCCTAAAGTAAATAGAAAGCACCTTTATAGTATAGAGCGTTTAAACGCTGATGAAGTTAAAATAATAATGAAGCTTAATCCTTCAGGAAGTTTTAGCCCGGTGCAGGAGTTATTGAAGTTGCTCGGGTTAGATGTTAAGAAGGAAGGTTATAAAGCCATTCGCACAGCCCTTTATTGGGTAGATAAAAACGGGGTTTTACAACCTTTATAAGCGGGAGAAAAAATGAAAAGATCACATCTTAAAACAGTAAGAGCAGTAAGAGAAGATAAGCCTATAAGGCCGGCTTACCTTAATGATGACGGTAAAACAGAAGTTGAAGTATTAGTTAATACCTCCTTTGAAGAAACCAGAATTGCTATTTTGGAAAATGGTGTTTTGGTTGAACTTTTGTGGGATAGAAGGAATACTTCTTTAAACCTTGTCGGTAATATTTATAAAGCGACAGTTGAAAATGTTTTGCCCGGTATTAACAGCGCATTTTTAAATATCGGTTATGAAAAAAATGCTTACCTTTATATAACAGATACCATTGAAGGCGGTAAAAAACCTATTGATGAAATCTTATATAAAGGCCAGGAAATTATGGTACAGGTTGTTAAAGACAGTATCAGCACAAAAGGTATGAAAGTGACAATGGATGTTACTTTACCGGGTAGATATTTGGTTTTAACACCGAATCAAAAATATGTCGGTGTTTCAAAAAATATTGAAGACCTTGAAAGACGCGATCAGTTAAACGATTATGTAGAACGTTTGGCCGAAAAATATCTTGAGGGTATGGGTTGTATAGTTCGCACTGAAGCTGAAGATGCAACTGATGAAGAACTTGAAAAAGAAATTAAATACCTTTACCGCCAATGGAAAACCATTATTACGCGTTTTGAAAATCAACCGGCGCCTTCAATGCTTCATGAAGATATGGGCAGCGTTTTGCAAGTTTCAAGGGATATATTGACGGAAAATGTCCGTTTATACATGCTTGATAATAAAAAAGATTATGATAAAGTCGTAGATTTCGTAAGCAAAATTTCCCCGGAACTTGTGGACAGAATTAAACTTTATACCGGCAAAACACCAATTTTTGAAGCCTATAATATTGACCAGGAAATTGAGCGTATGCGCCGCATAAAAATTCCTTTAGAAAATGGCGGAAGTATTATTATTCAGGAAGCTGAGTCTTTATGCGCTATTGACGTTAATACCGGTAAATTTACCGGTGAAAATTCCCAGGAAGAAACAGTAACGCGCACTAATATTGAGGCGGCTTACGCAATAGCAAGGCAACTTAGGCTTCGCAATATCGGCGGTATTATTGTTATTGACTTTATTGATATGCGTAAAGCTTCAAACCGCCATAAAGTTGTTGACGCTTTAAATGATGCTACAAAACGCGATAGGGCAAAAATACGTATTTTGCCGATTACGCGCCTTGGTTTAGTGGAAATGACACGCGAACGCCGCACACGCAGTACAGGTAACTTGATTACGGAAGAATGCCCACAATGTCATGGCAGCGGGCGTGTATTATCAGCCGAAACCATGCGTATTAACTTACAACGTGAAATTTATGATTTAACGCAAGGTAAACCGGGTGGTAATTTAAAAGTTGTGGTTCACCCTGCTTTATGCGAACATTTACGCCAGAAATTAGCATTGGTGGAAAAGAATATTAACCGAACAATTAAGGTTATGTCTGACCCGCAAATAGCTTGGGAAGATTATAAAATTATTTTAGAGTAATTTTATAAATTACAGATATTTACCCCTTGCAAACATATTTGCAAGGGGTATTTTATAGGTCCTTTGGGTTTTTTATATAGGTCTTTTTAAATATTTTATTAGGTCT
>JAZRHA010000022.1:0-17235 GCA_045644515.1 Elusimicrobiaceae bacterium | reverse complement strand
ACCCCGATTGCAATGGAAGAAGGTGTAAGATTTGCAATCCGCGAAGGTGGTCATACAGTAGGTGCAGGTGTTGTTACCAAAATTATTGAGTAAATAATTTACTTAACAAAAAGAACCCCCGAATAAAATCGGGGGTTTTTTATTTTCAAAGTTTTTTGGACTAATTTTGATTTTATAAAATTTGCTACAATTTAGGTATATAAATTATACGGAGTATTTATGAAAAAACTTTACTTAAAATATTTTATATTTGTATTTTTAACCACATTATTAGTTTTCTCTGCGTGTAATAAAAAAGAAAAGGAACAAAAGATTGTACAAGAAAAAAATCCTGTTATGGAAGAGATAAACATAACTAAAGAAGAAAAACAAATGTTATTAGAAGACGCTATTATGGCGGATAACAAAAAAGCAGTTTCTTATATTCTAAAACAAAAGAAAGGAAATCCAAATCAAAAAACTAAAAATGGCGAACCTGTTATAAATTTAGCCGCTAGGCGAGGTTTTACTTTCGCAGTAGAGCAATTATTAGTGGCAGGAGCAAATGTAAATACACAAGATAACAGCGGAGAAACAGCCCTAATGAGCATTTACCCTCTTGACTATTTAGCTCCTGAATCTAATTATAAAAAGATTAGAGATTTATTATTAGGGGCAGGTGCAGATATAAATATAGCAGATAAAAGAGGTAGAACAGCTTTAATGAATGCCAGTTTTGTCGGTAGTGTAGAAGATGTAAAAAAACTTATAGAAGCAGGTGCAAATGTAAACGCTGCAGAAAGTGATGGTGACACAGCGTTAATAATAGCTTCTACGGGTATGGATAGTGAAGGATATGATGATGAAAAAAACAAAAATCAAATAGTGGAACTTTTATTGAATGCCGGAGCAGACCAAAAAGAGAAAGCTCTAATTGCCGCCATTGACTCTAATTTCCCTGTCATAGTTAAAACACTTTTGGCTCGTGGAATAAATACCAAAGGTAAAAGTGGAGAAGAACTGTTAAGAGTTGCTAGCCAAGCAGGAATGTTGGAACTTGTAAAGATGTTATTAGCAAACAAGGTAAATGTAAATGCCGTAGATGAACAGGGAAGAACCGCATTATTACAAGCGACGAGTCCTTGCGGAACTGGAATATGTGATGATAGAGTTGGAGTTGCGAAAGCATTGTTAAAGGCAGGAGCAGACGTAAATCTTGCCAATAAGGACGGGCAAACACCACTATTTTATGCTACATACCCTGGAGATACTGAAATGGTTCAACTGTTACTAGAAGCCGGTGCAGATGTAACCGTAAAGATGAAAGACGGTGAAACAGTTTTACAAAGAGCGCAAAAAGAAGAATATACCGATATAGTAAAACTCCTTAAAGCTGCCGGGGCAAAAGAATAATAATAAAATCTTATCACAATTGCACAAACCTGGCAAGTATTTTGGAGATAATTTAAATTTTTCTTTGTCGACGTGTACCAAGAAGTAAAACGTGCGCAGCGAGTTTGCGGTACTCTACGAGAAGAAAAATTTAAATTAGCCCAAAAGACGCCGACAGCAAAGAACGTAAGAAGCAAAACTTCCTTATTAATACTTATAAATTAGTAAACCACTTCTGAGTTTCGGCTCAAACCAAGTGGACTTGGGCGGCATAATAAGGTTTTGGTCGGCAACTTTCATAAGTTCCTCAATACTCGTTGCATACATTGAAAATGCTGCCTTAAACTCACCGCTGTCAACTTCCTTCATAAGTTCTTTTGTACCGCGAATGCCGCCAACAAAACTTATACGTTTATCCGTGCGCGGATCTTGTATGCCAAGCAAAGGTGAAAGTACTTTGTTTTGTAAAATGGAAACATCCAAACTGCCGACGGCATCATTAGCATCAAAAGCAGTCGGTTTTGCAGTTAAAAGATACCAAGTTTTATCAAGGTACATGCAAAACTGATGGCGCGCAGGCGGAACTTGCAACTTTGTTTTTTCAATTTCAAAATTTTGTTTTAAAGCGTCAAAAAATGCCTCAACACTCAAACCGTTTAAATCTTTAACAAGGCGGTTATAAGCCATAATATATAAATGACTTGCCGGAAAAATTACCGAAAGAAAATAATTATAACTTTCCCTCCCTGTATGGTTTGGGTTTTGTGCGCGTTTTTGGCGTGCATTGTTTGCCGCGGATGCGGATCTGTGATGCCCGTCTGCAACATACAAAAGCGGAATCTGTTTAAATTCTTTTTCAAGCATACTTATAACTGCATCATCTGCAATAATCCAAACTTTATGCGTTATTTTATCTTCGGTAGTAAAATTATAAATAGGCTCTTTCTTGCAAATATCTGCAACAATTTCATTTATTTTTTTATTATCCGGGTAAGTTAAAAATACCGGGCCTGTGGTTGCTTCCAAAGTTTGAATATGGCGTGTACGGTCTTCTTCTTTGTCTTTACGTGTGAGTTCGTGCTTTCTGATTATGCCTTTATCATATTCCTCAGTGGAAGTTGCGGCAACAATACCGTACTGCGTGCGCCCGTCCATAGTTTGTGCGTAAATATAAAGGCAAGGCTTTTTTTCTTCTTTCAAAATACCTTCGGCAATAAATTTATCTAAATTTTCGCGTCCTTTGGCATATACGGAACTGTCATAAAGGTCTGTGCCTACGGGTAAATCAATTTCCGGTTTATCAATATGTAAAAAGGAAATAGGGTTGCCTTCTGCCATCTTGCGGGCTTCTTCACTTGAAATTACGTCGTAGGGAGGGCAGGCAATTTTATCTGCGTTTTCGGCCGGGCGATATGCTTTAAAAGGTTTAATTGTTGCCATATTAATTTACCTTATGCAAAAATGTTTTGCTTTTACCGTATTCATTAACGATTTGCACTGCCATTTCTGCGACGGCATCCTGTGCCTGGTCGGTAGATGCACCGATATGATGTGTGCCGTAAAAATTTTCTAACCCTTCAAAAACCGTTTTATCAAAAACGGTATCGGTGGCTTTGGGTTCATTTTCGTAAACATCTAAAGCGGCGCGGATTTTGCCGGCTTTTAAAACTTCAACTAAATCTTTAGTGTTTACCAAGTTTCCGCGTGCTGTGTTTATAAAATAAGCACCGTCTTTCATTGCATCAAAAAACTTTTTATTAAAAAGGCCTTTTGTTTCTTCCGTAGACGGTAAATGCACCGTTATAATATCTGCAATTTTGGCAAGTTCGTAGACATCATTAACGCGTTTTGCATTAAATTGTGCCAAAACTTCATCTTTGGCATAAGGATCATAAACATAAAGTTCAAGCCCAAAAGCCGCGGCACGTTTTGCAACTGCTTTACCGATATTTCCAAAACCGAAAATACCAAGTTTTTTACCGAAAATACCACGCGCTTTGGAATACTCGCTCTTATTCCATTTGCCGTCGCGTAAATCGCGTACATTATTATAAATACGCCTATCTAAAGCAAGCATTAAAGCCATAGCAAGTTCCGCAACAGCAAGTGAATTTGTACCGGGGCAATTGCAAACCGCGACACCCTTTTTCGCGGCATAAGAGGTGTCAATAGTATCATAACCGGCACCAGCACGAATAATAAGTTTTAAGGCTGTCCCTGCATCAATAACCGCAGGTGTAACTTTTGTACTTCTAACTATTAAAACTTCATTATTTTTAATTTCTGCAGGCAAAGTGTTTTCGTCTAATTTCGGGGCAAAAGTTACTTCATTATTTTGTGCCAAAACATCCTGCCAATGTTGTGGGAATTTATCTGCAATTAAAATCTTCATTTTGCACTCCTTAAATCTTTTACGATTTTATCTACCGCATTTAAAAGTTTTTCATATTGCCCAACACCGTCAATATCAACAAACGGGAAGCAGGCAATCCTTAGAGAATTTTGCTTTACTGAAGAATATTTTTTAATACCGTCCTGTAAATTGGGCATACCGGTTGCTTTTAAAGCGGCGGAAATATCTGCATCCACAATTTTATCATCTGTAATAGCCAAGGTAACGGTGGTATATGAGCGGTTTTCAGCTTTATCAACCAAAGGTTTTAAATAATCGGTTTTTGCAGCAAAATCCCAGATATAATTTGCGTGTGCTTTGCAAAGGACATCCATCGCCTTAATACCGCCGCGGGATAACATCCATTTGCAGGCCTCATTAAACATCCAAATATTTATAGTAGACGGCGTGTTTAAAGTTTGAAATTTTTCTTGTGCTTTTTTAATGGTTTCCGTTAAATCTAAACTATACGGAACACGCCTGATTTTTTTAACTTCTTCTACACGCGCAACAGCTTTAGGGCTTAAAATCATCACGCTTGAACCGCCGCCAACACCAAAGCATTTTTGCATGGAAAACACCATAATATCAAAGCAATTTTCCGGCAAAGCGCGCCCTCCTGCACAAGAGGTACAGTCCCATGCAATTAAAGTATCGGGGCCTTTTTTTGCCCAAGCGTCTTTTAAATATTCATCAGTTATTTGAACACCCATAGAAGTTTCATTAGGTGTCATTATAACTAAACTTGCATTAAAATCAGGTTTTTCCGAAGGAAAGAATTCCCCCTCTTTAGGTTCTTTAAAATCTTTTACGACATCATCTTCAAGGCAAGATGCTATTTTCTTGCACCACATTTTTGAAAATGCACCGAAATTTAAGCCGGAAATAGATTTTTTTGTTAAGTTCCAAGCGACAGAATCTAATGCCGGTGTGGCACCGCCTAGGAAGAAAATAATAGTGTAATCTTGCGGTAAATTAAATAACTTTCTTAAATTTTCCGTCGCTTCATGGTACATACCTTTTGATGAGATATCTGCAGCGCGGTGGCTCCTTTCAAACATCATATCGCAAACAGGTGTTTTGCGGATTTGCGGGTGCCCCTGTGACGGCCCGCATGCAAAAGTGGATGTTGGTAAATCTTCTTTTTTAAAAGTAACGGACATAGTAACCTCTCTATTAAATAACTTCTTACATTTATATTACAAATTTAAAATTTCAAATTCAATAGGGTATTGTAATATTTTTTCTCTTACAAAAAATGCTATACTAACCTTAGAGGTTTATTTTTAATACAGGGCTAAAAACCCTATAAAAATTTAATCTGTTTTTGGATCCGTATGTGAATACGGATAACTTTTCAAAGTTAATACTAGTCCAAAAACAGTCGTTAGACAAATAGTAGTTTAGTTGATCCCTAAATTACTATTTATTGAATGTTTGCCTTTGTGGCAGACTACGGCTGTTTTATTCGGTTTACTAGTATTAACCAGAATATATCAGCCGTTTTTTATTGGCTGTATGACGAGGTAAACGATGTTAGATGAAATCAAAGAAGAAGTTAAAGAATTTAATATGCTTATTAAAAAATATCCCAATGTAGCAGAATTTTATATAGGAAGGGCAATTCTATACGCAAAAATCAAACAATATAAAAAAGCCGTTGCGGATTATGCAAAAGGGCATACTTTTATTTGCTACAATATTATGGCTATATGCAAAAGGAATAACTTAATTAAAGAATTTGAAGAAATTATGACAAGAAAAATCAATAAAGATAAAAATAATATTGCAAATTATATAGGCAGAGCACGTTTTTATATGAGCATGTGTGAATATAAAAAAGCCCTAGCAGATTGTGAAACTGTTTTAAAAATATCCCTGAAAAATAAACTTATTGCAGAACTCAAAAAAGCATTAGTCAAAAATTTGAAAAGACAAGAAATACTAGGTAAACAAAATAGAACTCCAAAGGTGTTTTTGGCATAAGGCCAAACCGAGTACCTAAATCTGGCAAATATTTTTGAGGAAATTTTAGTTTTCTCTGCGACGAAGAGTACCGCGAAGAACGTGGAGCGAAGCGACATCTCGGTACTTTAGGAGCAGAAAAACTAAAATTTACCAAAAAGATGCCGCCAGCAAAAAACCTTGAACTGCAAAACATTCCTATTATTGAAACACAACTCCATAAATAGTAAAATGTGTATATATGCAAATGACAGATCTTTACACCGCACTAACAACCAGCGCTTACCGTAAACCGGAAGCCCCTGCCGTCGTATATAATGGGAAAACTTGGTCCTTCCACGAACTTTTGATGACTATTGACAGAACCTCCGATATGCTTTGGGCCCACGGTATCAGGAAAGGTGACCATGTGGCTATTGCACATCGCAACTCCGTTGAAACTATTATCACTAACTATGCCTTATATAAAATAGGGGCAATAAGTTTACCTATAAATTTTATGGTTTCAAAACCGGAAGAACTTAAATATATGCTAACCAATAGCGGTGCAAAAGCGGTTGTAACACAGGCAGAATTTTTGCGCCATTATGCCGCAATTAAAAAAGATTTACCAAATGTAAAATATATTTTTACAACTGATGAAATTTCTTCAAGTGCTGCGTCTATGGTAACAGACGGCAGTATCAAATTATTTTGGGACGAAGTAAAAAACAGTAAATTTAATTCTGAAACCTTAAACTGTCACCCAACTATTGAAGATACCGCAATGTTATTATACACATCAGGTACAACGGGTTTACCAAAAGGAGTAATGCTTTCACATAAAAATATAATGTCTGATGTCATGGCTACTGTAATCAGTTTTAAAATTTCTGATGATGATTCAATGATTTGTATTCTTCCTATGTTCCATACTTTAGCTTGGACAGTTAATGTCGTTATTCCTTTAACGATAGGCATGAAGACAGTAGTCGTCGCAAATATTACACCGGCTGCCGCATGGCTTAATTTGATGGGGCGTGAACGCATAACAATTATGACTGCAATACCTCAAATTTACAGCGTTTTATCAAAAGAAGCAAAAGGTTTAAAACGTATATACTTACAATATTGGGCTTTTAGAAAAGTCCGTTTCTGCGTTTCCGGTGCTGCACCATTAAGTAAAGAAACAAAAGACCATTTCGAGAAACAACTCGGTATACCAATATTAGAAGGTTATGGTTTAACAGAAACAAGCCCTGTCGTGAGCGTAAATACAGAACAAAATCGCAAGCACGGCACCGTAGGTATTAATTTACCTTATATAAAAGTTCGTATTATTGACGAAGAAGGTAATGAATTACCAAGGAATACAGAAGGTGAAATCGTTATAAAAGGTGATAATGTCTTTAAAGGTTACCATAATAACCCTGAAGCAACCACCGCTGCCTTTGATAAGGATGGGTGGTTTAGATCCGGTGATATCGGTTTAATTGATGATGAAGGTTTCATTGTAATTAAAGACCGCTTAAAGGACATGATTATCATTAAAGGGTTAAAAGTTTTCTCTGCCCAGGTTGAGCATACTATTATGGAATACCCAAATATTGAAGAATGTGCTGTTATCGGTGTACCAGACGGGCATGGCGGGGAATTTATTAAACTTTATGCCGTTAAAAAACGTGGGGCAGAGTTTGATGAACTTGACTTTAGAAAATATCTTAAAAATAATCTTGATAATTATAAACGCCCGCGTGATATTGAATTTAGAAAGGAACTTCCTAAAAACTCTATGCGTAAAATTTTAAAACGGGAACTTCGCAAAGAAGCTATTTTAAAATTTAAAGAAGAAGAAACCGCCAAGGCAGTAGCAAAAGCTGTTAAAGAGGCTGCTTTAAGTGCAACAAAATAAAAATGCTAAAAGGTAAAGATCTAGCTAATTTACTGGTTGAAAAGGCCCCAAATGCTTATTATGTCGGCGGATGTTTGTTGGATAGTTTTTTAGGTAAATATTCTGGGGATATTGACCTGGCTTTACCACGAAAACAGGTAAAACAAACTGCTAAAAATTTGGGCCAAGCTTTAAATGCATCTGTTTTTGAAATGGACCCGGAATTTTGTGTTTGGCGCTTAACTACAAAAGATGGATTTCAAATTGATTTATCTGCCCTAGAAGGTGATGATATTCTAAAAGATCTACCACGTCGTGATTTCACGATAAACGCACTTGCCTTGCCTACAAGCAGCAAACCTACTTTAAAATTAAGAACTGAAAACAACAAAACAAAAGTACTTTTGGCTTCCATAGATGAAAGTTCTTTAATTGATTTAAATGCCGGCAAAAAAGCAATCAAAAACAAAAAAATTATTGCAAATAACATTAATGTTTTTGAGGCGGATCCTTTAAGATTATTCCGCGCTTTTAGAATTGCAGCCGAACGCGGTTTTGAAATTGATAAAGATACTTTAAATCTCATTAAAGCAAATGCAAGCAAGGCAAATAAACCTTCCGGCGAACGTATTCAAGAAGAACTAAAACGCCTTATGCGCGCACCAAATACCGCCTATTATTTAAAAGTTATGGAAGATTTAGGGTTATTCAAAAAATTGCTCCCAAAACTTGCTGACCAAAAAAATTGTGCCGAGTGTTATTATGGTAAAGGCGGCGTTTGGAAACACACGCTTTTAGTAGTAGAGCGTATAGAATTTCTATTAAATAATTTAAAGATTTGTATACCTGAATTTTATAAGAAACTTGAACCGTTTTGCCAAGACCATGCACTTTATAAAATGGCAGCTTTGCTCCACGATATAGCAAAACCGGAAACCGCTAAAATGAAAGATGGGCGCTTACGCTTTTTCTACCATGAACAGCAAGGGGCAAAACGCGCTGAATATTTTTTAAAAGATTTACGATATTCTTCTTTGGAACGCCGCTTAATTTGCAAAATGATATCTTCACATTTACGCCCCAGCAATTTGGCCAGTAATGAAATTGTTACAAACCGCGGCGTTTATAAATTTTTTAAAGAACTGGGCCCTGCAGGTATACCTTTACTATTTTTATGTTGGGCAGATTACACAAGTTATGTGTCTATGAATAGCCTAAAAGCCATGCTGCCAAAAGCGCAAAACCCTGTTATGACTTTAGAAGAAGGCAAAGCTTTGGGTGCAGAAGGTAAAACTTTGAGGCACCTTCAAATGCTTAATTTACTTTTTACAAAATATTTTAAAGAAAGCCAAAAAATTATTTTGCCTAAAAAATTGCTTGACGGTAAAGACATTATGCGAAATTTAAAATTGCCAAGCAGCAGAATAATAGGTATAATTTTAGAGCATCTTGCTGAAGCGCAAGTGGAAGGCAAATTTACAAACAGGGACGAAGCCTTAGCCTATTTACTTGAACACAAACAGGAACTTCGTTCTTTAGGGGAGAAAAATGAAAAACATATTAAAAAACCATAAATATATTCTAATTCTTTGCTTTGTTTTTTTGGCGGCGTGCGCGGCAAATACGCAAAATAAGTCGCGTGACTATAATGCAAAAGGCGAAATGTACCTTAAAACCGAGAAATACACAAAAGCGGAAAAATATCTAAATAAAGCGATAGAGGCTAACCCCTATAATTTAGATGCATATAAAAACCGCGGCTCTCTATACTATACACAAGGTAATTATGAAAAGGCCTTATCTGATTTTAATTATGTATTGAATTATGAAAAACATAATGCCAATGTCCTTGCGGCGAAAGGCGCTGCACTGGCAAGTATGGGCAAATACACAGATGCATATAATACTTTATATGAATCTTTAAAATTAAATCCTTCAAATGTATCTGCACTTAATTCCGTGGCCAGTCTTTTATTTATAACCGGAGATTTTGAAAAAGCAAAACAAATTTACACTATTTCTTTAGAATATAGCACTACACCGGAAGCCTATTTAATGCGTGCAAAATGTTATGAACAACTAGGCCAAATTAACGAAGCCGAACACGATTATGCTTTGGCTAAATTATTAAAGTTAGGCGTCGGCAATACCGCCCCGGAAGAAAAAAATATTGATTCTGCTAAAAACAATACGGAAAATAAATAAGGTATAACTAAGATTACAAACAATTTTCAATTAAAGTTTGAACAAATTGTTTTTTATCTTCTGCGTTTTGTTTTGTATATAAATAAATTAAATTTGAAAGCAAATATCTAATTATTTGCTTGGTGTTTAAAACTTGAAGTTCTTGCTTTATACCGCGGGCAGACAATTCACTATCTGTTATAAATGCACCGTTATTAGTTAAACCAATATAAACATTGGGGAAATTATACTCTTTCTCAAAACAAACAATTATTTGCCCTTTACTTAGCCCTAAAAAAGCAGGTGTATGGAAATTCTTTGCAAGTAATAGATATAAAACTCCCATAAACATCGGAGTTGTATTTTTTAATTTGATTACTTGCTTTAAGGAAAGTTGTTTTTCATCATTTAAACCACTTATTTTAAACTTTAATTTATCAAATAAAACCAGGCGGAAAATTTCGGCCTTCTCTTCCGTAGAAGGGGCATCCTGTAAATATTGTGCAATTTCCAGGCAAAGAAAATTGAAAGAGGAATCAAGCTCCCCTTTTTGTAACGAACTGTCTAAAAGCATGGCAATCAAAGCTGCCCCTTTTGAAAGGGAAGGTTTATATAAGCCGAAATAATCTTTAAATAAGGTTTGTAATTTATTTTCTTGCGTCATTCAATAAAACCAAATCGGCGGAGATATTTATCATCATTACGCCATGCAGGGCTGACTTGTACTTGAAGTTCCAAACGGTATTTCTTACCTAAAAACGCACAAATTCTTTCCTGTGCCGATACGCGGAGCTTTGCAATAGCTGCACCGCCTTTACCGATAATTATCGGTTTTTGGCCTTCACGTTCCACGTGAATTACGGCACGAATATAATTTTTATCACCGAGATCTTCTGTAAACTTTTCAATTTCCACAGTGGTGGAATAAGGTATTTCCTGGTTATACTGCAAAAATATTTGCTCGCGTATAAACTCGGCGATATAAAATCTTTCCCAACGGTCTGTAAGTTGCCCTTTGGGGAAATAAGGTGGATTAAAGGGAATATAATTTACAACTTCCCTTTCAAGTTCCTGTACACCTTTATTTTGTTTTGCGCTGGCTAAAAATATTTTGCTTATTTGCAGTTCCTTTAAAAGAGTATTTGCAATTTTATTTAAAGTGTCTTTATCCTGCACCAAATCAATCTTATTTATTACAAGGAACAAAGGGCAATTAAGTTCTTTTAATTTTATTATTAAAGGCGCGTGTTTTGCGATAGGTTGTGTAGCGTCGTATACAAATATTACAAGGTCCGCATCTTGCGTTATTGCTTGGTTTAAGGAATTAAGCATAATTTCCTGCAATTTATATTCCGCGTGCAGGAAACCGGGGGTATCAACGAAAACGATTTGATAGTTTTCCCCCTCACAAATGGCTAAAATATTTTGGCGCGTGGTTTGCGGTTTATGTGTTACGGGCGAAAGATCCACCCCTGCAAATTTATTTAACAAAGTTGACTTACCGGCATTAGCTAAACCAGCCATTACGGCAAAACCGCTTTTAAAGTTTGGATATTTAGAAAATATGTCCATATTTAAATTTTACAATTTTATTTCCTATTATGCTAAAATATATTTGAGTTTTTAAAGGAGGATATATGTCTTACGTAACTTGGGCAGTTCTCGGCATCATGTTGCTTATCGGGGAAATCTTTACTTTAGATTTCTCATTAAGTTGTATCGGGCTTGGGTTTTTAGTTGCGGCACTTATGGCTTACTTGGGTTTTAGTATAAATGTGCAACTTATAACACTGTGTGTAGTTTTGCTTACTTTGTTTTTCACCTTACGCCCGTTTATTTTAAAACACCTGGCAAGAAAGCAGGAATATAAAAGTAATATGGATGCCTTAGTCGGTACAAAACACAATTTTTATGCTCTTTCAGAGGATAAAAAACACGCCAAAATTAAAATTGACGGCGATGTATGGGAAGCACAAAGTGCAACCCCGCTTAAAGACGGCAAACCCGTGAAAGTAGCAAAAGTAGAAGGGGCTACTTTAATAGTTAAACAGGAGGAGTAAATGACAGTAGTGTTAGTTGCAGTAGCAGTATTTTTTGTATTCCTAGTATTAGGTTTCAGGCAAATCCAACAAGCACAAGTTATGATTATTGAACGTTTCGGTAGTTATAACGAAACCTTAAATTCAGGGCTTCATTGGGTTTTCCCTATTATTGATAAACCGCGCCAAATTGAATGGAAATTTACGCGCGAAATGTACGGGAAAAATGTTTCCTACATTGGCATGGTTGACAGAATTGACTTGCGCGAAACCGTTTATGACTTCCCAAGCCAAGACGTTATTACACGCGATAACGTTAACATCAAAATTAATGCTTTGATTTATTTTCAAATAACAGATCCTTTAAGGGCCACTTATGAGGTGGCCTCTTTACCGACGGCTATTGAAAAGTTAACACAAACAACTTTAAGAAACGTTATCGGTGAACTGACTTTGGACCAAACTTTAACTTCACGCGAAACAATTAACACAAAACTCCGCACTATATTAGACGAAGCCTCCAACAAATGGGGTGTTAAAGTAAACCGCGTTGAATTACAGGATATTACACCGCCGCCATCAATCCGCGAAGCTATGGAAAAAGAAAAGAAAGCTGAGCAAGAAAGACGCGCCATCATCTTGGAATCTGAAGGTGAAAAACGTTCAAAAATCTTACGCGCAGAAGGTGAAAAGGAAGCCCAAATCAATAAAGCGGAAGGTGAAAAACGCGCCCGCATCTTGGAAGCAGAGGGTTTTGCCGAAGCAAAAATCCGCGTAGCGGAAGCTGAAAAACAGGCAGTTAAAATCGTCGCAGAAGCGGGTTCCCAATACTCAAACCCCGCCAATTATGTAATTTCAATAAAATATATTGAAGCCTTACAAAAAATGGTTGATGGTAAAGATAATAAGTTAGTTTATATGCCTTATGAAGCTACCGGTATTTTAGGTGCGGTAGGTGCAGTAAAAGAACTTGTTAATAAAAAATAAACTTTTGGTTTATTATTCCCCACCGCAATATTCAGCGGTGGGGATTTTTATAAATTAAATTCGTCTTGTATTACCACGGTTAATATGCGTAATTAACGAAGAAAGAACATATAAAGAAAAATCTTCAATATTTAATGCATATATAGAAGAAATTATACATTCGCACTTCTTAGTATCCGGCGCTCTTAAAAACTTCAAAATTGCCGTTTTAACGCTTTTTGGAATATTACTGTGATAAATTATTTTCAAATATGAAATTATCAAAGCGCGAAGTTTTGCAGATTTAGCGGAAGAATCTTTTAAATCTATATAAACCTGACACATTTTCCTTGCAGCGAGCAAAATACATTGGTATTTTGTAGAAGTGATGTCTTGTTCGTCACAAGAGTCTTTACGTAAAAAATCTATGGCCTTTTTATCCATTAGATTAAACAAAGCAAGTTGTAGTTTTTCATCGTTTGTTAACGACAACGGCATAAACTCCCCTCATATAATTAACGATCAGGATAATTATCTTCTATTATAGTAATATCGTCATTTGGGGAGGGAGATTTTTTCTTTTTCTTATGGGTATATCCTTCTTCAGAATAATCTGAATATATTTCATCTAAAACTTCTTTACGTGTTTTATGTTGTATTTCTTCTTCTTCGTTCTTGATATCAATATTTACAGGTTTACTCTTTTCTAACATATCTACGAATTTAGCATCTGTAATATTCTTTGATTCAGTTTTATTAACTCTAACAACATTTTCTTTTTGTAATATTTTAGCAATTGAACCATCAAGGCATAGAAACAAGATGGTATTTATACCAATAAATATACCGCTTACGAATGTAAAAATGAAAACTTGTATTATCTCCCAAAATATAAAACGAACATATAAATTCCGGGATTGTTCCTGTAAAGTAGTAGCATGAGCAAAAATAAAATCAAAAAAATCACCGCTATTAGGAAAGAATAGCAATGAGACAATAAAGTAAAGCCAAAAGGCAATTATGAAAGTAAAAATAATCTGAGATAAAATAGACTTGAAAATATTACCCCATCTTTGAAGCGCCATGTAAAAACTAAATTTAAAACTATTAAAGATATTGGCCTCCCGTAAAGCAACAGCCAAAGGGGCAAAATAGATGAAAGGAACAACCGCTATTAAAGAAATACCGACAAGCGCTTTATATGGGAAGGCAAATAAAGGATTTTTAAGGAAAAACATCGGCATAATCAAAACAGCCGAAGCACCTAGAATCAGAAACATTACCGCAAACAATTTGAGAGATAATAACATAACATTTTCAATATTGGCATAGATTTGTGCATTTTTATTTAAAACTATGTCTTCTGAAGTTTTAAAAAAAGATGCAGTAGAGATTGAAAAAATAAATCCGACCCAAATCCAAAAAACAATATTTACTACTGTGTTGAATGGAATTAAAGATAAAATAGCCTGCCCCAACAATATAAAAACAGTAGCAAGCAGAGCAGTTTTTATAGTCGGAACTACCAGAAGCAAAACCATCTCCAAATAAACTTGAATGAAATCAACTACAGAGAATTTATTATTTGCTAATTTGCTAAGACTTAACATTATATGCTCCTTATGCTACATAATTTATTATAACATAAAATTTTACACTCTGCTCAATTTATTATAAAATATAGTAAACAAACTAAGGAGATATTATGAAAGTAACGAAATCAGTATTATTTTTTGTTCTGTTGTGTTCAACGGTGGTTTGTTTCGCAAAAGAAAATGACCGCCGCGGTTGGCAGCTTGACTTAAAAAGGCTTGCCTTAAATGTAACATCTACCAATGTGCATCATGCTGCCGATTATGACGGTTTTGCCGATGCCCGTTTAACAGCAGATAACCAAACTACCATTCAAGGTGCTTTGGATTTTAGGGCTGATAACTTCGGCAAGTTCTATTTATGGTCAAACGGAATCTTGGCTGAATATGGTAAAAATACAATTGAACAATCTGATGGCACAAAATTAACCACAGAATCCGTAGATAGAATTATTGCCGACACTTCTTACACCTTACGTTTATGGAACGTGCAAGATTTTTGGGGAGGTTTTGAAGCAGGCCCCTATGTCTTAGTCGCTTACGAAACTGAATTTAACAAAACCGGTGATGCACCCCTTAAAAAAGTTTTACGCGGTGAAGCAGGTGCAAAATTATTTGAAGGTAAATATATAAAATCACTTTATGTATCTGCTTTATTTGAAGAAGATTTTACCTACCCGGAACATTCTGCTAAACTCGGTTGGACGGCAGGCTTTGAAATTAATGCCCCTATCCGGGAAGGAGTAAAAGCAACTTTTAAAGGTATCTGGAGAGATTATTTACACGAAAGCGTTGAACAACCCACGGATCTTGACTATTCTTTGGAACTTGATGCCCGTATGGAAGTTTTAGTATGGAAGAACCTTTCAGTTGCACCGTTTATTAATTACTTCACTGCACAGGCAAAATACGGCGGCCGCCCTCGCGGACAGAATTTATACGTCGGCGTATCATTCTCTTTCAGTAAATTATTTAAAGAAGCAAAACCAATTATTGCTGAATAATATATGCGCCATATCCTGCAAGATCTAAATAAACTTGCTGATAAAAAATATCAAAAATTTACCTCGGGATTACTGCCCGGGGTAAATTGTATTTTAGGGGTAAGAGTTCCGAAAATCAGGGCTTATGCTAAAACTTTTACTTTAGAAGAAGCACAGGCATATTGCACAAATTATAAAACAAAATATTTTGAAGAATATTTCTTAAAAGCAGTTTTGCTCGCACGTATTTGCAAGCAAATCCCCCCAAAAGGAACAATTAGATTAATACAAGGATTTATCCCTAAAATTTCAAATTGGAGTGTTTGCGATGCTTTCTGCGCCGATTTAAAGATTATAAGAAAATATCCGGAAGTATTTTTACCGCTAATCTTAAAAAATTTAAAAAGCAAACAAGAATTCGCCCAGAGAACAGCCCTTAATCTAGCACGGGCATATTACCTGCAAGGGCCTTATTTTAAACAGATTTTAAAGGCTGTTTTAGAATTAAAACCAACAAAATACTATGCACAAATGGCACAAGCCTGGTTTATGTGTGAGGCTTATATCAAGCAACAAAAACTTACAAAACCGGCATTAAAGCATTTAACCGCTGAAGTTTATGCCATGACGGAAAGAAAATTAAAAGATTCTTACAGGGTGAAATAGAAAAAACAAAAATTAACCAAAAAGACGAATACAAAAAAATTGTCACTAGTATACTTTTTTCAAACTATTTTTTCTTTAGATGAGGAACGACGAACGAGTTTTTTGCGAGTATTTTTGAGATAATTTTTGTTTTTATCAAGGCAAGGTATACCGAGCTAACTCGCCCGTAGGGCGGAGGTATCCGAAGCCGAAGAAAAAACAAAAATTAACCAAAAAGACGAATACAAAAAAATTGTCACCGAGTGGGATCGAACCACTGACCTGGCGCTTATGAAACGCCCGCTCTAACCATCTGAGCTACGGTGACTTAATCTTACTCTAATATTATATCAAAATTTTAACTATCTTTCAAAAACAATAATGATTAAAAATTCTTATTTCTTCAAGTTTTTGGCAGAGTTTGGCAAGATGAAACCTATAGGCCTATCGCGATTAGGAACTTGTTTTACTACCTGAATAGTACCGCCTGTTTCGCAAATGAAATTATATCCGCGCATACAAGCAGCGCCATAAGGTTTTTTACAAACTTCACGTTTATCATAACTGCATAAAAATGGTATACGGGGCGGATATGTGGAAACAGTTATCGTTATAGAATTCCAAACTTCATATCTTTTAATACTAACATCCACCTTACGTAAAGATAAAAACTTACGTGTAGCAGGATTATTAAAACCGATATATTCCTGCACTTTCTTTTTAATATCAGCCATCAAAAAGTTCTTATCCCAACCTTGCGTATATTTTATGGCCCTGTGGCTTTCAAGCTGCCACCTGCGCCCTGCATAAGCTGATGCGATTTCGGTTTTTTGCAACACAATTAAAAGCCCGTAAATCTTAATAATAAAAAGCGCTAAAATAAAAAAGATAGGAAAAAGCAAAACAACTTCCGTTGTCGCCTGACCGCGTTTTGAACGTAAATAAGAAAACGGGTTTTTAAACATTATGGAAATAACCTCACTTGATATTTAGGTGTTGGGTTAGGCCATACACAATTATTACTCTCACTAGTACATTGTACAGCAGCCCTAATATGCAATTTTTGCGCATTTTTCTTAACATTAACCACAAACTAATTATTAGGCGGTATAATAGGCTCCCTAACATCTACCCCGGTATATAATTTCTTCATTTTACTACGAGTAGATTTATCTAAATAAGAAAATTGATATAATGGCATAAATTTTTTATATTTCTCGTTTGAAGA
>JAZRHA010000021.1:0-26125 GCA_045644515.1 Elusimicrobiaceae bacterium | reverse complement strand
AATTATTTTCAATTTTTTATTTCCAATCAATTCTTTTATAATTTTTTCATGATATAAATCATTTTCATTAATTCCGTATAATTTATATATTTCTTTATGTCGTTTAAGTTCATCACAATTAAAAAATTTTGCAATTCGGATGATGTGATATGGTAGATAATCATATACTATTTTTTTCAAATTTTCATCATTGAGGCTATATATCCATTTAAGCCAATAGTTATAACCATTAATAGCTGCTTCTATATTAGGTGAACCGCTTTCTGAACCTGTATGACACCTATAATTTGCGGAGTGATTCGGTGATACTGCCATATAGTTATTATCTCCAATGGATTCCATAAAAAGTTTATCATCTGTATGCATAAGTCTGAATTTGCAGTCAATACCACCAATTTCCTTATATCTTGATGTTTTAAAACAATATCCTGCAGCAGTTTCTGTATACGTATGTTTTAATCTGCCTTCTAGGTAATCATGTACGGTAATTTTTTCCTTTATATTTGAAGTATGGATAATTTTGGATTTTTCATTTATCAGATTTATATTCGTACGATAAATGTTGCAGTTTGGATGTTTTGCAATCATTTCTGAAATTGATGATAAATAATTATTTTCTATTTTATCATCAGCCATTAAGATGGCTATATATTCATTAGCTTTTAATTCTTTAATTCTAGACCAATTTTCTTCTATGGAAAGAAGTCTGTCACTTTTTATAATTGATATTTTATCTGATTTTAAGGCAGCAATATATTCTGCCGTTCCGTCGTCAGACATATTTTCAAGAATGATAATGTTATAGTTGGGATAATCTTGTGATAATGCACTTTCAATACAATCTTTTATAAACGGCATTCCGTTATGAACAGGTATTACTATTGTAAAATTCATTTTTAGCCCTTTATTATCTCTTTTATTCCTGTATTCAAATCATAATTAATCTTATATCTGACTTCATTAACAAGTCTTGAGTTGTCACCGACAATAATCGGTGGCTGATTAGACGGTTCATCTTTGAAGATAACAAGTTGTTCTTTGCCCATCTGACGACCGATTTCAAATGCATAATCTTTTATTGAAACAGCTTTTCCCGTACAAATATTAACGCTTCCTTCAATATTTGAATCCAACAATGAAACAAAAGCCCCAGCAATATCTTTCGCATACATATAATCTTTATAAAGACTTCCTGATTTGATAATAACTTCTTCACCATGCGAAAGTTTATCAATAATCATTCCTGTTAGTCTTGATTTATCCTCATTTCTGCCGTAAACATAGAAAATTCTTCCGTAAGCAAGGCTTATATTATTCATTTTACAAAAATATTTTGCGATTTCATGTAGTTTATTTTTGCAAAATGTATAAACGGTTTTTTCTGGTTCAAGTTCATCCGTTTCTTTTAAAGGCTCATCTTTAAATTTATACTCAAAACAAGTTCCGGCAAATACCACTCTTTTGCCGCCATTATCTTTAAAATGTTTGAGCAAATTTGTTCCTGCATTTAAAAATTTATAATTTATATCGGATTTTAAATAATCGCCAACAGTGCACCAGGCCATATTTAGGAGATATTCTGGCTTAATTTTTTCCATAACGATTTTTATACAATTTTCATCAAACAAATTTCCCTTAATCCAATTAATGGCATTATCTGGATTGTTTTCATCTATTGTAATTGAGTAGACCTCAAAATTATGTTCTAAAAGAGGTTTTATTAGTTCTTTGCCTATTAAGCCGGTTGCACCGGTAACAAGAACCTTTTTAGATGAGTTCATAATTTTTATCCCTTTCGTTCATTATGGGTTCAAATCCGAAGTCTTTCCATTTGATTCCAATTTTTGGGTCATTATATCTTAAACCAGCATAATATTCCGGTTTAAAAAATTCACCCAATTGATAATAAACTATAGTATTATCTTCCAAGGTTTGAAAACCATGTGCAAACATTGGTGGAATGTACAGCATTTTATTATTTTCTTCGGATATTTCTATAGATTGCCATTTAAGATATGTTGATGAATCTTTTCGCAAGTCCACAATAACATCGTAATATTTTCCTCTTAAACAAGATACTATTTTGGGTTCTAAAAAAGGTTCTTTTTGATAGTGCATACCTCTTATCGTATTTTTTTTATAATTTTTTGAGATATTGCATTGGCAGATATTAAAATCAATGTTGTATTGTGCCAGCTCATTTTTACAGAATTGTCTCGCAAAAGTTCCTCTTTCGTCTTCGAAATTTTCGAGTTCAATTAAATAAGCACCTTTTAATGTAAGTTCAGTAAATTTCATACCGACATATACCCCATAAATATAACGTGTAGCTGCAAATATTTAATGTAAATGTTTAAATTTTATTGCTCAACATTGTCATATTATAATTTATGGTACGGCGTCCATCACTTTTTTGAGTTCTTCTTCGCTTTTGCCGCGGACTTCAATAGTCTTTTCCTTTCCATTATTGCCTTTAATAATGTTTATGCCGCTTGGGGGGACTTCAAAAAAGTCAATCAAAAAGTCTTTAATGATGTCATTTGCTTCAGTTGATATTTTTGTGGTTCTTACCTTCATGCGAAGCACGCTGCCGATACGGCTTATTACAGCATTCTCCCCTTTAGTTGATATGGCCCTGACTTTAATTATCATTTACTCCTCCGAATTTTCAAAAATCTTGCTGCCGATCCGGATCAAATTGCTGCCGGATTTAATGGCTATTTTATAGTCCTCACTCATGCCTAAAGATAAAATGTCCGAGGATCTAAAATATTTATCAAATAACTTTTTTACCGCTAAAAATTTTTGTTCTATAATATCTTCACTTGTTTGTGGGGCAATTGCCATCAGGCCCTTTAGTTTAATGTTTGGGCAGGTGTTTAAAATGCTTTCAATTAAGGCACCTGCACCGTCTAAACTTGCGCCGCCTTGGGTGGCTTTGTCCGTTAATTTTACTTGCACCAGGCAATTTGCAATTTTATTTTGTTCTTTTGCTTTTGCGTTTACAAATTGCGCTAATGTCAAGCTGTCAAGCGAACAAATCAAGTCAAAATACTCTAAAACTTTTGCCGCTTTATTTTTTTGTAAGCGGCCGATAAAAAACTTTTTAACTTTATAAGGTTTTAATTCAGCACTTTGCCACTTTTTCAAACTGTCTTGCAAACGGGATTCGGCAACATAATTTATACTTTTATCCGTCAGCAAATTTGCTATTTGAGGAACGGTGGCATATTTTACAACAGGCAAAATTTTGACCTCTTTTGGGTTTCTCCCACAGGAGAGGCAAATTTCCGCAACTTCTTTAAGTAAGGCTTGATAAGCGAGGGCAGGTTGTAAAAGTGCTTGCATAAGACCTCTATATATGCTATTATACCATATTTTTACTGCGTCTTTCCGGATAATTTTTGCTTTTTCGTCGGCTCGGATACTTCCGCCCTGTGGGCGTGTGAAACATGTATACCTCGCCTAGATAAAAGCAAAAATTATCTCGGAAATACTTGTAAAAAGCACGGATACTCTATCGTTCTTTGCTAGCGACGTCTTTTTGGTAAATTTTAGTTTTTCTTCTCCTAGAGTACCGAGAGTCGCTTCGCTCCCGTTCTTCTTTGTACTCGTCGTCAAAGAAAAACTAAAATTTCCTCAAAAATAATTGCCGGGTGTACACGCACGGTTTGGTTTTTTTATGATAAAAGCAAAAATTATCACAAAAATACTTATAAATGTTTAAAATTAAAAAACCCCGGGTTTGTACTCGGGGTTTTTGAGAAAATTAGAAAATGAATAATTAAATTGTCATTATTTCTTTTTCTTTTTCTTCTACAACTTTGACGATTAACGCAATTGCTTCATCTGTTGCCTTTTGAATGTCTGTTTCAAAGCGTTTCAAATCATCTTCGGTAACTTCGCCTGATTTTTGTGCTTTTTTAAGTTTTTCCAAAACATCGCGGCGTTCGTTTCTGACGGCAACTTTATAGTCTTCGCTCATTTTTGCGACGGTTTTGCTTAAAGTTTTGCGTCTGTCTTCCGTCATAGGGGGGAAGATGATGCGGATAATTTTGCCGGTCGTTGTCGGTGCTGCACCGAGGTCCGCTTGGCTTAAAGCCTTTTCAATATCTTTAACGGCACCTGCGTCCCAAGGTTGAATTTCCAAAGTTCTTGCGTCGGAAACATTAATTACCGCCATTTGTTTAAGCGGTGTCGGCACACCGTAATAATCGACGCGGACTTGCTCAATCATTTGCGGGTTTGCGCGGCCTGTTCTTAAGGAACCGAGATCGCGTTTCAATTTTTGCGGAACTTCCGCCATTTCGTTTTTTGCATTTGTTATAATTTCGTTTACTGTCATAATACCTCTTAATATATCGTTGTTCCAATATTTTTGCCGCTGACGGCAAGTTTGATATTTCCTTTTTTATGTAAATTAAAAACTTTTAAAGGTAATTTATTTTCCAGGCACAAAGCCAAGGCGGCTGTGTCCATAAACTCAAGGCCTTTTTTGATTGCATCCGCGTAAGTAATTTTTGTGATGAGTTTTGCCTTCGGGTTTTTGCGCGGATCGCTGTCATATACGCCGTCAACTTGTGTTGCTTTTAAAAGGATATCTGCCTTAATTTCGGATGCACGCAAAGCAGCGCCGGTATCGGTTGTAAAGAACGGGCTGCCTGTTCCGCCGGCAAAAATTACAACACGGCCTTTTTCAAGGTGGTGTATTGCACGGCGTCTTATAAACGGTTCGGCAAGTTTATCAATATTTATTGCGGTCATAACGCGTGTGGGGACATTGATTTCTTCCAAAGCGGACTGTAATGCAAGGGCATTAATTATAGTTGCAAGCATGCCCATATTATCTGAATTGATACGGTCAATTATACCGCCGCCGTCGCGCCCGCCGCGCCAATTATTGCCGCCGCCGATAACTATGGCAAGTTGGCATTTTGTGGCAATTGCGCTTTTAATTTCAAGGGCGATATTTTTTAAGCACACAGGGGTTAGGCCGCGTGTTTTTTCCGCCGCAAGGGCTTCCCCCGAGAGTTTTAGTAAGATTCTTTTTGGCATAGTGTCTCCTAGTTTCCTATATCATAGCAAATTTTTAGATAGGAAGTTGTGTCTTTAGCATTTTTGCTAGCTAATTCTTTTTGGTAAATTTTGATTTTTCAGTTCCTAAAGTACCGAGAGTCGCTACGCTCCCGTTCTTCTTGGTACTTGTCGTCACAGTAAAAATCAAAATTTCCTCAAAAATAATTGCTAGGTTTACGTTTTAGCTTTAGCTTTATTTAAATTGACTGCGCGGCGCGCGGGCGTTCACATCCGCTACGGTTTTGCGCTTTTGAGATGCCACAGTAAAAATCAAAATTTCCTTAAAAATAATTGCCAGAAGTGTGCGCAATTTTACTTTGTTTAATACAAAACCCCGGTTAAATGAGCCGGGGCTTTGTATATTTTGTTTATGTTTATTTCTTACTTGGTAGTAGACAGAAAATTAAATAAGGAATCAAACACAATGACATAAGTATACCGATTAGAACTAATATTATTTTGATATATGGTATATTTACCAAGGAGAAAATGGGACATTTTTGCCCATAATAAATACACATTTCCATTTGTCCTGATATGGACAAAACTACACTTAGGATATACAAAAATATGTTAATTATTCCACATAAAACATTAGGAATAATCAATATTCCCCAATAAGGGCTATGTCCTGCATCTCTTAATCTGCGAATAAATATAGCCACAGCAGGTATAATTGTTATTAATAAAAGTAAAAAACTCAAAAACTGTGATACAATCGGTAAAAAGATAAAGACAGCTTGAGTCGCACCTAAAACAAGAGTATACCACATAATAAATAGCCAATATTGTTTGCGTGTTGCCCTACCGCTAAAATCAGCATACTGATTTTTTAATACATCTAAAAAATATTCATCCATATAATTTCTCCTAAAAATAATTTAAAAAATATCACATCCTTCTAAAAATTTACTGCTATTTTTTCCATCCACACCTCCAAATTTTTCCAAACAAAAACGGCCGTTTGCCGCAAGTATAAGAAAGTGCCTTGCACAAAACAGCCGTAGTTTGCCGTAAAGACAAACATTTGGCACATAACAGTAAGGGGATCAACCAAACTGTTATATGCCTTAACAGCTGTTTTTGGACTTTCTTATAACTCTTGCGAGCCATCCTTTTCAGGATCCAAAAACAGATTAAATTTTTCTAGGGCAATTAACCCTTAATTAAAAATTCACTCCTAAATTTAGTATAGCATTTTTTCCAATGAAACAAAATGTTAAAATATATTATGACCTTGATTGATTTTGATAAAGCGCAAAATGTGGCATATGCCAAAACAATGCTTATCGGCATTGATGAAGTCGGACGTGGGCCGCTTGCCGGGCCTGTAACCGCTTGCGCTTGTTATATTCCGCAGGAACTTTATGAGCATCCGATAATGTCAAAAATAAATGACAGTAAAAAATTAACACCGCAAAAAAGGGAAATGATTTTTGCGGAACTCATCACACTACCGATAATTTATTGCACAGGTTATGCAAGTGCGGCGGAAATTGATAAAGTAAATATTTTGCAGGCAACTTTCCTTGCCATGCGCCGCGCTTTGGCGAAATTTAAAAATAAAAATATTTCCGTTTTAATTGATGGTAATAAAACTATCCCGGGTTTAACCGCACCGCAAAAAGCAATAGTGAAAGGCGACGGTACTTCTTTATGTATCGCCGCAGCCAGCATTATTGCAAAAGTTAGCCGTGATAAATTTATGGACCTCAGCGCACAAATTTACCCAAATTATAAATTTGAAGAACATAAAGGTTACGGCACAAAATTGCATACAGATTTGCTTGAAAAATACGGTCCTTGCCCTTTGCACCGCAAGACATTTGAGCCTATTTATAGTAAATTTTACGGCCTTTTTGCCGATTGTAATTTTGCAAAAGCGGGGGTAAAATAATGTTCAGTTTTTTGCGCCGCCAAGGAAATAAAGCCGAAGACCAAGCCACCCAATACTTAAAAGAAAAAGGTTATAAAATACTTGCACGCAATTTCGCCGGAAAAACAGGGGAAATTGATATTATTGCCCAAGATAAACAAAACACAATAATTTTTGTGGAAGTTAAGCAACGCAAAACAAATTTATTCGGCGGCGGCCTTGCGGCGGTAAACAAAGCCAAGCAAAGGCGTATTACACTTACGGCTGCTGCATATATCAAAAAAACAAAAATTTCCTACACCGCCTTAAGGTTTGATATAATAACAGTAACAGCAGGTGTTTTGACACACTATGAAAACGCCTTTTCAGTAACCGATTTAACGATATAGGAGAAATTATGGACCAATTAAAACAAGTACAAGAAGCTGTAAAATTTTTAAATAAAAAAACCAAAAATTTTAAGCCCGAAATTTTGCTTATTACCGGCAGCGGTATGGCAGGGTCAATACCGGAACTTGAAAATAAAATTGTTATTCCTTATTCCACAATTCCGCATTTTTTACACAGCACTATTCCGGGGCATCCTGGCAATTTAATTTTCGGTACCTATAAAGGTAAAAACATTATTGTTTTGCACGGGCGTTTCCATTTTTATGAAGGTTATGATATGAAGGACCTTGCACTTTCAATCAGAACTGCCGCTTTTTTGGGTGCAAAAATAATGATAGTTTCAGGCGCGGTCGGTTCATTAAATTTGAAATTACCCGTCGGTTCTTTATGTGTTTTGAAAGACCATGTAAATTTTATGGCACATAATCCGTTAATCGGCAATTATGACCCGGCCTTCGGCAGAAGGTTTATTGATTTAACTGATCTTTATGATAAAAACTTGCGCAAAGCCGCTTTGCAAATTGCAAAGAAATTAAAAATCAAAGCAGGTGAAGGTGTGTATGCCGCTATGACAGGCCCGAATTTTGAAACTCCGTCGGAAATCAGAATGCTGAAAATTTTGAAGGTGGATGTTGTCGGTATGTCTACCGTGCCGGAAGTGCTTTGTGCAAAACAACTTGGCATGAAAATTTGCGGCCTTGCGTGGGTTGTAAATATGGGTTGCGGTATTTCAAAAACACCGATTTCACACGAAGACACTATTAAAGAAACTAAAAAAATTGAAGGCAGTTTTAAACGCGTTTTGGAGCGCTTAATACCGCTTTGTTAGACGGTTTTTATCAGGCGAAATTATGGCTAGTAAAGTAAAACGGCTTGGTAAAGAAACACTTATTTACGGCACTTCCACCATTTTGGCAAGGATGCTGAATTTCTTCCTTGTGCCGTTTTACACTTACTATTTAATAACCTCAGATTACGGCGTAATTGCGACGGTTTTTGCTTTCATGGCTTTGTTTAATATCATCTATCAATACGGTATGGATCAAGCCTATTTAAGATTTGCAGAAGACGCAAAAACTAAAGACACATTTTCCACACCTTTTTTGGCTGTTTGCGGAACATCAATTTTACTGTCTGTAATAATTTATTTTTTAAGCCCGGTTTTGGCAGGCATTTTGGGTATCGGCGCAAATAATGCTTACCTTATAAAATATTGCGTTTTTATTTTGGCTTTTGATGCTTTAAATATTGTGCCTTTTGCCAAGTTGCGTTTTGAACATCGCGCCTGGCATTTTGTGCTTGTTAGGAGTGCATCAATAATTGTAAATGTCGTAGGTAATATTTGTGCTTTGGCATTTTTTAACTGGGGTGTACGCGGTGTTTTTGCGGCAGGCATTTTGGCTTCTTTGACTTCTTTAATTTTACTTTTCCCAGTCGTAAAAGAAAGTTTTGTTTTTAGGTTTGACAAAAATTTATTTAAGCAGATGTTTAACTTTTCCTGGCCTTTTATACCGGCCGGGCTTGCAAGCATTCTGGTAAATGTTATTGATAAACCTTTACTTTCGCATTTAACAACTTTAGGCGATGTCGGTGTATATCAGGCAAATTTTAAAATAGGGATTTTTATGATGCTCATTGTTTCAATGTTTGACCAAGCCTGGCGCCCGTTTTTTATACAGGAAGCAAAAGAGCCAAACGCCAAACAAACTTTTGCTGAAATTTTTACCTGGGCTTTTGCTCTTTTAGGTTGGGTGTTTTTGGGGCTTGCGCTTTTGATGCCTTTAATAATCCAGACAAATATTTTCGGCCTAAATTTAATCAACCGCGCTTATTGGGGAGGCATTAAGATTATACCGCTTGTTGTCGGCGGATATTTCTTTTACGGGTGTTATATAAATTTTATGGTTGCGCCTGTGCTTACGAAAAAAACAACTGTGCTGATGAAGATTACTTTGCTTGGTGCGGCAGTAAGTATTTTGGTAAATATTTTGCTTGTTCCGCATTTTGGAATTATTGGTGCCGGTTGGGCAATTTTAACAAGTTACGCTGTTATGGCACTTTGTTTGTTTATCTTTGGGCAAAAAAATTACAAAATTGATTATGAGTACAAAAAAATATTCATGATGGCTTTGCTTATTTGTGCATTATTTTTTATCGGTAATTATTTTGGATATTTACCGACCTATAAATCTTATATAAGTAAAATTATTTTGCTTTGCATTTATCCGCTTACAGTTTTTTTGATTTTACAAGGCCGCCGCCCGAAACTGCCTTTCAAACTTTTCCGCAAAAATTTAAAGAAATAGCTGTTGCGGCATAATTATAGATTTGTTGTTATTAAATTGTGTGTAGGAGAAATCAAAATGGCAGAAATACAAGATGAATTTGAAAATACAAATAACAATGATGTTTTTGTAGTAAACGGTGTGGCAAATTATAGTTTTGTTAAGCAAAATGTTAATACAGTTAGAACTTTATCTTCTTGTTTCGGGTTAGTATACAAAACAGGTTGGTATTATAAACAATGGAAAGAAATTAAAAAATGTAATGAAAGTTATAAAAATATTTCTCCGTTTTGGCGTGCTATCTTCTATTTAGGCTATGCCGGGCAACTCAAAAAAATAGTCACAAACCTTTATGAAGCAAAAATGAATATGATACTTCAAAATGATACAGTTTCTCCGGAAGAAAAAGAGGTTTGGCAAAAGGAACATAAAAAATTAAATAGTATTTTTGCCAATTTTAGTTTAACGCAACAGGCAATTAATAAAGTAGTACCTTTTGGACATCCTGACGGTAAAACAACAGGGGGTAGTTTTTTAGGGCTTATTCCTCTGGCAATAATCATTATGATTATACTAGGCTTTAATGTAATTTCTTTTCTATTTAACGGATGTTTTGAAGCAGAAGGTAATGTGTTAAAAAATACTTGTGAAAACTTTTCCCTCACTTTTCCGCTTGACGGAGAGATAGGTTTGGCAAGGAACAATGGTTTTGAGTATTATTGTCAAGGAAGTGAAACAAATCATGTTTGTATGACGATGGCAGGTTTAGATAATCCTGCTGATTTTAATTTAGATACTCTATCCGGATGGGAGAGTGACAAAATTTTAAGCAAAACCACCGCACAATATGCCGGTAATACAACCTATTGTTTTAAAGAAGAAAATAAGGATAAACAGATTTTCAATGTCTGTTATATGCAAGTGAAAAGAGCTGAGCCTTTTTATTTTTTGTTTTACAGCCAAAATGAAACAGGATCAGTGGAAAACCTTGAAAAACTAATGAACAGTTATAAAAACTTGTAACTAAATATAAGACAAACCGAGTGTGTATATCCGGCAATTATTTTTGAGGAAATTTTAGTTTTTTCTGCGACGAATAAATAAAGCCAAACCGAACGCATAAACCTAGCAAGTATTTGGGAGATAATTTAAATTTTATCTTTGACGACGAGTACCAAGAAGAACGTGGAGCGAAGCGACATCTCGGTACTCTAGGATAAGAAAAATTTAAATTATCCCCAAAAGACGCCGCTAGCAAAAAATGTCAACTGCCGATTTCCTTTTCTATTGCAAAGAGGGGGGTAAATATAATAAAATATATATATGTCAGAGTGTTTTCCAATCATTTTGTCCGCCCCTTCGGGCGCCGGCAAAACAACAGTAGCAAAAGAACTTTTGAAAGGTAAAAAAATTGCCCGTGTTATTACGGCAACCACGCGTGCGCCGCGTATCGGCGAAAAAAATGGTAGGGATTACTTTTTTTGGTCTAATGAGGACTTTGAAAAAGCAATCAAAAACAAACAAATGCTTGAGTGGGCCAAGGTGCACGTCAATTATTACGGAATCCCAAAAAGTTCTTTGGAAAGTGTTCTTAA
Source organism: Elusimicrobiaceae bacterium (assembly GCA_045644515.1). Lineage (GTDB taxonomy): Bacteria > Elusimicrobiota > Elusimicrobia > Elusimicrobiales > Elusimicrobiaceae > Proelusimicrobium. The sequence goes on along the minus strand of JAZRHA010000021.1, from coordinate 14,903 downwards.
GTTAGGCAAATGCCCCTTGCTTGTTATTGATGTGCAAGGCGCAAAAACAGTCAAAAAAATTTACAAGAACGCTGTAACAATTTTTTTAACGGCACCTAGCATAAATACGCTTAAAAAAAGAATCGCAGCCCGCAGCGACGGCACGCAAAATGTAAATGTTCGCCTAAAAACAGCACTGAAAGAATTAAAACAAATAAAAAATTATGATTATCTTGTAATAAACGATAGTTTAAAAGAGTGCGTTAGTACCTGCCGCGCTATTATTGAGGCGGAGTCTAAAAAAGTTGTAAGGCAAAAAGATTTGGTTAAAAAGTTAAATAAGTCAGGAGAGTAAAATGGAAAATAAAAATAATACTAACTTTGAAGAAGAAATCACAAATTATACGGAAGATAAATATAACGCCGTTGTGCTTGCTTCTATCTGGGCAACCAAGGTTTTGAAACGCCGCGAGGAATTTAAACACAAACAAGATACCGAACTTATCAAAGTTGCTTTAGATGATATTTTGAGCGGCCGCGTAACCGCAAAAGAAGTTTTGAAAGAATCAAAAGCATCCATTGCCGCACAACTTAAAGAAGAAGAAGAAGCCCGCAAAGAAGCCGAAAGAAAGGCAAAAGAACCTCTCAAATTATAATGAAAGCGCGCATTTTAGCCAAAGAATTAAAAAACTACCTCTTGAATGAAGAAGAGGGGTTTTTTATTGCTAAAAAACCGCTTGAAAAGAAACAGACAACGCTTAAAACCAAAACCCTTGCAAAGGCTACAAAAAGTTCTGCAAAAAAAGCCGCACCCGAAGTTAAAACTGTTGTTAAAGACAAAGCATCTGCGTTGGCAGAACTTGCTAAGCAAATTACAAAATGCACGCGCTGTGAACTTGGTAAAACGCGCATTAAAGCAGTTCCGGGAGAGGGTAATATTAACACAAAACTTATGTTTATCGGGGAAGGTCCTGGGTTTGATGAAGACCGTCAGGGTAGGCCGTTTGTGGGCCGTGCCGGCCAACTTTTAGATAAAATTATTGCTGCCATGGGTTTTAAACGCGAAGAAGTTTTTATCGCCAACATGGTCAAATGCCACCCGATGAAAGAACCAAATGAACCGGAAAAACACGGAAATGACCGCGCACCTAATCAAGAAGAAATTGCATTATGCCGCCGCTATATTGAAGAGCAAATTGCCATAATTTCACCTGACTTTATTGTGGCACTCGGTTCCGTTGCCGGCAGAAGTTTGATTAAAGATACTCCGACATTTTCTGCCATCCGCGGCAAGATTTACGACTTAAATTTAACTTACGCAACGCCTTCAAAACCAATAAAAATTTTGGCTACATTTCACCCGGCTGCACTTCTTAGAAACCCGGCCTGGAAGAAGGATGCCTGGGCGGACCTTAAAGTTCTGCTTGCTGCCATGGGCCGCGAACCTAGAACTACTGTTACTAAACAGGGGTAGTTTATGTTGGTTTCCGTTTCGCTTATCAAAATAAGTAAAAGTTTTGATTATATTTTGCCGGCTGCTTTGGAAGGCAAAATTTCAATCGGTACAAAAGTAAAAGTGCCTTTCGGTAAAACGGAACAACTTGGTTTTATTTCCGAAATTGATACTAAACCTACATTAAACCCAAAAATTAAATTAAAAGAAGTTTTGGGATTGGCTGAAGAATTGCCTTTTCCGTCAATAATTTTGCCTTTAGCAGGTTTTTTAACAAGCACTTATGCAAATACTCTTGGTGAAGTCTTAAACACTTTAAAACCGGCAATTTTGACAAAAAAATTATTGTCAAAACCTAGTACAGCAAAGCCCGAAATTTTACCTTTATTTTACGCAAATACACAAAACCCCAAGATTAAAGAAGCACTTAATTTTGCTGCAAAACAACAAAAAACTTTGTTTTATGGTTCATCTTTTGCGCCGTCGGAAGCAGCATTGTTTGCTGCGCATAAAACTTTGTCTGAGGGGGGGCAAATTTTGGTGCTTGTACCGGATGTTGTTTCCAGTTCAAAATTAATTACGGAAATTAAGCAAAAACTCGGCGCACAAAATATTTTGCTTTGGCACAGCAAGGTGCCGCTTGCAACGCGTAAAAAAACTGTTGCGGAAATTTATCAAGGTAAACCTTGTGTGGTTGTCGGTACACGTTCGGCGGTTTTATTACCGTTCAAAAATTTGAAACTGGGCCTAATGTTTTATGAGGAAGATAAACTTTTCAAGCAAGAAGAAATGCGCCCGTATTACCATGCGCGCGAAGTGCTTTTTAAACGTGCGGAACTTGAGGGGGGAAAAGTAATTTTAATTTCTTCTGCACCGTCACTTGAGGCTTTAAAAAATACTGCTTTGTTTAATTTTGAGGATAGTAAAACCGTATCAAAAGTTCAAATTTTACCGCTTGAATATACAGTCAAAAATAATAAATTTATTTCTGCGCAACTTGCCCTGCTTTTAGAAGATAATTTTAATAAAGGTAAACAATCTTTGCTACTGATTAATCGTCTTGGTTTTGCCGGCGCTTACAGTTGCGTGTTTTGTAATACCTTGGCAAAATGCAAAAAATGCAACGCGGTTTTGAGCCATCAAAAAACTGCAAAATGCGAAATTTTATTTTGTAAAAAATGCGGTGCAAAAGAAAGTATAAACCAGATTTGCCCGCGCTGCCAAAACCAAATTTTTAGGGATACTTTAGGTGGTACTCAAGCGGTGGAAGAAGAGTTAAAACATCTGTTTAAAGAAGCGAAAATTTTGCGGCTTGACAGTCAAACTTTAGCAAGAATTGATTTAAATAAAATTAATTTTTCCGACTATGATTTTATTGTAGGTACCGCTTTGAGTTTGAGAGCAAATTTTCAAAAATGTCGTATCTCACTTGCTGCGGTTTTGGATGGCGGCGCATCTTTAAAAACTGCGGATTTCCGCGCCGGCGAACATTTTGCGCAAACACTGTATACGCTTAAAACCTTGCTTTGCCGCGAGGAAAATCCGCGTTTAATTGTGCAAATTAAAGATAAAAATTTATTTGATTTTCTTGCCTTAGAAAAACATAATTATTTGACTTTTGCAAAAGAGGAACTTGAGTTTAGAAAGGAGTTTAATTTCCCACCTTATGCAAAACTTGTACATTTGATTTTGACTGCAAAAAAGCAAGAAGATTTAAACACTTACGGCAAGGCAGTGGAAGACGCTTTAAAAACCGCATACGCCGATTTTATGGAAATTGAGGGCCCTGTTGCGTGCGGCGCAAAAAGCAAGAATTTTGCACAATGTTATTATTTAGTTAAATCTAAAAACGACGGCATGCTTGCAAGTTTTTTGCAAACTTTACGCCAAAACCCACCGCCTAAAAAGTTAGAACTTAAAGTATTGGCCGATCCGTATAATTTTGTGTAAATAATTACTTGCTATATTTCCAAAAAATTAACCCTCCGTAAAGGAGGGTAAATTTTTTCGGAGAGAGAGGGATTCGGGTTTCGGTAAAATTCCTGACGGAATTTTCCTCCACCCCTGCCCTCGCGGTGCTCGCCTTTGCCTACGGCAAAACTCGCACATCGCTCCGGGCTTCGAATCCCGACGCGACTTAAAGCAGTTTAAGCCGCTCTACTCTCCGCCATTTAAAAAACCCCTACACTTTGCGCAGGGGCTTTCAAATGGCGGAGTGACTAGTTTCGCTAGCACTATACTGATTTTTCAAACAGGCTGAAAACAGGCTGAAAATGGCAATTTTTTTCTTTCCAAAGCGGCAATAAAGCGGCAAAGAGTGTAGGGTTTTTCTTTTACCAAAGCGGTAATAAAGCGGTAAAAAGTGCTGTTTTTTTCGTTTTTCCAAAGCTGTGAAAAAGCAGTTAAAAATGACATTTTTTGATATATTTTAAAGCTGATAAAAAATGATAAAAATTGTTTTCAAATAAGTGTGCAACGCTATTTTGTAAAATAAAACACTTGACAAATAAATAATTTATTAGTAAACTATTTATATGAAAACTAATAAAACTGATCTGCGTTCTTATGGTATTAATCCAGATAAAGGACGACAATATGAAAATATTACATACGTGTTGGCACTAATATACAATATTTTGCAAACACAAGTAGAAAATTATTTGCGCTCTTATAATTTAAACACAGTGCAATTTAATTTACTGATGCTGGCTACCTATCAAAATAATGGCAAGGGTATTAATCAAATACAGTTAGCGGAACATCTGATAGTTTCAGCTAGTAATATTACAAAACTGGTAGAGAAATCAGTTAAGGCAGAATTGCTTACCAGGAAAACAAACCCACAAAGCCGACGGGAAAATATTGTCTGTATTACCAAAAAGGGGCAGGAACTTATTGACGAAGTTTGGCCCGGTTATGATGATTTGGTTCGCAGGTTAACGGAAAAAATACCTGCTAAAAACCGTTTCCAAATAGAACAAACTTTAAAAAGTTGGTTATTTGATTTACAACAGGAGAAATAGCATGAGAGGCTTGCTTAGAAGTATTGCATATTGTTTGCCGGATCGTTATGTGCCTTCAAGCGAGGTAGATAAATTATATAAAGTTCCTAAAGGCTATACAGAACAAAATATAGGAATAAAATCACGTTATTATTTTGATAAAAAAACTATTTTACAAGGAGGTGCCGAAGCAGCTCAAAAAGCCCTAAAACAAGCAGGATTAACTTGGAAAGATATTGATTGTTTAGTAGCAGCTTCCGCAAGTAAATGGCAAATTATTCCTTGTATGGCAGCATCATTAAAACAAGAACTTGGGTTGGCAGATTTTACTTTTCCTTGCTTTGATATAGACAGTACTTGTTTGAGTTTTATGGTTGCATTAGATACATTATATTGCGGACTTTCAATCGGTAAATATAAAAATGTTTTAATAGTAAGTGCGGAACAACCTTCCGGTGTTTTAAATTGGGAACAACCCAAAAGTGCTTGCTTGTTTGGTGATATGGCGGTTGCTGCGGTATTAAGTAGCGAAGGCAAAGGTAAAATATTATTTTCTTCTTTTTCCACTCATATTCAAGGGGCTGATTTTGCCCGTATTAAGGGCGGGCAAATAAGGCAACTTGCAACTAAACATACACCGCAAAATAATACTGATTATCTGTTTGATATGAACGGCCGCAGTATTTATAAGGTTTCCGCCAAAGTATTGCCGAATATTATTAATAATGCTTTAGAAAACACAAAATTAACTTGGAAAGATATTGCTATGGTAATTCCCCATCAGGCAAGCCCTCTTGCTATGAATCTTATGTGCAAAAAACTAAATATACCTAATGAAAAAATGATGTTTACCATACAAGAATATGGCAATAATGTGGCCGCTTCTATTCCGTTTGCATTTGCTAAAGCTATAGAAAGCGGCAAAATAAAACGAGGCGATAAAGTAATGCTTGTAGGAACATCGGCAGGTCTATCTATCGGGGTGATGATACTTGAATACTAAACGCATACTTTTTACAGGGGCAAGAGCACCGATTGTGGCATATATGGCACGGCTTTTATATACTGCCGGGTATGAGGTTTATGCCGCTGACAGTACTTATGCTACGGTATGTATTTTAAGCCGTTTTGTAAATAAATTTATTAAACTCCCTGTTCCGACTTCTTCTGAGTATAAAAATGCTTTATCTGAAGTATTATGTGATTATAAAATTGATATTTTAATTCCTACTTGTGAAGAAATTTTTTATATTTCTAAGTTTAAAAAAGAATTAGAAAAATACAGTTATATCTTTTGCGATACACATGAAAAATTAATTTATTTGCACGATAAATGGTCTTTTTATAATTATCTAAAACAAGCCAACATTTTAACCCCTGTTACCCATCTTGCTGATCAAACTGCTTGTAAATGGGAAGAAAATAAAATTATAAAACCGCGTTTTTCAAGGTTTGCGAGTAAGGTTGTAGTTTCAAACAAAATACCATCTGACAAAGCAAATAAGAAATATCTTGTTCAGGAATTTATAGAGGGACGGCAAATATGTTCTTATGCTTTGGTAAAAGAAGGGAAAATAATATCACAATGTGTTTATGAACCTGTTTTAACAGCAGGTAAAGGGGCAGGCATTCTGCTCAAAAAAATTAGATATAATAAGGCTGATAAAATTACAGAACAAATAAGTAAAGAGTTTAATTTTACAGGGCAAATTGCTTTTGATTTTATTGAAACACAAAACGGAGATTTATATACTATTGAGTGTAATCCCCGAGCAACAAGCGGTTTAGGGTTTATCGGTAATGATTTATTAAAACTCTTATTAAAAAGTGATAATTTGAAAATAAAAAGCCCTTCTGCTATTGTTTCTTTTTTGGGTGTATTATCTTATGCAATCAGCCAACCTATAAAAACTATTAGGGCGAGAAAAATATTGTTTGCCGCAACTGATTTTATATCTGTAAAACAAGATTTTTTGGCTTGGTTTGCTCAAATTCCGATAGTTATATGGTGGTTTTTAAAAGGTTTATTTTTCGGAGGGCCAACGGCTGCAAGTACCGCTGATATAGAATTTAACGGAGGACTATTTCAATGAAAATATTAATAACAGGTGCAACCGGTTTTTTAGGTGGGCGGGCATGTGAAATATTGGGAAAAGAAGGTTATGATATCGTTGGAATAGGACGCAATTTATCAAAAATTCCTCAAGGAATTACTTTTGTTCAAGCAGATTTAACAAAACCTTTACCTGAAACAGTTTGGCAAAGTGTGGATGCTGTTGTTCATTGTGCTGCCAAAAGTTCCGCTTGGGGTAAATATAGCGATTTCTATATAAACAATGTAACAGCGACGAAATTACTTACGGAACAAGCATTAAAGTATGGTATTAAACGTTTTGTTCATATATCTTCTACAAGCGTATATTTTGATTTCAAAGACCATAGTAATATTAAAGAAGATATGATATTACCTGTAAGCAAAGTAAATCATTATGCTACTACTAAATATTTAGCAGAACAAGAAATTTTACAGGCATCAAAACAAGGCCTTAATGCTATTATTTTGCGTCCAAGAGCGATTTTTGGTTTAGGGGATACCGCATTATTACCGCGTTTATTAAAAGCAAATAATACAAGATTTTTTCCTGAATTTTCCAAAACAGGCGGACCTTTGACAGATATTACTTATGTAGATAACGTCGTGGAAGCAATTAAATGTGCTTTGATTGCGGATAACAAATACAGCGGTCAAATTTATAATATTACAAATGACGAACATATTCTTTTACAAAAAACCGTAGAAAAATTAATAACAGGTCTGGGATATAAATATAAAGGCAAAAAATTACCTTTTGCTCTTGTAAAAACTTATGCTTATTTGTTAGAAAAATTTTATCAGGTATTTTTACCGAAACAAGAACCTCCTTTTACTGTTTATAGTGTCGGACTAATTAGTAAAGACCAAACTTTTTGCATAGATAAAGCAAAGAATGAGTTGGGATATAAACCTAAAATAACAATAGAACAAGGATTGCAATATGTCATCAAAAATTGGAAATATTAGAATTTTATCTTGCGGTTATTGCAAGCAATTAGAACGGCTCGCTACCAAGAAAGGGAGTTGGAAATTTGTACATTTCTATGCAAAATGTTATTTGATATCTTTAAAAGACGGATTTTTGCTTTTTGATAGCGGATATAGTGCGGATGTAAATAATATTATGGAATATTGGCCAGCATATTTATATAAAAAACTTATTCCAATAACTATACCTAAAAACAAAACTGCTATTTCACAACTTGCTGATTTGGGGATATCTGCCAAAGAAGTAAAATATATCTTTATTTCTCATTTCCATGCTGATCATATTGGTGGGCTTAAAGATTTCCATAATGCAAAATTTATTTGTTCAAAAGAAGGATATGAATCACTCAAAAAACTTTCAAAATTACGCCAAGTTTGTAAAGGATTTATTTCAGAATTATTACCGGATAATTTTGAAAAACGTATAGTATTTGTAAATAAAGAACAATCGAAAGAGATAAGCGGTTTAACTTTTTATCCCTTAATTAATTTGCCAAATATGTATGCTGTTGATCTTCCGGGGCATGCTAAAGGACAATTAGGGTTATTTCTTAAAAATGAAAACATTTTACTTGCCGCTGATGCTGCTTGGCAACGCTCTAATTTCAAAAAAGGCGGTGAACCGTCTTCTTTGGCTTTGTTGTTCGTAGAAAGTAAAATTGATTATTTGCAAACTCTTTCTAAATTAGCTAATTTACCGGATATAAAAATTTTATTTACGCATGAGGAAGAATAATGTTTTATAAATTGTTGATGTTTTATTATTATTTACGTGCTAAATATTGTTTACATTTTTCTTCCCGTAAGCAATTAGAAAAATATCAGCAAAAGAAATTAAAAAACATTTTAAGGTACATGCAACGACATAGTTCTTTTTACAGGAAAATACCAGTCTGTAAGGATGATTTATCTTCATGGCCTTATATGGATAAGGCGAAATTAATGGCCGATTTTGATGAATTGAATACAACAAATATCACTCTTACAAAGGCGCAACAAATAGCTCAACAAGCAGAAGCTACACGTGATTTTACTCCGAAAATCGGTAAATATAGTGTCGGTTTATCTTCAGGTACTTCGGGAATACGCGGAGTATTTTTAATCAGTCCGTATGAACAGGCACAATGGAGCGGAACTATCTTGGCGAAAATGTTACCGAAATCTATTTTTTGTAAGCAAAAAATTGCTTTCTTTTTGCGTGCGGATAATAACTTGTATGAGAGCGTTAAAAGCAGAATTATTCAATTTAAATTTTTTGATTTAAAAAACCCTTTTGAACAACATATAGTAGCTTTACAGAATTATAAACCTGATATTTTGGTAGCGCCGCCTTCAGTACTTTATTTGCTGGCGAAAGCACAAGAACAGAAAAAGATGGAAATTAAACCATTAAAAATTATCTCCGTAGCAGATGTTTTGTATGACGATGTTAAAATATTTGTAAGTAATATTTTTGGTTGTAAAATTCATCAAGTATATCAGGCAACGGAAGGATTGATTGCTTGTACCTGTCCGCACGGTAATTTGCACTTAAACGAAGAATTAATGATTGTAGAGAAAAAATATATTGATAAAAATTCCGGTCGTTTTGTACCCATTTTAACAGATTTAAATCGTAGTACACAGCCCATTATCCGCTATGAATTAAATGATATTTTAACGGAAGATAAATCACCTTGCCCTTGTGGAAATACTTCAACAATTATTTCACGTATTGAAGGACGTTGTGATGATGTCCTATATTCCCCGGGTAATCCACCTAATCCTGTCTTTCCTGATTTTATTGTCCGTGCAGTATTGCGGCATTTACCTTCGGTAGGTAATTTCCAGTTTTGCCAATTATCTTTAACTGAAGCAGAACTGTCTTTACCTAAAGAATATGTTTGCTCGGAAGAATTGCTTAAAGAATTAAAACAGATTTTACCTATTCAAATTAAATTAACTGTATGGCAACAACCGTATGATTTAACACTAAAATATAAACGTGTAAAAAGGAATTTCTGTATATGATTAAATTTATAAGCCCGAAGGAATATCAAAATTATGTTCCGCCTTCCAATAAGCAAGCACAAGCTGTTTATGATTATGTAAAACCTTTTATAGAAGAGGGAAGCAGAAAGTTAATAGCCAATGTTAATACCGAAGTATGGCTCGCTCAGATTGATGATATTTTGATACCTGTAACTAAAAATACGGCACAATATGAAAATTCTTATGTGTGTTCCTTGTATACTCATTATATTTCTTATTGTAAAGAAGAAATGAACATTGTGGGTTTAGGCATACTTAAATACTTATTTAATCCCTTATTAAATTTATTAGGTTGGATAGCAAAACAAGCAAAAATAAATAAAGTGGTAATTTTAAACAATTTTATGCTTTCCACTAATTTATATGTACCGATAACAAAAATACAATATCAACAATTGGTTAAAGCGGCACAAGACAAATTCCCTGGATTTTTAATCGCATTTCGTTCTTTAAATGAAGATTATAATGCAACAGCATTGGCTGATTTAACATCTTTAGGTGGTTGTAAAATTGCTTCCCGCCGTGTTTATTTATTAAAATCGGAAAATATACGAACAAAAGCCCGTAATCAATTACGCAGGGATACAGCAATAGCTAGAAAAAAAGGATATTATTGGGCAATAGTTACAAAAAAAGATGCTATTGATATAGCCCGGTTTTATGATTCATTATATTTACTTAAATACTCAGATTTAAACCCTCAATTTACGACTATGTACTATGCTTATATGCTTGAAAACAGTTTGTTTTATATGCGTATGCTTAAACAGGGTGATGTAAATAAGGGAGTATGTGGCTTATTTACTAATGGTATAGGAGCTACTCCGCCTATTTTTGGTTATGATACTAAAACTGATAAATCAGAAGGAATATACCGGGCCTTATCTTTATGGGGTTGGCAAATGATAGAGCAAAATATTCCCATTCAAATGAATTTTTCATCCGGAGTTGCTTCTTTTAAACGGGCTCGCGGTGCTGTAGGTAGTACAGAATATACTATGTTATTTTATAATCATTTATCGTTTGGAAAGCGGTTATTTTGGAAAGTATTTTCCTGTTTTATAAATCATGTCGCATTACCGATCATGATTCGGAAGAAATATTAGGATATCTTTTATGTTTATTTAAAAAATAACTTGACTTCTTGCGAATTATAAGCAGTAATATGTGTAGGAGGATATATGCCAAACTACACAGAATTAACTTCTAAGGAATTGCGTTTAAAATGGGCAGAAATTATCGGAACGCCAACACCGCCAATCGGACGCAGTTTAATAATCAAATATTTGTTATGGTATGAACAAGCTAGGCAAGAGAAAATTTCTCCGCTTGGCTTTTTTTATGAAGTGGATAAGTCAAATAAAAATATCAGTTCTAAACATAAAGCGACATTAGAAATCGGTTCAAAAATGATACGTTCATATCAGGGTATCAAATACGAAGTGGAAATTGTTGCGCAAGGATATTTATATCAAAATAAACTTTATAAAAGTCTGTCAGGTGTAGCTAAAGCCATAACGGGTAAAAATTGGAACGGTAATGTATTTTTCGGAGTTAAAAAATGAGTGATAAAAAAGTGCGTTGCGCTATCTATACTCGCAAATCTACCGAAGAAGGTCTAGAGCAAGAGTTTAACAGTTTGCAGGCCCAAAGGGAAGCATGCGAGGCATATATCAAAAGCCAAAAGCATGAGCATTGGCAATTATTACCCAATGAATATGATGACGGCGGTTATTCGGGCGGAAATTTAGAACGTCCAGCTCTAAAGCGTTTATTATCCGATGTTAAAAATGGGCTGGTGGATATTATAGTGGTTTATAAGATAGACCGTTTAACACGCAGTTTAATGGATTTTAGCAAGATTGTGGAAGTGCTTGATAAACATAATGCCTCATTTGTATCTATTACACAACATTTTAATACGACTACAAGTATGGGTAGATTGACACTTAATATGCTTTTATCATTTGCACAATTTGAGCGTGAAGTAACTGGTGAAAGAATAAGAGATAAAATGGCAGCCAGTAAGAAGAAAGGAATGTGGATGGGCGGTAGGCCACCGCTAGGTTATTACCGTAAAGATAAAAAGATATATCCGGATGAAGAAAAGTCAAAAATAGTTAATAATATATTTACAAAATACTTAGAACTTAAAAGCACTACACTTGTTAAAGAGTGGTTAGCCGAACAAGGTTACAAATTATCGGTAGGTAATTTAAACTGTATTTTACGCAACAAAGCATATATTGGATTGGTAGGTCATAAAGGGACATGGTATAAAGGGGAACATCAAGGAATAATATCACAAGAATTATTTGAACAGGTGCAAAATGTAATGGCAGGGAATCGTATAAGCCGTTTAAACTATAATCCCGGCAAGAGCCTTTTAGCAGGTAAATTATATGATGATAACAATAATGCTATGAGCCCGAGTTGGAGTACAGGCAGTAAAGGGAAACAGTATCGTTATTATCTCAGCCAAGCAATTATACGAAAAGAACCGGGTAAATTAGGGAAAGTCAGCAAAGTATCTTTACCGAAATTAGAGCAGTTTATAGATAATTGGTTTAGGCAGTTCTTTGAAGACAAAACAAAAGTTTATCCGTATTTAAAAAATTTTGAAGTTCCTAAGCAAAAGAAGATATTAGAATTTTTACCATCGCATGTATTAACCAGAAATATAGAAAAGTTATTAATTAAGCAGATTAAATTATACCCCAATGAAATAGAAATAGTTTTACACCCGGAGCAAGTATCAGAACTATTAAATGCAATTTATGAGGGTAGGGAAATTGTTCCTTTAAAATCTGAAGAATTAAAACAAAATATGAATTATAAAGAACCTTATCATATCAGCGTAATAGATAATGGTGCCAAAGTTATTGTGGGACAATTTGTTAAACCAAATAAGCAAATTAATAAAGAGTTAATTAAAAATTTAATCTTAGCATTTAAATGGCATCAAGAAGTATTAGAGGGGAAAAGCCCTCATCAAATTGCCAAAGAGAAAAAAATATCTTATCAGTATATGATACGATTATTAAAATTAAGTTTTTTATCACCTAATATTGTAATAAATATTTTAAACGGCACTCAACCGGCAGATTGTACTCTTAAAAAATTACTTTCCATCCGCACATCTAATTGGCAAGAACAAGAGAAAATCTTCCATAAATAATTACCGACAAACAACTTTCGACGTAATATCATTAGCATGGAAACGAAAAATGCGTCTAAAAATACGGAAATGTATCAAGAACCCGATGCTATAAGTTGTTTATAAAAAAATCCCCGTCGGGACGAAATCTAAACGGGAATATATGCTAAAAATTAAAGACTTAACGTCGGAGAGAGAGGGATTCGAACCCTCGATACCCTTTTGGAGTATACAGTCTTTCCAGGACTGCGCCTTCAACCACTCGGCCATCTCTCCAACTTAACTATATACTAAATTATATCAAATTAGAGGATACTTGTAAAAAACAAACCTGCAATAAATTTTGATAGTTATGCATTATATTTATAGAACCTGTAAAAAGGAGGTTTATATGAAAAACTATCTTGGTTTATTTGTAGGTATTTTTATGCTCTCCGCTTGCTGCGCTGCCCCCGTCAGGCAACAAGTTGATTTGGGTGGTGATGGGTATTATGTAAGTATAAGATCATATCCACGTCATCATGCTCATCATAAAAAGGTGATAGTGCCTTTTAGACCGAGACATCCGAAACCTGTTCCACATGCACCTAAACCGCCGAGACATAATTCACCGTGGAGGAGGTAAAAAACTTCCGAAAATAAAAACTCCTTGTTTGTTACAAGGAGTTTTTTATGTGCTAAATATTTTACGCAATTACGCAAGTAATTGTTTAACCATTTCAGGTACTTGCGCAAGGGTTTCTTCCGTCGGGTTCCATAATGATTTTATGGATGCGTCAACAACAGTAAAACCGGATTCTTTTAATTTGTCTTGAATCAGTTTTACAGATTCGCCGCTCCACCCGTAGCAGCCGAAAGCGGCGGCTTTTTTGTTCTTAAATTTAAGTGATTTCAAAAATGCCATCCAGCCGGCAACACTAGAAAGCATATCGTTGCCTTCCGTCGGGGAACCAACCGCTATTGCTTTTGATTTAAAAACCTCAGTCATAATTTCATTTTTATCATGCTTTGCAATACTGAAAACTTTTACGACGGTGTCCGGGCTTTGTTTGTGTATTTCTTCGGCGATGCGGTGCGCAATTTTTGTTGTGCCTTCCCACATCGTATCATACACAACTGTTATTTGATTTTCTTGATAAGCATTTGCCCATTTTTCGTACAAATTAACAATTTGCATGGGATTATCGCGCCATACTGCACCGTGGGAGGGGGCAATAATATCTATCGGCAAATTCAAATTTTTTATTTCCTTAATTTTGTTTGCGGCGAGCATGGCAAAAGGGTTCAAAATATTTGTGAAATATTTTATTGCCTCGTGGAAAAGTAAGCATTGGTTTGCTTTATCGTTAAATAATTCTTCGACGGCAAAATGTTGGCCGAAGGCATCATTTGAAAATAAAATATTATCACCCGTTAAATATGTTGCCATGGAATCGGGCCAATGTAACATTTTCATTTCAACAAAAATAAGTTTTTTACCGTTACCGATTTCCACGCTGTCACCCGTCTTAACAACTTTGAAATTCCAACCGCGTTTGCCATATTGGCCTTCCAAACTTTTAACGCAGGCAGCAGTGCAATAAATGGGGGTGTTCGGTATTTCTTCAAGCAAAGCGGTGAGTGCGCCGGAATGGTCGCATTCGCCGTGATTTGCGACGATAAAATCAATTTTTTTAAGGTCAATTTCCTTTTTTAAATTTTCAACAAAATCAAAGCGGTGCGGTGTCCAAATCGTATCAATTAAGACGGTTTTTTCTTCCTCAATTAAATATGCGTTTTGGCTGGATCCGTGCAAAATTGAATAATCTTCCCCGTGAAATTTTTTGAGTTCCCAATCTAAGAACCCAACCCAATTTACATTGTTTTTTATGTGCTTTTTCATTTTACTCTCCTATTGGTATTACCTAATTTTAGCATTTTTTGCCGGCTAATTCTTTTTGGTAAATTTTGATTTTTCTTTTCCTAGAGTACCGCAAACTCGCTATGCTCGTTTTACTTCTTGGTACACGTTGTCAAAGAGAAAATCAAAATTTTCTCAAAAATACTTGCCGGGTGGGGGCAACTTTATTTAAAAAATAGGCGCCGGGTGTGTATCCGGCCCCTAGTGTGCTTTGAGTGGCAGGCAATATATCGGTATAACTGCAGTTTGATGGTGAGATATCTCTGTTTTTTGTTACTGATATGACTTTTGTGGAAGTG